>JANNOF010000042.1:0-7003 GCA_031398925.1 Gloeobacteraceae cyanobacterium SOY_34_metabat_371 | reverse complement strand
GACGTACCCCCCGCGAAGAATTAGCGCTTTCTTGGGGATTGAATGTTCAAGAGGGACAGACTTTTTTATTCAATGATGTCCCAACGCCCTTTGGTATTGGTCCCGATGCCCAGGGCAATGCTCGCACGCGGGTATTCAAGTTCGGACAGGACTATACCTCCCGTGATCCCTTAGGGGCTTGGGCCGTACGCTCACAGTTCAATGTGGGCCTCGGAATATTTGATGCGACCCAAAATGCCGGGACGATCCCCGATGGTTCATTTTTTAGCTGGTTAGGGCAAATTCAGCGCCTCCAGCTTTTAGGAAACGATCAGCTTTTGATCCTGCAAGGGGATCTACAGCTCAGCCCTAGCAACCTCTTACCTTCCCAGCAATTTATCCTCGGCGGCGGAACCTCCGTGCGGGGCTACCGCCAAAATAGTCGCTCCGGGGACAATGGCTACCGAGCTTCTGTGGAGGCTAGGCTACCCCTGATACGCAATGAATTAGGGAGACCAGTGGTTCAAATCACGCCCTTTGTAGAAGCGGGGGCCGTTTGGAATAACTCCAGTAACCCCAATCCCCAACCTACCCAGAGAATCTTGGCGAGTGCCGGGTTGGGTCTTTTGTGGCAGCCTGTGCCCAAGATCGGGGTCCGGGTAGATTACGGGATCCCCTTTGTTGACCTCACCGACCGGGGCAATAATCTACAAGACCAAGGGCTTTATTTCAGCGTTAATCTGGGATTTTAGATCATGGGCCTCAAACAATCCCTGCGCCAGCTATTTAACTATGTACCCGGTCATAATCGCTTAGAAACTGCCTTTTTGCGGACCCAATGGCAGATCCAAGAAGCCCAGGCGCGCCAGGGGTGGACTGCTGCCGCTGATTTAAAAGATGACTTATTTAAGCAGCAATTGGTGGACGACCACTTTTATATACTGCCACCGGATCAAGCGGGTACCGCCCTCAACTTTGATCTCGATCAAATTCCCCACGCCCAAAAAGTCAGTGCCTACTTTGACCAGGGGTTGATCCACCGGGTAGCTGGGCATATTCCAGAGGCTGAAAGTATTTACTATCGATTACCAGAGGCCCAGTTTCAGCTAGTGCTGCACACCGGAACCCAGATCCAACAACGCCTAGCCCACGCCTTAGGAATGTCCTTTCGGATCCATGAGGTCGTGACCTATCGGCGCTATCCGTTGCGTGGAGCACGGTATCAATCTTTTTTGTGGCATATCGATTACAACCACGCCACGCCCTATGAATATAAGTGCATGATCTTTTTGAAGCCTATTACCGCAGAAAATGGCCCGATGCTCCTCTCGGATATTCACCTCCAGCGCGACCGTCTGCCCAAGGGAGGCTATCGGTTCACTGAGGAACAGATCCAAACCCAGGCCAAACGGATTACCCCCTGTGTGGGTCCCCAGGGGAGCGCCGTTGTCTTTGCCACCGATCTGATCCATCAAGGGGGCCAAGTACATACGGGGGTCCGAGATGTGATCGTCCTTTCTTTTTTGCCAGGAACGGCTAAAGGGCAACCACCGCAATATCTACCTAAAGCGCCGTCGCAGGTACCGGCATTGCAATTGGAGGGCTGATCCTCTTAAGACTTAAGGGCGTTAACCGGGGGATCGATATTCAGGTTTCTGCTGACAGTAGGGTGCGCTAAACCAGGGTGAGCTGATCAAAAAATCCGCACTCATTAGGGTACTGGCAATGGCAATATTCCACACTGCGGCAATGCGTAGCAATGCCGAAACATCCGGTTCGTGGGGCTGAGCGGTCAAGGGGTCCCAAAAAAAGATCAACCCATCGATTTCGCCGCTGGCGATCTTAGCGCCAATCTGCTGGTCGCCCCCCAGGGGACCACTCTGGAACTTAGTCACCGGAATCCCTAGGGCTTCCTCCAAAAGTCTGCCCGTAGTGCCAGTGGCATAGAGATCATGGACGATCAGCGCCGCTTGGTGCTGTGCTACCCAGGCCAAGAGTTCGGGCTTTTTTTGATCGTGCGCCACTAGGGCTAAGCGCTTACGGGCCGGGAGCCAATGTTCGTACATTTTTTAATTAGCAGGTGTATCCAGAATACCTGCTTAACTGGCCTGTTGCTGGAGTTGCTTGTAGATCTGGAGCACTTTGACAATACTTTGGTGGCCTTTGCTCGTGGCGGCCTTTAAGGGGGTCATCCCATAGGTAGTACGGAGATTGACATCAGCCCCGTGGAGCAAAAGGAGTTCTACACACTTTAGGTGACCCTGAAAGGCGGTCAAGATTAGGGCGGTCATACCACTCTGATCAGTGCTGTTAACATTTACACCCTTAGCCAACAGCTCCCGGAGCGCCTGAGCATCACCGGCGGATGCGGCGATTAATAAGTCTTTGCTCGTAAAATGGTGGCGATTAGACATGGGTACAGCCTCCTTTAGCAATCTGGGATTAGGCATAACGCGTAAGGATCCGGTCGATTCGGGTAACTAACAGGAGCATTTCATCTTTCAGGAACTTTGCTTCTTGGCGGAGTTGCGCGGATTTAGCCCGCGCTTGTTCTAATTTCTTGAGTTGGGAGTCTTTGAAAGTAGGGGGGACGTTTGTCATAACTGGCTCCTCGTTACTAGATTTATCATGGGCGATCAAGGGTGATTGCCCAAGCGCAATACCTCTGGTCTTAAATAAACCTAAGGTCAACTTTCTGTGAACCTACGATGAAGCATCTCCGTATTTTTACAGCTACTTATCTAGGCTCAATTAAAGATCCGCGCTATGCTAGGGGGCAATCTTAGCGTTATGGAAATTTTTGCCCATGTGCACCCAATTTATCGAACTCGAAATGGCTTTACAGCCGTTGACCGAGATGATCCCAGCCATTGAAAAACAGTTGGAAACCCACGGAGAACCCCTGCGTTGGGCGATTACGCAAGTCCAAGGGGAGCAGGTGATCGTAGAAGCAGCAGTGCTTGTGCATCAATCTTGATTGAATAGTGATCCCCAGCCCTTCCCCAAGGTGCCTCGAAGTACTAAACTCATGGGTGGACGCAAGCCGAGGACATTGTGGAAAAAACCCTGGGTCTGGAGATCATTGAAGTCGTAGAGCAAGCAGCTATTGCTTCTGCTCGATTGATGGGCAAAGGTCTCAAGAACGAAGCAGATGGCGTGGCGGTAGAAGCCATGCGCAACCGCATGAATCAGATCAACATGCGTGGACGGATTGTAATTGGCGAAGGGGAGCGTGACGATGCCCCGATGCTCTTTATCGGTGAAGAAGTGGGGATCTGTACCCAGCCCAATGCCGCCGAGTTTTGTCGCATTGATGAACTAGTCGAAATTGACATCGCTGTCGATCCCTGTGAAGGCACCAACTTAGTCGCAGAAGGCCGTAATGGCTCTATGGCGGTCTTAGCCATTGCCGAAAAAGGCGGGCTATTCCATGCCCCTGATCTCTATATGCAAAAACTCGCCGCCCCACCCCAAGCCAAGGGCAAAGTTGATCTAGACTATACCCCAACCAAAAACCTCCAGATCATTGCCGAGTGCCTCAATCGCTCCGTCAGTGAATTGGTAGTCATCGTCATGGAACGCCCCCGGCACAATGCGTTGATCGAAGAAATCCGCAGTGCGGGTGCGCGGGTAAAACTCATTTCAGACGGTGATATTTCCGCTGCTTTGTCCGCCGGGATCGATGGCACGGGCGTCCATGCACTTATGGGCATCGGCGCAGCACCCGAAGGGGTAATTTCAGCCGCCGCCCTACGCTGCCTCGGCGCGCACTTCCAAGGTCGCTTGATCTATGACCCCGATGTCGTCAAAACGGGTTTATTATCCGGCACCAAAGCTGAGATCCGGGCCAGACTTTTGGAAATGGGCGTTGAAGAACCCGATAAGGTCTATGACGCTTCCGAGCTGGCTTCTGGTAACAATCTGCTCTTTGCTGCCACCGGGATCACCGATGGAGATTTCATCAAAGGGGTGCGCTTCTTTGGTGGGGCAATGCGTACCGAAACCATGGTTGTCTCTAGCCAATCTAAAACCATCCGCTTTGTCGATACGATCCACATGAGCGATGCTGTGGGTCATCCTCCGATTCGTCTGTAACCAAACTGGACTCCTAGTGAAGTATAGGTAATGGGATCCCGTTGCCTATGCTTCATTTTTAAGTAGGCTCCACCAACTAATGCGTTCCGATGAAACCTTCTTGGTTGGATCCCCTAACTCCTGATCACCAAGTCGTACTCCTCCACGGACTGGGCGGGGGCCGCGAACATTGGCAGGGCATTGATACCGCCCTCATTCAGGCTGGTTATCAGACTGTGGCTTTAGATCTCCCCACCGATCAGATTTTGCATGTCCCCGATGTGGCTGCCCAGCTAGCGGATCATATACCGCCAGGGATAGTCCTCGTCGGCAATTCCTTGGGAGGATGGATCAGTTTATGGGCCTATCGGTATCAGCCAGCCAAGATCCGGGCCCTCGTCTTGGTTGCACCCACAGGTTTGACCGGGATGATCACGGCTGTTCCTAAAATCCGCCTAGGAAAACAGGGCATTAATCAAGCCCTAGCGGAAGCGGTATTTGCCCAGCCGGAACTGCTTGATGGTGATCTGCTTCATGACATCACCCAAAAGCTACGCTGGCCCCGGATGCCCCTGGAAACTTTGACGGTTGGACAATGGCATCCCCAGGAATTAACAACGATTGCCGTCCCCACGTTGATCCTCTGGGGGCAAGAAGATCGTTTAATCCCCGTGCATTGGGCCAGCCTGTTTGCTAATCATCTTCCTCAAAGTGAGATGGTCCTGATCCCTGGCTGTGGACATCTACCGCAACTTGAAAAACCCCAGGCATTTTTGGCCGCACTAAAGCACTTTCTAGATCATTTGTAGGAGCGGATCAAGTTGTTTTTGGCGGTCTAGGTCATGGAGGTCATCACAACCGCCAATATGCTGTCCATTAATAAAGATCTGCGGTACAGAGCGTCTGCCGCTAGAACGCTGGGCCATGGCAGCACGGGCTTGTTCATCGCCATCAATGGCATATTCCGTAAAGGTTACCCCCTTACGCTTGAGCAGATCCTTGGCACGGATACAAAAGGGACAACTGCGCCAAGTGTAAATTTCAATCATTCCCATGGGTATGTTCCTTTAGAGGCTAGCGGGTCCGAGAACGGGTAGGAACCAATTCACGCACGATAGGGGTGCCCGTAACTAATTTTTTGAGCGCACCCCAAAGATTATTCCACCACGGCGAAGGGATCGTGGATTCGTGGGTACTGGCTGAATTAGACTCTAGCTTATTTAATTCAGTACGCGCTTCTAAGTGTTGGGGATTATATTCTAGCGCTGTTATAAACTCAGTTTGTCCAGCGGTTGGAGTGCCCCGTAGGATATAGCAAAGACCCAAAAGAGTATGATACTCCGCGCGGTCGGTGATCTGGCTATCACTAGCGCGTAAATAACGAAAGGCATCGGCGATCTTACCCTGCTCAATCATCTGTCGGGCATAGAGGGTGTAACGACTGCTCGCGCTACGTTTTGGAGCTTCATTGGTCTTTTTTTGCCACGGAGCTAATACTTGAACTACGATATATGCCCGGTTAAGGGCCGCTAAAAGTTCTACTTGGGCTGGAGCTTGGTGCAAATCCGTATAGAGCGTATTGTGAATATTTTGAACTTCCTGTTCATAGACTTGGCGTAGGGCGGCGGGAGAAGCAGCATTTTGAAGCCGTTCGATCAAAAAATGTCTGGGTAGTCCTTGGGCTAATTGACTTCCCACGGTATCACGGTATTTTTTATCAAATTGAGCGCGGACCGTGTCTGTAGCTAAAACACGATAGGCGGGTGCTACCCATTCTGTAAAAATACTGACGGCGGATTGACGGTCCTGTTCGTTATTCGCGAAGCGGTCGGGGTGAACACGGCGGGCTACTTGACGATAGGCAGTGCGAATATCCGCACTGGTGGCAGTAAGGGGTAAACCTAGACACGCATAGTAATCTGTGGAAATGGACACAAGATCCGCCCTGGAACCGCTACACTTCTTATAATGCATCAGGCATAGGGACTTTGTACCAGCTCTGGGGTGTCTCTTTACGGATTCCCCGGTCCTCAAATTTTAATGCCGATCATAGGCGCTATGGGGCTCGGGATTATGAATGGATTAAACCTGTTATTTCTCGCCACCAATAGCTTCGTTTTACCTTTTTGGGGGGCGATGATCTTTTTACCCAATTGGTCGCTAACCCGTAGGGTGATGGGGTCAGTATGGCCTTTTATTCCCCTGGCATTGAGCTACATTGTAGTGTTTGCCCAAATCCCACCCGAAGTAGGCCAGGCTTTTTCTAGTGGACAACTCCCGGATCTAGCCGCAGCCTTTAGTGATGAACGGGTAGCCGCCCTAGGTTGGATTCATTTTTTAACTTTTGATCTTTTTGTAGGCCGTTGGATCTATTTAGAGGGTCAACGCACTGGATTATGGACCGGGCATTCCTTAGCCCTTTGTTTATTTGCAGGCCCAGCCGGGCTTTTAGTCCACTTGGCAACCCGGGTGCTTTTTCAGCAATTTTTCCCGGCGCGCCTCAAGCCCAGCCCACCCAATCCAGAGTTTTTCTAGATCCTTAGGGGCGTTATCATAGATCTAATCGCCCCCTAGAGGTATGGGTATGCAGTGGAACACACCGCCCCAATCAATTGCACCCCGCCAATTACTACGGGGATGGGGGGTACGCGCCCAGTTACCTGAGTTACTTCCCCAGGAGCGCATTTTGGTAATTGGAGGTCAGCGGGGACCTGCGCCTATTGCCCCACTTTTGACTGACCGAGCCTTGATCTGGGGTGATTATGGCATTGACTGTACGGAATCGATCCAACGGGGCTTAGTGGCCCAAGGACACGCTGATCAGGCGCAGGCAGTCCTCGGTTGGGGCGGGGGCAAGGCTTTAGATATGGCCAAATGGGTGGCAATGGATTTAGGGTTACCCGTAGTGACGCTCCCTACTTCGGCGGCTACCTGCGCCGCCTGGGCACCC
>JANNOF010000036.1:0-5198 GCA_031398925.1 Gloeobacteraceae cyanobacterium SOY_34_metabat_371 | reverse complement strand
CAGATCACTGAGATAGAGCGTCTATGGGTAGTACCCTGACCTTTTGGGTGGTAGAAGATCATCCCGAAATGGCCAAGAACAATTGTGAGTGGCTTCAAAAAATCGATGTTGAGGCGCGCTGCGATATCATTGCTGACCCCCTCAAGGCCCAGCAAAAACTAGAGACGGCCCAGCCGGATCTGTTGATAACCGATTTACTCTACGGGCAAACCAGTGGTGAGCAATCCGCCCAGCCCGGCTTGACGCTCCTCAAGTATGTTTTTACCCAGCATCCCCATTTGAATATTCTGGTTTATTCCAGTGAGCCCCTCCTGCTTTCGCCCCTATCCGAAGAGATCAGCAAGCACGAAGGGGGCTTTGTTTCGATCAACAAAATGGACCGCCGCAGTAACTTTGTGGAAGGCGCTAAAAGTGCCCTGAGTGGGGAACTCAAGCTACCCCGTGAACTGCGCTCATTGGTCAAACTCACCGACCGCGAACGCACGATTTTAGAGCTTATGTGTCAAGAAAGCCTAACGGATCAAGCGGTTGCGGAGCGGATCTTTACCAGCAAGAAAACCGTGCAAAACTGTGTCCAACGCCTCAAAGAAAAGCTAGGCATCCCCCTTGAAGAAGAAGAGACCAATAGTCGGATCTCGCTGTGCATGGAAGCGGTACGGCGTAAAGTGATCACCCCTTGATCCACGTGGGCATTATGGGTACGGGCTATGCAGCTAAGGCCCGAGCCACCGCCCTTAATGCAGACCCTAGGGCTAAATTATTGTGGATCTGTGGCCGTACTTGGGAGCACGTTACTCCCTTAGCCCAGGAGTTTCAAACGCAACCGTGCCTTGATTGGCAAACCGCCCTCGAAGCCCCCCTATTGGATGTGGTGTTCATCTGCACGGCTAACCACACCCACGCCCCCCTGATCCAAGCGGCCTTATTAGCCCGTAAGCACGTAGTTGTAGAGTATCCCTTGGCCCTAGCGTACAACACGGGTAAAGACTTAATTCAACTGGCCCAAGCTCAAAAACGGCTGTTGCACATTGAGCACATCGAGCTTCTAAGCGGGATCCACCAAGCCCTACGGGATCATTGGTCGGTAGTGGGCCAGCCCCAAACGGTTCATTACGCTACCCTCAGTCACTATGACCCCGCCCCCCGGCGCTGGAGCTTTCAGCCTACAAGCTTTGGCTTTCCTTTAGTCGGTGCGGTGTCGCGCATCAGCCGCTTGATCGATCTATTGGGCCCTGTGGTCGCTGTTGCCTGCCAAAATCACTATACCGGACTAGATCAAGGCTACTTTCAAGCCTGTGATTGTCAGGCTGATCTCAGCTTTCACAATGGAGCGCAGGCCAGTCTGCGCTATGCCAAGGGCCTGGGCATCACGAGCGAAAGTACCCTAAGGATCAAAGGTACAACCGGGAGTCTCCACCTCGACGGCACCCAACTTACCGTCCACAGTGCTTTAGGCTCAGAAACCATAGATACCGGGAGTCGGCGTGGACTTTTTCAAAAAGACACCCAGCAGGTACTGGATCATCTTTGGGAAGGATCAGCGCTTTATGTCACCCCCCAACAGTCCTTAGAATCCCTGCGCATTGCTAGCCTGTGCGAGACTGCGGCAGAGGCCTAAGCAGTACCTCGAGCCGCATAAATACTTTGGTAAAATAACTGACTAAATACTTCTAAATAAGCTAAATGCTCACTACTTTGCCCCAAAAATACGACTTGTTCCCAGTCTAAATAGGGCCATAGATCGATGAGATCGGTATCAAAAGTCGGGCTAAACCATTCAATGGGCCAGATTACATCGACGGAACGCCGTACATCTTGAGGGAGTAAAGGATCTACGTGGGTGATCACTAGGGGCCTTACCCAGCAAAGGACTTCCCCTTTAAAATTGGTGGCGATCAAGCGCACTTCAGCATACAGGCGACGTTGGGCAATCTCCGCTTGAACAATTTGTCCTATGCGATACGGTGGCTGCACATCCATTCCCCCTGATCTTGGATGTATGCATTGTGGCGGCGATTTGGAAAACAGAAAATGTTATTTCTATAAAAGATCAAATGAAGTCTTAATAAAGTTTTTATGGTAGGCTAGCTGCGTGCTCTAAAGGCCGGGTAGGTCTTGCAGCAAACACTACCGGTAGCGTTGGCAGTCCCATGGGTCGTCTATTTGTAATGGTTTTGTTGATCTTGAGTCTGGTTACTCCGGTGGTAGCCGAGTCCCTCACGACCCTGCAAAAACAGCAGCAGCAGATCAGCCTCAAACTCAAACAGACCCGTAAGCGTTCTTTGGAACTCAAGCGCAAAGAACGTTCGGCGCGTGGGGTTTTGGGACAAACCAAACAGAAGCTGGTAGTCACCGACAACCGCTTAACGGTGACCCAAAAGAACCTCCATCAAGCCAACCAAAAATTGTTGGGCCTACAAGACCAACTGCTGCGCCTAGAGCGTAAACGCGAAACCCAACGTTTAGCCATGATCCAACGGCTGCG
Organism: Gloeobacteraceae cyanobacterium SOY_34_metabat_371; assembly: GCA_031398925.1. Taxonomy (GTDB): domain Bacteria; phylum Cyanobacteriota; class Cyanobacteriia; order Gloeobacterales; family Anthocerotibacteraceae; genus JANNOF01. Next base: position 2,713 of record JANNOF010000036.1, on the reverse strand, counting down.
GTTTAAGCAACGCCATAGCCTCCAACAGCAGTGGTGGACGATCCTGTTGAGTAGTGATCAGGTCAATGAACTGGCGGACCGGCAGGTTCAGCTTGTACATCTTTTTTCTAAAGACCGAGCGTTATTGTTAACCCTCAAAGGCCAAAGCCAGCAGGTCAAACGCTCTCGTCAAGCTGTTGCCAACCAAAAAGCCGCCATTGCCCGCCTAAAATCTAGTTTGGTGGCCCAAAAAGTAACCTATCAAGTCCAGGCCAGCCGTCAAGCCACTTTTGTCAGCAAGATCGCTAAAGAACGGGTCAGTTATGAACGGGCCCAAAGTCGCTTAGAGCAAGACGCCCAACGCCTAACCGGGATCATTCGCCGTTTACTTGCCAGTCGCCCTAAGGGGAGTACGGGACCGGCTTTGGGCACGGGACGCTTTGCCATGCCCGCACGGGGCCGCTTAAGTAGTAATTTTGGTTGGCGTACCCACCCGGTCTATGGCGGAAAGCGCTTTCATGCGGGGGCCGATATTGCCGCCGCTTCGGGAAGTGCCATTACCGCCGCTGATAGTGGGGTAGTGATCTTCGCAGGACGGTACGGGGGCTATGGCAATGCGGTGATCCTCGATCATGGCGCGGGGCTAGCTACGGTGTATGGGCACTGTAGTCGTCTATATGTGCGCACGGGTCAGCAGATCCAAAAGGGCCAAAAGATTGCCGCGGTCGGATCAACTGGGGTATCTACCGGGCCACATTTGCACTTTGAAGTGCGGCGCAATGGTCAAGCAGTCAATCCCCTCGGTTATCTGCGTTAGGTGATCAGCCCCCCGTCCCCCAAAACGCTTATACCGCCATGAAATGGGGGCTAGGGGGCGCTTAACTAACCGACTTTGATATCACTGCTTAAATTTAAAGACCGTCCCCTGATCAAAGGCGCCCCCTTGATTGGTCACCCCATAAAAAGTTCCATCGGCGGTCTGAATCAAAGGTGCTAACGGGATCTTGCCATCTAGGCCACAGGTAAAGGTATAGCGGGTGCTTAAGCCGCCATTTAACCCCAGACGATAAATTGTGCCACACCCTAATCCCCCCTGCGGGGTGGTGCCATAGAGGAAACCATCTTGACCTTGGATCACCCCGGCTTGGGGATTCGCTCCATCCGTAAAGGCAAAAGAGTGGATCACCGTCACCGCTCCAGCGGGATTCACCCGAAATACCGTGCCTAAATTAGCTGTCCCGCCGCTTTGGGTGGTGCCATAGAGTAAGCCGTTGCTGGCTTGAAATAATCGCGCTGAAGAATTCGCCCCATCTGCCCCTTGAAACGAATGGACTTGAGCAAATTCCCCAGCCCGGATCCGAAAAATTGTGCCTTCGTTAAAGTCCCCACCATAGTACGTAGTGCCATAGAGATCCCCATTGGCGGTTTGCACCAAGCGATCAAACGGGGTCGATCCATCGGTTCCATTAAACGCGTAGAGGGTCTTCAGGCCCTCTGTCGGGCTAAATTGATACACCGAGCCGAAGCCAAACCTTCCTCCAGAGCTGGTCACACCATAAAATAAGCCGTCCTGTCCTTGGATCAATCCGTAGGGCGCAGGACCATTGAGGTAATTAAAGGAATACAGACTCGTAAAAGTACCCAAGGGATTGATGCGAAATACTGTTCCACAACCATCTCGACACCCCTGACTAGGGGTGCCCCCATAGACCGTCGTGCCATAAAAACTCCCATCCTGAGCTTTACTCAAGCCCCCTTCGGGATAGATCCCGGTTAGATCATCAAAGGTAAAGAGGGTTTTCAGTTCTCTATTGATCCTAAATATGGTCCCTCGGTCATCCGGTCCCCCGGTATTGGTCGTGCCCCAGAGACTATTGCCCGGACCTTCGACCAGATCATTATAGGGATAGGCCCCATCGATACCGCTAAAACTGTGGAGTGTAGTTAAGGTCTGGGCCACCACTGGGAGGCCAAGGGCAAAAATTGTGCCAAGGATCAATACGAAGCGTTTCATGTAAACTTACCTTGTAGAAATCGACGTTCTGGTACTGAAAAATGTGGCTGCAATTAACATGAGATATTTTAACAAGTTTCAGGAACAATTAGCTAATCCTTTTCTAATCACTTGCTTTGAAAGTAAAGGTTTGTTAGGAAGGGATCTATCGCTTGGAATTATCATGTGTGTTTTTGCTCTTTTAATATGTATTTTAGGCTGGTCTGATTATCAAAAATACGTTTTTAACGCTACTCCTGAAGATTTTATAAAAATTTTAGGGGGCATTTTAATAGTGTTAACATCATTTGAGTTTTTCTTAAGTTCATTATGGAGATATTTTTTCCCAAGGCAGATATTCGCAATAAGGAAAGAAGGGTTTATAGTTTATAGTCATAAAAAATCATTTTGGAGTAACGAATACTCAAAACGAGGAGTAATTATTCCATGGAAGATCATGGGCATAACCTATTTAGCAAAAAGAATATGGCAAGACAGTCATGGTAAATATACGATTGATGTTTTAGCGATACCTATATATTTTGAAAAAAGTCCTAACTTTAATTTAAAATTTATTAGATTATTGAGTTACAAGGGATTTTCTATGATTAATACACCTCCTGGTGTGATCGATATAGACATTAGACATTGGTCTGGTGAACCGCATGATTTAGTGGAGTTGTTAAATAATCTTTCTCTAAAAGCTCTTGGAGATAACTTAACTAACTTTAATGGGCAAAC
>JANNOF010000028.1:0-4730 GCA_031398925.1 Gloeobacteraceae cyanobacterium SOY_34_metabat_371 | reverse complement strand
TGTCAAACGTACAATTTCGGAACACAATCATTCTCTTGAATGCTCTATCCTAAAGATGGTCCTGTTGATATATTGCTTATGATTGCCACTCATCCCCACGCTCAGAATCCCGAAGCTCAGCCTATTGTGCTCAGACCTTGGGGGAGTTATCAGGTTTTATTTGAATCGGAGCGCTATCAGATCAAACGCATTGTGGTTAATCGTCAGCATCGTTTGAGCTACCAGATGCATCATCATCGCTCCGAACATTGGGTGATCACCGCTGGCACGGCTAAAGTTACCCTAGAGGATCAACTGCATTTACTTTCTGAAGGAGAATCGATCTTTGTCTCAAGGGGCATGAAACACCGTTTAGAAAACCCTGGGCATGTACCTTTGGTGGTGATCGAGGTACAGTGTGGTGAATATTTAGGTGAAGATGATATCGTCCGATTCAAGGATGATTATGCCAGAGCATGATGTGGTTAGCCATCAGGAAATTATTAAATTTTATGGCTCTAGCATGTTGCTTGAGCAGGGTAAACGCTATCGCATCAATCGGGTGATGATCGAACCGGGTCACCGGATCATGAGCCAATTGCACTACCATCGCTCTGAACACTGGATTGTGGTTATCGGTACGATCTTAGTCATCTATGAAGATAAAACTGTTTTAGTTTGTGAGGGAGAATCCACCTTTGTTCCCCGTTGCACCAAGCACCGGGTCGAAAATCCCGGTAAGATCCCGGCGGTAGTAATTGAGGTCCAATGTGGTGAATATCTCACCGAAGAGGATGTGGTTCGTTTTCCCGAACCGGGAGAAATTGTATCTGAAGCTGACGAGTGAACTACTACCCGGTACTTACGTTGACCGGGTAGGGACTTTCGCACCAAGAAGTTAACTCCAGCGATTAAAAATTGGCAACTACCGCACTAAAGCCCTGTTGGATCAAGGTTTCTACCAACTGATCGGCATTCTTTTTAGTACCGAAAACCCCTACTTGCGTCACTTCTTTACCTTCCCAGGTGCGCGGCATGGTACCTGAAACCAAGGACTTGAGCCTAGCTAGATCGGGGTTAGGCTCAGTGACAAATACGTAGTACCGAGACGCCATTCCTGGGGTAGGACTGGGCGTAGCAGTCCCAGGATCTTTAACAGGGGTTGCACTGACTTCAACAGGGGGCGGGGGCAGCGTTGTCGGAGGAGGGGGAAGGGGTGTATTGAGGGGAGATGGATCCACCTTAGCTATGACTACCGGGGTTGACGGAGCACTCTTTGGCTCAATTTTCTGTTCAATCTTAGGCTCAATTTTCGGCTCAATTTTGACCGGAGTAGGCGTAGGGGTTTTGACTAGGATCTTAGGGGGCACGGGTTTAGGCGTACTTTTAGTTTTTCCTGGGGTTTTCCCTGGAGGTTTACCCTTGACCAGGACGGGTGCGGGTTTAGGGGGTGGGGGAGGGCTAGCGGCCTCCATTTCGCGGATCACGTCTGCTGGAACCATCGCTGGCTCGATTTCGGCTAAAACATTCCCACTATTACGTTGCTTGAGGTATTGGTTGCCATAGGCGCTAACGGCTTCTTTGGAGCGCTTGGCATTGTTGATATCGGTTATGCCATTACCTAAAAACTGATTACGCCCCGGGTCTGCCTCGGTTCCTATATCGGGAAAGGCTTCATCGGCGATGGCAATGGCACTGCGTTGGTTGCGTTCAAAGCGGTTGCCCCGAAAAATGGGACGGGCTTTATTGAGCACTACGGCGCCATCCACACACTGGCGAATGATATTGTCCGTTACCAGAGGCGTTGCCTTGTCATCAACGTTAATGGCAAAACCAGTAGCCACAAAGAGATTATCTTTGATCTGTGGTTGGGCCGTGCGGAGTATGGTAATCCCGTTAGAGTTGTTTTTATAAAAATAGTTATTGCTGATCACAGCCGTACTCTCTCCTGTCACCATGATCCCGTCATTATTGGACCCGGTTAAGGTATTGCGCGTCACAAGGGCATTGCCCCCTTCGATCCAAATACCATATCCGCGCTTATTGATATTGGTAACGGTCAAACCACTGATCTTGCTCCCCTTGCTCGCGACAATAGCGACACTCTGTCCGGCAACCGTGGGGGACAGAAACTTGCCGCCGCCACTGATCACAATGCCTTCACCCTTGGTACTTTCGTTGCCGACCACCGTAACGCCAGGGGGCACAATTAAAGGGAAAATTTCCCCCGTCTCACTGGTATAGCTGCCAGGATTAACTTGGATCACTGTCCCCATGCTGGCTTGGCCCAATGCTTGGGTCAAGGTCATGGCTCCTGGATTCACCGTTAAGGTATTCGTTGCGGCTAAAACCGCAACGGGGGGTACACTAAGGGCAACTTGCCCTCCGATCAACCCTATACAAAGCGCCAAAAGGCTCAACCGTAGACTACGACGCATGATCAACCTCACACCACAATCCACCTGAGTTGGGCCTATGGTAGCAAAGATTGTTCCCTTTGCTACCATAATTGTGAGAAACTTTTATCAAATTTACGCTATTACTAGTGAAAACCGATCTAAAAGAGCTACATATAGTCAAAAAGGGGTCAGCCTAGGGGCCTACTCCGCCAGCCGATGCGCTTAAGATCCAGCAATCACTTTAAAATAGATCTCAGAACTCAGCGCTTGGATCTGTCATGAGCCTTTTTGCTTTGCAAGCGGTCCGCAAGAGTTTAGGGATGAAAGTGATCCTCCAGGAAGCCAGCTTTAGTATCGATGCCAGCGATAAAGTGGGCTTGATCGGGACCAATGGATCGGGAAAATCCACCTTGCTCAAGATGATCGCAGGCTTAGAATCCTTAGATAGTGGGCAGTTATTGATCAATCACGGGGCCAAGATTGTCTATTTACCCCAACAGCCCGATCTAGACCCTAAAAAAACGGTACTCGAGCAGGTTTTTGCCGATTGTGGTGAACCGATGGCCTTGGTACGGGAATATGAAGCCCTCGCCGCCAAACTGGCCATCAAAGAAGATCCTGAGTTACATCAACAGCTCGCCACGGTTATGGGTCGTTTGGATGAAAGTGGGGCTTGGGAGCTAGAAACCCAGGCCAAAATTGTGCTCACTAAGTTAGGGGTAACTGATTTAGAGGCTTCCATTGGGGTTTTATCAGGGGGCTACCGTAAGCGGATTGCGCTAGCTTCGGCCCTCCTCAGTGATCCGGATGTTTTGCTGATGGATGAACCGACCAACCATTTAGATGCCCTAGCGGTGGAATGGTTGCAAAGCTATTTGCGGCGTTTCCGGGGGGCGTTGTTACTTGTTACCCACGACCGCTATTTTTTGGACCGCGTGACCAATCGGATCTTAGAGATCGACCGGGGTGATCTATATTCCTACGCGGGAAACTATGCCTATTATTTAGAAAAAAAAGCCCTCGCCGAAGAGTCCGCCGCCAGTACGCAGCGCAAGCATCGGGGCGTTTTACGCCGGGAATTAGAATGGTTACGGCGTGGTCCTCAAGCCCGTTCAACCAAACAAAAAGCCCGGATTGAACGCGCCCATGCCCTCCAAGACCAGGAATTTAAACAGGCTAAAGGCAAGGTAGACATTGCCACCGGCGGCCGCCGGATCGGTAAAAAAGTGATCGAGTTAACCAATATTTCTAAAGGCTATGGGGGCCGCGTCTTAATTGATCGCTTTAGCCATAGTTTTACCCCCGAAGACCGGATTGGCATCATTGGCGGTAATGGAGCCGGAAAATCAACGCTGATGGATCTGATCACCGGGCGGGTGCAGCCTGACTCAGGCACGGTGGAACTCGGTACTACGATTCATGTTGGATATTTTGATCAACATTCTGAGGCGATCCAAACCGCCGCTGAGGACAATCAACGGGTGATCGATTACCTCAAAGAAGCCGGGGAACTGGTTAAATTAGCCGATGGGGCCGTGATCACAGCGTCGCAAATGCTGGAGCGGTTTTTATTTCCTCCAAATCAGCAATACGTCCCCTTGGCCCAACTTTCTGGGGGTGAGAAACGACGCTTATTTTTGCTCCGGGAACTCATGACGGCCCCCAATGTCTTGATCCTGGATGAACCAACGAATGATCTCGATGTGCAGACATTGGGCGTGCTGGAGGAATATCTTGAGGACTTTACGGGCTGTGTGATCGTAGTTTCCCACGACCGTTATTTTTTAGACCGGGTTGTGGATACGATATTTGCCCTCGAACCCGGAGGGACGATCCGCCAATATTCAGGGAATTACAGCCTCTATCTCGCCCAAAAACAAACAGAAGAAGCAGAACTTAAAACTCCAGCTTTAAAAACCCAACCTACACCCAAAGCAGTTAACATAACGCCTGTAAAATCCCAGCAACTCAACAGCAAAGAAAAGCGAGAAATGCAGACCTTAGAAAGCAAGATCGCCCATATGGAGACCGAACGAGCCGCCCTAGAACTGGGTTTAGCCGAGATCCCAGCCCATGAATTTGAACGGGTCAATGCGGTCTATGACCAAATGGGGCAGATCAGTAAAGCCCTTGAAGTAGCCACCGAGCGCTGGCTGGCCTTAGCGGAGCGGGCCTAGATATTCCGTAGGATCAACTTTTGCCATTAGTTAGCTAACTTTCACAAGCAAAAGAGTAAGAGTTCGGGGGCCGGAACCTAGGGTTCCACCCCCGCACCCCCACCCTCCGCATGGGGGAACACCTGTCTTCCCCCATACCCCCTCGCAGATGTCTCTATGGACGCACTACTTCTCA
>JANNOF010000005.1:0-1517 GCA_031398925.1 Gloeobacteraceae cyanobacterium SOY_34_metabat_371 | reverse complement strand
CTAAACCACGATGGATCAAGACTTGGGCAATGGCGGTTTCCCTAAAAAGAGCTGATAAAGTAGTCAGCAGTAAAACCATCGCCCATAATCCAAAATCCGCAGGAACCAAGATCCGGGCTAAGACTATTTGGGAAACTAGGGTCAGGACTCTTCCTGCCATATAGCTCCCTGTGATCCATAAACTATTGCGGGCAATCCGGGCCGTACTCGTCATCGCTCCCTCCAAAATTGGGGGTAAGGGGCAATTTAAACCAACGCATCATAATGGCGCTCTAAAGCTTGACTTTGCTTACGAATATCAAAGAACGTTTCAATCCAGATGCGGCCCCGCAGGCCCATCAACTGGGCTTGGGCTGGGTTACCCAACAGCATCTCTAGACGGTCAGCAAGGGTGACTTCATCCTGTTCGGGTACCAAAAAACCGGTTTCTCGGTCCTTTACGGCTTCGGGAATCCCACTATGCCACGTAGCTACAATCGGGATCCCACAGGCAGAGGCTTCATTAAGCACAATGGGTAACCCCTCACAATCCCCATCGGCGGCGGTTTGACTCGCTAGGGCAAATACCTCTGCCCCCTGCATGAGGCTACGGACTTTGGCATGGGGCTGACTACCCAAAAAATTAACCTGTTGGGTGATCCCCAGGTCCTGGGTAAGGCGGGTGAGCTGCTGGGTCAATTTCCCGGTGCCAACTTGGGTGAGGGTGACCTCTGGAAATTTAGCGGCAATGCGCGCAAAGGCTTTGATTAAGGTCGCAGTGCCTTTTTTTTCCGTATGGCGACCCACCGAAAGAATATACCGCTTGGAAGCCGGGAGCGGCTCTGGACAAAAGCGCGTCGGATCAACCCCTATTACATGGCGGACAATTTTATGGGCTGGGTAGCCCCGCTCGATTAACTTCTGGCGAATAAAGTCGGAGACAGCAATAAAAAGCGCTGCTTTTTGTTTAAGCTCTTCTTCAAAACGCAAAAACTGACTATAAAGCGGGGTGCGCATTAAAGCCTGTGCCGTTCGATGAATGGTGATGTCATAGCCATGAAACGTCACCACTAAGGGAATTTTGAGATGTTCCGCCAAAGCCAGACCATAGACGCCATCCGGCCCAAAATGAGCATGAATTAGATCTAAATTTTCTAAATAGCGCCGTTGGCTAACCTTAAAGCAGTGGGGAGAACGGGTCATAAGGAACAGGAATTGTTTGATATTAAATGGATCATCCTCATTGATTGCCACATAGGGAAAACTCATCTCCGCAGCTCGACTACACCCCACAAACGTTGGCTCGTAGCGGGTTAGATGGGCCACTTGTTCTTGGATAAAAGCCTCCGAAACCAACGGAAAAACCCGTCGATAAATACCAACTTGCTTAGCCACACTACCTACCTACTGATGGAGGGTTAATTCTGCGATTCGGCGGGCATAGCCCTCAACACAGCACCATTGCTCTACCCACTGCCGTCCCTTAGCCAGTAAAGGCGCCGTCTCGGGATCCGATCCTATGGCCAAGATCTTTTCCG
>JANNOF010000374.1:0-6792 GCA_031398925.1 Gloeobacteraceae cyanobacterium SOY_34_metabat_371 | reverse complement strand
AAGATCATTTAGAGCCGTCCGACCCCTTGCCGCCCCTTTAGGATCAAACCCGGCAAGGGGCTTTTATTCTTACTCTGCATCTTGGCGGAGTCCTTTTAAAAGATAGCCCTGCTGTTGATCCGTAAGGCCCTTAGCTTGGATCAGCACACCAAAGCCCCCCAATCCCCCCGGTGCGATCAGGCTATGCAGCGCCTGATGTCGTTTGAAGGCTTCTTGTAGATTTAGGTTGGCATCTTTGAGGGCTTGGATGCGGTCCCCCAACCCCAGAGCCATCAGCAGCAGAGCTTGTTGGGTAAAATCAAGAGTCGTTAGTCCGCAACGTGTACCCCAACGCTCTAAGGCCGTGAAATCCACATGGGCCGTCAGATCCTGTTCCCCGATCCAACGATAGGGGTCACTGTGGGTCGTGTGCCCGTGATAACACAGGAGCGTACCCTGGGAGCGCGTAGGCTGATAATAGCGTTTGGCTGGGTAGCCATAGTCAATGGTCAGTACATAGCCCCTGTGGATCTTGGCTGCCACGGCTTGTAGCCAAGTCAGGGCTTGCAGATTAATCTCAGTGGTATAGCCCAGGGCATAGCCCGGAGCCAGTAGATCAATTTCTACCAAGGCCAAATATTCTTGGATCTGGGGGGTCGAGAGTTCCCCTAGGCATTCCTGAAAACCCTCGTTGCCCCACGTGACATAGACTTCTTGGAGTCCCTCTAGGGTCCGGGTCACCCGATGAACCCCAAAGGCATCGATCAGTTCATTGCTAAATACACAGCCGATCACGGGTTCGAGGTCTACCCAAGAAGTCCATCGTGCTTTAAAGCCCTGTAGCCGTTCCTGTTGGATCTGAACTAAGCGTTCTGAACGCTCAATCAAGACATAATCTAGGGCCTGGGCAAACTGGGCATCGATGGTAGGGCAAAAATTCAAAATATCCGCTGCGATCAACCCCTCTCCCGCTCCACATTCCACTACCGTAAAGGGATCTGGTTTTCCCAGGGCTTGCCAAAAATCCCAGATCTGGAGGGCCAATAGTTCGCCAAAATCTGATCCTAAATGTACGGACGTATAAAAATCACCCTTCGGTCCGAACCGCCCCTGTTCGTAGTAGCCTAGCTTGGGGGCATATAGAACTGTGTCCATATATTCAGCAAAGGTAATCCTGCCCGCAGCTTGGATCTTGGCCTGGAGTAGATCAGTGAGTGAAGATTGAGTCATAAGGCTATGCCCAAAATAGATCGCGGTTGTCTTGAAGCAGGTGTATAGCCTCCTAAAAGATTAAATAAGCACTACGACAGACAGAGGGCGTGACCATTTAGTTTTTAGGGTAGACTTTGATTCCATAAACCCTCGTAGTCTACCCATGCCCACCGACTCCTTGATCTTAGAAGGTGAAGCCCTTTATGACTACTTACCCCATCGCCCGCCCTTTTTATTTGTGGAGTGGGCTGAAGTAACCGCCGAAGCAGTGAGGGGCCGTTATACTTTTCAGCCGGATGAGTACTTTTTTAAAGGTCATTTCCCCCAATTTCCGGTGGTCCCGGCGGTGATCTCCCTAGAAGCCCTAGGTCAAGGCGGGGTGATCTGGATCTATAGCCAAATGCCTATGCGCCATCAGCGTCCCGTGCGTAAGGAGCGGGTATTTTTTGCTAAATCCGAAGAAGTCCGTATGTTTAGCCCCGTCTTACCGGGTCAGACCATCGAGTTTACCTGTACCGTAATCGATGTTACTAAGGTGATGGTTAGTTTTGATGGTCTGGTGACCTGTGATGGTCAAAAAGTTTTGCGCATGAATGAATTTTATCTGGCCTACGAGATGGAGAAAGCCCAATGACTTTTGCACTCAAGCCCCCTGTGATCACAGGGTTAGGCTTTATCAGCAGTATTGGTAACGATCAGCCAACGGTTTTAGAATCCCTGCGGACCGGGCGTAATGGGATCGAAGTCTTTCCTCAATTTGCTAAAAATAATGTTCCCATTGCCTGTGCCGGGACCATTAAAGAGTATGACCTGAGTACTCCAGATTACTGGGACTGGAAAATTCCTAAGCGCTTTGCGATCGCAGAAAAGCGTCTGTGGACGATGAATCACAATGCCGTCTATGGCTATGGGGCACTCAAACAAGCCATTGAAGATGCACAACTCACCGATGATCTGGTTTCTCACCCGTTGACTGGCCTAGTGGCGGGTAGTGGCGGTAATGGCCTCGTGGTCTACGAAGGTACCAGAGTCCATGTCCAAGAGGGCTTTGATATGTTAGACCCCTATTGGGTGCCTCGGAGTATGTGTTCTTCGATGGTTGCCAATCTGGCCACGGTCTTTAAGATCAAAGGGGCCAATCGCGCAGAAACCAGTGCCTGCGCTACTTCCGCCCATTGTCTAGGTGTCGCCTATGACCTGATCCGGTTGGGTCGCCAAAAGATCGTACTGGTGGTGGGGGCTGAAGAAATGGGCTGGTGGTCGGCGTCGCCCTTTGCCGCCATGAAAGCCCTAAGCCCTGAACTAGATCCACAAAAAGCTTCCCGGCCCTATGACCAAAATCGCAATGGCTTTGTGATCTCAGGGGGTGCGGGGGCTTTGATCCTTGAAGATGCGGATCATGCCCAAGCACGTGGCGCGCGGACCTATGCCCGGTTTATGGGCTGGGGCGAATCCTCCGATGGACTCAACATGGTCTTACCGGATCAACAAGGCCATGGGGCAGCCCGGAGTATGATCAATGCCCTAAAAGAAAGTGGCCTTACCCCAGATCAGATTAGCTATATCAATACCCACGGGACTTCTACCCCTTTTGGGGATGAGGCTGAAATCATGGCGATTAAAAAGGTCTTTGGTGAAACCATACCGCCTTTAAGTAGCACCAAATCCATCACCGGGCATCCCATTGGGGCGGCGGGGGCCTTAGAAGCAGCGTTTTGCAGCTTAGCCATTCACAAGGGCTTCTACCCGGCTTCGATGCATATTGAAGAACTGGCCCCAGAGTTTGAAGGGCTACCGATTGTAACTACTCCCGGTACATCGGGGGATCTGCCCTTTGTGATGAGTAATTCCTTTGGTTTCGGTGGAACCAATGTTGCCTTGATCTTGGCCCAACCTGAATGATCTAGCACTCTAGTTGGGGTAAGGGTGCAAAAACAATAGATCCAGTAAAGTCTAAACTGCTTCACTGGATCTATGTAAAACTTGGTGGAGCTGAGGGGAGTCGAACCCCTGTCCACCCATAGCTATTAGCCGTCCATTCGTCCACAGGCGTGGTCTTTCTGACCCTTAGACGGGGGCTATCCGGCCTGGATAGCGAGGTGATTCTGAGTTGTCTTATCTAGGGCATCCATTCAGACACAGAAGCCCAGAGCAACCGATGGGGTTTTGTCCAATGACTTAATCGGTGTCAATCAGAGGACCTCTCGGTCTTTTGGACTAGGCTACAGCGAGTGCAGCTTTACGAGAGAAGGGAACGATGTTGTTCGCTTTTACTTGTTTTTGATCTGATTTTACGGGGTCGGACCCTCCCGGCCTGCATGAAAGGGGATCACTAGGGTGTCGAAACCGTTTCAGCCCCATGCATCCCCCCATTGTAGCAAAACTAAGGGCTTAACCTTTAATTTGTCTAATTTGTCCCTGATAAAACTGGATCAGTTAGGGATCAGCACCCCTCGCGTCGTTCTTTTACGGCACACTACAAACTCAAGATCCTCCGCGAAGCCGATACCTGTACCGAGCCTGGACAAATCGGCGCGCTGTTGCGTTGTGAAGGACTCTACTCCTCCAACCGCTCCCAATGGCGTACCCAGGGGGATGGGGGGCTGATCAGCCGAATTTGATAGGACTACGGATCATAGGCTCGGGAATTCAAATCTCTCCGAGTGCACCATATTTTTAACCTCAAGGATTAGAAGGATAGGCAAATGCTCGATAAAGGACTTCTACTTGATCTTCCTTATAACTATTGGGTAACGGATCAAGGGGACTGGCACTTTGAATGGCAGCCAAAGCCGCTTGATCAAAAATAGCATTCTTAGTGGAATGTAGAATTTTAGGAGCGGATACTTTCCCTTGACGGTCAATCAGAAACTCAATCGTAGCGGATTGAAATTCTTTGACAGGTATATTAATTTGAGCATCAATCTTTTTAGTGAATTTTTCAACATAGTCAGCCCATAGGATCGGCTGGCAGGATTGCTCTGTAACTATCGGGATCGTGCTGTTATAGGTAATGTTCAAGGTTTCGCGGGCCGGAAGACTGACAAAAGTCGGAAACGGAACTAACGATTCAATAGCAGCTAAGGCTTGGCGGTCTTGGGCCTTACTGCCAAAGCTCTCTGTTATTCGATAATTGAGGAGTTCGCCATTGGCGCTTATATTGAGTTCTAAAGCTCCTGGACTGGGGTCTTTTAGTTGCCCTAGGGCTTGTCGGATCTGCGTTTGGATCTTGCCCTTATGCTCTTGAATGCACACCGGAGCGGCATAGGCCAAGGTAAATTTAATTCCTGAATCACTATGGGGAACCGGATCAAAGGGACCGATTTTTTTGACTAGGGCAATGAGTTGATCTTCTGCTTCTTTCGAGCCAAAGGGATTGGTAAGTTGTACTCCCTTAAGTTCACCTTTGGCAGACAGTGTGATCGTTAAACTACCCGTTTGGGTAAAGGGAGCTATGGAGCTTAATTGATCCACGATCTTTTGATCGATCTTTTGGACGTAGGCTTTGATTTCCTTAGCCTCTGCCTGAGCTTTTTGATCCTCCAAGGGAGTGGTCAGTTGCTTAACAATGGTACGGAGTTGCTGATCGCGGATCAGGCGACAGCGCGAGGGGGCGTCCGGCTCTGCAATACATTCTGGGACCGTTGAAGTACAGGGATAATTGGATGGGTACATGATGTTACAAATCTTTTCTAGACCATCGGTGTAGATGTTGGGACTCAACGTCACATGGCGGAGTCCCAATGCATGGCCTAATTCATGGATCATAATGGTACGCAGGGTAAAACTAGTCATGTAAAATCTCTGGGCCCGCGTTGGAAATGTTCCATCATTAAAAACTGGGGGCGGAATCTTACTTTTAAGGGCCAAATAGATCATGCCCACGGGGTAACGGTCTCCGCCAATAAAAACACCGATAGCATCTCCCGGCGAAGGTGTGAGGTCTTCTTCCTCTATCGTCAGGACAACGAGATCTGCTTGCTCACGCGTGGTGACAAACGTAAACAGACCCAATTTTTCGAGGAGGGCAGCATCTTTTTCTTCAACAGTACGCTTGAGGGATAAAAGATACGGGGCTTCTTGGGGCGTATCCGCTTGATTAACCAAGATCCGGCTCCAATCCAGGACGGATTGACGAATATTTTGATAAATATCGCGGGGTAATAAACGTGGCCTTGCGCCAATGGGTAAACCGACTGTCGGACTCACATAAACTTTGATCGGAAAGGCATTGCTATCTAAGATCTGCTCTTGGGTATTGGCGGCTCCCATAACGCGCCCATAGGTTCTATTCAAAGGGGTGGTGATCGTTTGGATATAGGCATAGGCGGGACTACTCGTCAAAACCAACAGAATTCCTAAAAGTAAGCTGGGTAGACCCTTGTACATAGATCATCTCAAAGTAGTACGTGCGTATTATACCTTCAGTTTTATAATTTTTGAAATGGAAAAACCCCCTGATGAGCAAGGGGGTTTTTCGTCAATGGTTAAGGGTATAGGTCAAATGGATCGCGTCTAGGCGACGAGAAAGATCCGCTAAGGCTTGTTGCTGCCGATATGCCCGTTTTACATCCACGGGTTGGGGAGCAACGGGGGGTTTATGGGCACTCAGATGCCATGAAGTCAGCATCTTAAAGTACATCGTTGTCATGTCTCCACTCCATCACTCCATCTATACTACACACATACTACAAAAAGATCAAGTGGCTCCGGTGCCTCAAATTCGGTAAACTCATGTTCATGGCTGACTTTTTACTAGAAATAGGGACCGAGGAACTTCCAGCGGGCTTTCTGACCCAAGCACTGCCCCAATGGGAGGAACAGATCCCACGTGCCCTCCAAGAGCACGGATTGTCCTACGATGAGGTTCATTTTTGGGCCACACCGCGCCGTTTAGCCCTAGTCCTCCTGGGTTTACCCGCCGCACCCCCCGACCGGATCGAAGTGATCAAAGGTCCAGCCAAAGACGCGGCCTATGATGCCCAAAAACAACCTACTAAGGCGCTGTTGGGCTTCATGCGGTCCAAAGGGGTTACGGAGGCTGACTTGACCCTAGAGCAAACCGATCGGGGCGCATTTGTCTTTGCGCGGGTAGTAATTCAGGGTCGTCCCGTAGGCACAGTGTTACAAAGTCTGATCCCGAGTTGGATCACGGGGCTTGAGGGCAAACGCCTTATGCGCTGGGCCGATGGTTCCCTGCGCTTTAGCCGCCCAATCCGTTGGTTGGTCAGTCTTTTAGATAGCGAAGTCTTGCCCTTTGAACTTGAGGATTTAATCCCAGGGCGCACCAGTTTTGGGCATCGGGTTTTGCACCCGGAGCCGTTGGTTTTGTCAGGAGCTAGAGCCTATGAAACGCAACTCCGCAATGCCTATGTTTGGGTTAACCCCCAAACCCGTAGAGCTTTGATCGAACAAATGCTCTACAGCGCAGCCAGTGATTTGGAGGCCAAACCAGAGATCCCGGCGGATCTATTGACAGAGGTAAATTATCTGGTGGAATGGCCCACTGTTGTTACCGGGCAGTTTGATCCCGACTTTTTGACCTTGCCCGCCCCGGTGATCAAAACCGAGATGATCAGTCATCAGCGTTATTTTCCAGTG
>JANNOF010000370.1:0-4313 GCA_031398925.1 Gloeobacteraceae cyanobacterium SOY_34_metabat_371 | reverse complement strand
GAGCCTGGGCATCCAGTACCTGGGACGGCGTAGGCGCTAAGACCCCTGCTATGGGGGTAACCGGCTGCAAAACCGCCAATATTTCAGGATCAATTTCGGCTACTAACTGAGCCGCAGTTTCTAGATCTTCTGGTGTTGTTTGGGCTGTGATCACCCATTTGGTATAAATTTTGATCCCACTAGCACGGGCGTGTTCAAGGCAGTGCCGATGTTCCTCCCAAAGCGGGCGCTCGCCACAGGAAGAAGGCAGTTTGAGATCCATGGAAACCCACGCCAAATGGGGCAGGATCTTGGCTAATTCTAGCGGGCGGTGCCCCCCGGTTTCTAAATAGGCAGGAATAGAACACCGGGGTAAAAATTCTTGCAAAAACCCCCATTGGAGTAGGGGTTCACCCCCTGTAATACTGAGATGGGGATGGGCATAATCCTGTTGGAGCTGCATCACAAAGTCTAGGAGTTGATCGGGAGTTACGGGGTTGGGGATAGGATAAAAATCTCTTTGTCCGCTATGGGCTTCAATGTGCGCGATGGTATCTACACGGTGGGTATGGGGGGAATCGCACCAACTACAGGCTAAATCACAGCCTCCCAAGCGCAAAAAAAGTTGCCGCTCTCCCACCAGAGGCCCTTCTCCTTGGATTGCAGAGAATAATTCAACCAACCAGCCCTTGATTTGCATCTTCATTCCCTCAAACTAACCCAGTCCTTACGCAATTTTACGGAATTATCCCTAAAATTTCTTTGATTGTTGTGCGGTATACCGTGTGATTACCCCTTAATTCTCTATTAATATACCTAACCCATTTCTATTTCCCTTGTGCATGAACGTATTCCCCGTTTTGTTCCACCGGTTCGCCTAAATTCCCGAAAATCCAACGAAATTTATTTTTGCCAACAGTTGACGGCGTTGGGTGCTAGAACCAATATTGACACTGTATTTAATACCCTGGCCCCAATTCTAAGTAAGGCAGTAGGGGGCATTGGTATTGGCGTTGCCTTAATTGTAAAAGGGACGCCTCAGCTTTTAAAGGTGGCGCACTTTTGGTGGCAAGAGCGGGATATTTCCCGTGCGCTCCAGCCCTTATCAGCGAGTGTTTTTGCTGAAGTACTTAATAGAGATCAGGTTTATCAAACCCAAGCTTTTTATGATCAAGGGGTGTACCGTTGGTTTTTCAATGACCCTTTGCTAGCGCAAAATCCCGATGTGCATAGCTTTATTGGTTGTCCGTTGACTACTGAAGAAGGAATTTTAGGGGTGGTTTTTGGCTTTGATACCCAATTACGGACGTTTACCTGCGATCAAATTATGCTCTTTGAGCTTTTTACCAATCGTCTGGCTTTATGTTTACCAGCAACTTCCCCCATGCCTACGTTTGCGCCTGAGCTGATGGTGCACATGATCCGGATGAGTCAAGAGCTACGGGCCTCAACCACCAATATCAAATTGGCGGCACGGTTGCTAGATCCCCAATTATCGACTAAGGGTAGTGAATATGTCCACGTCATTACCACCGAGTGTGACCGTCAAATCCAACTTATTCGCGCCTTATTAGAACGCCCAGATGTTACCCCCAATGACTGTATTACTATTCCAGATCTATTTGAGCGGGTCCGAGAACGCTTAATGCCCCAACTGACCAGTCATTCGGTGCGGATACGCTTTGTTGTCGCCGAGACATTACCTACGTTGAATAGCCATGCCCCTACGTTGGAATGGATTTTGGGCGAGTTAGTCCAACGTTTACTCTTAACGGGTCCTGAAGTGATCCTCAGGGCGAGTTGTTCGCCTCCTTGGCTTTATTTGAGTATTCAAGGTGGAGCCGGTCCAGAAGCCAATGTAGAGTTAACTCCCATTGAATATTTAGTCACGCGCCTGGGAGGTAAGATCTATCCCTTTGTCCAAGCGCAGGGTCATCAGTACACTTTAATGTTTAATCTTGAAGCGTGACTAGCGGTTCTAGGGTAACGTTCAACCCTTCAAATAGTACCCGTAGCCCATGTCGGAGCCGTTGATAGGCTAGATCATCTAAAACAAACAGAACTTCAAAATCCTTACTGCCGATCTGTTGGGTTGCAGGGGAATCGAGGGTCAAGATCAGCCGGTCACGACCTAGGGCAACCCGTTCAAAATTTACATAATCCCCTTGATTTTGGCTCGTGTACTCTAGATAAACCCGGTTCATGCCTAGTTCTACATCCTGAGCATCAAAAGTATAGGATCTTTGCAACATTAAGTAGCCCGCTTTAGCTATGGCAAAGCCTACGAGAATAACATCCGCTTCACTTTCATCTACCACGACTTTATGGGCACGCTCAGGAATCATATACAGCTAGCCCTTAGAACGGTGTTGATCCGTTCACGTATCGGATTGATTATGAGAATCCGCGCTTCCCCTAGAAGAAAGATTGACCACCGAGCATTATCGCGGATATTTAACCTCATAACGTTACTATTCCCTAAAAAGCTACTGATCCTCTGTAGGATCTCTTAATGGCATGTAAATTTATGGTGGGTAATGAGGACCTGACCTTCCCCCGAAAAAGTGGACACTTCGCTAGAGTGAACACACCAGGAGAATGTCCTCATGACGACCAAAAAACGTACCATCTATGGCCTAGGGCCACGCAGGCTATCGTACGACTATTGCCGATAGCGTAGCGTGGCGCAGCCATGAGGATAGAAGTGTTTTACAACCGACAACGGTTACATTCCACTTTGGGCTATTTGCCTCCAGTTGAGTTTGAGAAAATTTACTATGCTGCCCGCAGGTAGCATAAAGTCACTGTCCACTAATTTGGGGCAAGGTCAGCTATCCCTATGGCACTTGCGTAAGTCCTGCTTCTGTGAAACGGCTCTTCATGTAGTCCTCCTAGTAGGTATGGTAGGAGAACTCGCGTATTCACTGGACCATTTTTAAGGGAGCAGGTCATTGCCGGGGGAGAGGATCTCAAAAACTACTTGCGGTGGGATGTTATTCTCTTGCCATTATTGGTCGCTACCCCGTTTCCCTTTGGGACGCCCAAAAACTACCATCGTATCGGGAGCTTGCGATAGCTTATTATTTCCTTCCACCAGATACCACAACAGATCTCCAGCAACGAAAACCTCTGGATTACTCCCAAAAAGAATTTCTAGATTTTCTTTGATCAAAACGATCCAGTTAAATTGTTCCCTATTATCCGCCATCGGTTTACCGTCGGACTCCGGGTAGATTATTTTGGGAGAGAGCTGAATCATCGCGCAAGCTCCAAGAACATGCTCAATTATACTTCACTTCAAAAGCTCAACTTTTTATACCCCCGTGGACTGGGGACTATATCTGATCAGGATCCAGGCCCAATGCTCGTAGTTTAGCGGCAAGACGGTCAGCGCGTTGTTGTTGAAATTCTTCAGGGGCCAAGATGAGCGCACCATCTCGGTCATACCAACGCAACCACCACTCCGTAGACTTATTCCAAAAGCCATGCCACAGACCTAAGCTTAATTCTAATTGAGGTATCCAAACTAGGGATTGACTAGTCGCAGCTTGCTGATACTTACCATTAGTTAAGTGAAACAATTTAAGGGTGTGCGTATGCTCATCGTAGACGACATAGTTAGGAATCTTGAGAATTTGCTCATAAACTTCCCATTTC
This sequence comes from Gloeobacteraceae cyanobacterium SOY_34_metabat_371, assembly GCA_031398925.1. GTDB lineage: Bacteria > Cyanobacteriota > Cyanobacteriia > Gloeobacterales > Anthocerotibacteraceae > JANNOF01. The sequence continues at coordinate 677 of JANNOF010000370.1, read as the reverse complement.
GTAGGCGGCTTGTTGAGCTTCTGTTTAGTTTTCCCCAAGTCTTCATTTTCGGTGCTAGGCGATAGAATTTCTATCGCAATGACCGGAGTTACGTGCTCTTGCCAGATTACATAGCTCTGACGTAAGTCTTTACCTTGATAAAGACTGGGAACCCCAACTACCCCAAACCAATCAGGTCGCTTATACCAAAGAAGATGTTCAGGATCATAGTAGAGATAAAGATCATAGGCACTGAAAACTTCAGATCCAGGCCAGGATGGTGGACGAAACGTTAACGATAATAATGGCCCTTGCCAACAATGAAATTCGTCTGGCAAACCTGGTTCTCCCACTTCCTCACTGGGAAGATCATACATAGTAGGTAGATTTGTTTGGATCAGGGGTTCTAACATCGGAATACTTGATGACATTGTCTTTAGTGTACTCTATGGGTCGATGGCTCCCTGCTGCTCCCTTAGCGCGGAAGCCTTTCAAATTTGATCAGGATCTAATAAGGCTTCCTAGAGTATAATCAGTGTATGCCTAAACGAATTTCCCTACAGTTGCACTTGAGCATTGACCAACTTGAACAGCGCTATCGCCAAGCGCAAGATCCCGTTGAACGCTCTCAGTTTCAAATCCTATGGCTAATTGCCCAGGGCAAAACCACCGAAGAGGTGCAAGCCGTGACCGGCTAT
>JANNOF010000369.1:0-4300 GCA_031398925.1 Gloeobacteraceae cyanobacterium SOY_34_metabat_371 | reverse complement strand
ATAGCCGGTCACGGCTTGCACCTCTTCGGTGGTTTTGCCCTGGGCAATTAGCCATAGGATTTGAAACTGAGAGCGTTCAACGGGATCTTGCGCTTGGCGATAGCGCTGTTCAAGTTGGTCAATGCTCAAGTGCAACTGTAGTGAAATTCGTTTAGGCATACACTGATTATACTCTAGGAAACCTTATTAGAACTAAAGCCGTAGATCTTTGCTATGCGCTCCCTAGCCCCCATTTCATGGGGGTATAAGAGTTTTAGGGATGGGGATCTTCTACGTAGTCTTCAACGCGCCGTATAAACTTGCCCTTTGATGGGCGTAATACGCGGACCCTCGGTAGTTTCAAAGACCACAGGAAAAGATCGACGGGATCTGCCATCTATCGGACTTGTCACACAAAAATGAAGGTGTGGACCCGAGGAAAAGCCCGTATTTCCAGAGCGTGCAATGACTTGACCACGCACTACGCGCAAGCCTAAGGGTACTAGGGAGCCGTTTTGTTGGAGGTGTAAGTATTCCCCCATCGTGCCATCGGGGTGCTGGATCATTACATAGTTGGCCAAGTTGCCAAAACGGCTACGATCCGGCCCGCCTTGGTCAGAATCCTCTTTGAGATTGACAACAACCCCTTCACGGGCTGCCCGGATAAAGCTGCCTGTCGGTAGATCCCAATCCACACAGTAACTACTTTCACCAAAATGACTAAAGGTGCCGTTAAATCCTTGAATTACTAGCGAACGGCTGCCTGTGGCAAAGGGGAGGGCATAGCTATAGCTTTCATCATGCCGTGCTTGAAAAGATCCGTTTTTATAAACATAGGTATAGTTCCAGCGCCAAGGTCGTGTGCGGTCTTGCTTTTGCAAACGAAAAAGTACTCGGCTTTGACCGGCGGGGATCAGGATTGCCGGGGGTATCGGTTGTATGGGGGCCATATTGATCAAAGTTAGATCAACGCTGACGGTGATGGGAAAAGGCTTGGCATTGTCTAAATAAGCGGTGATCCCTTGTGCAGTGTCGGTATGGCGATCACACAATTGCCCAGAGGGACAGGCCCAAACTGAGTTAAAGAGGATCCAATTAAGGACAAAGCTACAGATCAGGTAACGCATAACTAAATTAAGACGGAGCGACAGTTGGTTTGCGGACGGCCCAAAACGTACATACCCAGGCGACCCCTAGCCAAAGAGCGGCGGTCCAATAGGGAGAAGTAACGCCCCAATGATCAAAGACTGCCCCGGCCCATAGGGGACCTAACACCGCCGCCAGACTTGCCAGGGACTGAGAGCCGCCCAAAACGCGTCCCTGTTCACTATCAGAAACCGCTTTGGAAATGAGGCCCCGTAGCGTGGGCAAACATAGGCCCACACCTAAGGGCGTAAGGGCCTGGGTCAAAAACAGCCAGCCCCCCGAAGGGACTAAGGCGACCCCACCTATGGATATGGCGATCAGGGCCAAGCCCGTAAGTGCAAGGCGAGCTTCGCCAAAACGGGGCAGCAACACGCGGATCAATCCCCCTTGGACGATGGAAGAAATTATGCCTACGTAGGCAAAGATCTGGGCGTTTTGCTCTGGTCCCCAATTAAATTGTCGGTCGGTAAAGACCGCAAAATTATTTTGAAACCCTGCAAAGGCAAAGTTGAATAGAAAAAAGCCGATTAACAATCCCCGGACTTGGGCATTTTGGATCAAGTTCCAAAGCTGCGTAAAAGGATTTAGATCCGCGACCCGGACGGGCTGACGTTTTTCGGGAGGGAGCGATTCGGTTAAGGTGAAATAGCCTAAAACCGCGTTGGCAAAAGAGAAGGCCGCCGCCGCAAAGATCGGAACTTCCAATCCAAAGGGCACCAGTAAACCACTCAAGGTCGGGCCAAGAATAAAGCCTAGGCCAAATGCCGCTCCGATCAGACCAAAATTCTTGGTACGGTCTTCTGGTTTAGAAATATCTACCACATAGGCTTGGGCCACCGCCGCCACTCCGCCCGTGGCCCCACCAATGATCCTGCCGATAAACAAAAGTTCGATGGTGTGGGCAAAGCCCATAATTAAATAGCCAAGTCCGGTACCGATCACACAACTAATGAGGAGGGCACGGCGACCATAGCGGTCAGATAAGGACCCTAGGGCTGGGGCGACGATAAATTGAGCTAAAGAAAAGCTAGCCCCGAGTAGGCCTACGGTCAGGGCATCGGAACGATACCGTTCTACAATGAAGGGCAAGATGGGCACCAGAAGACTGCCGCCCATAAAATCAATAAAAATGGTGAGGAAAATAAAAACCAAGGGCGCGGGGCGAGTAAATTTCACAACTGGATCATCCCCGGCAATGTATCTTTATACGTTCCACCATAAGAGCTTCTACCCCTCCTTGCCGACTTATTTCGTCCTAGGCAGAAACTTACTTTGGAGCCAACTGATCAGAACGCCCATAAAAAAGATCCCTAAGGACGGATTGATCACCCAAGTCCAGGCTTGGGGCCAAATATTCCACCCCAAATCAATATTTAGTGCGTAGCGGCCTAAAACCAAGGCTACAAACCACAGAAAGGAAATGCCCAAAAAGAGCAAGTTGAACATCAAAAATTGATCCCACAGGCGACGCATGACGTATTTCGGTTACAACCTTGGGAATGGGTGGTGGAGCCAAGCGGGTTCGAACCGCTGACCTCTTGAATGCCATTCAAGCGCTCTACCAGCTGAGCTATGGCCCCACAGATCTTTTATAGTTTCATAGGGGTAAGAGAAAGTCAATGCCAAAGCCTTTAACTGTTCGTGTTCCGGCAACCTCTGCCAATCTTGGTCCCGGCTTTGACTGCCTAGGGGTAGCCCTAGGGCGGTACAACAGCTTTCATTTTGCTCCAGCGGAGTCTTTGCTGATCTCTGCTACGGGCGTAGGGTGCGCGCAATTGGATTGCTCGGATCAAAATTTGGCCTATCGCAGCTTTGCCCATTGCTTCAAAGAACGGGGTTACCCGGTGCCCGCCGTACACTTGGCCATTGAGACCGGGGTTCCCCTGGCTAGGGGCTTAGGTAGTTCGTCAACGGCCATTGTGGGTGGGGTGATGGCGGCCTATGCCTGGATGGATGAACCGTGGACTAAGACGGATCTGCTATCAACGGTGGTGCACTTAGAGGGCCACCCCGATAACGTAGTTCCGGCTTTGTTGGGGGGCTGTCAGTTGAGCTTGATCAAGGCTGAGACGGTAACTACGGTTGCAATTCCTTGGCCACTGGCGCTGACTCCGGTGGTTGTGATCCCGGAGTTTATGCTGTCGACGGCTGAGGCACGGGCTATTTTGCCCCCCCTGGTTTCTAGGGCCGATGCGCTATTTAATAGCACCCGCCTGGGGCTGTTGCTCTTGGCCCTAGAGCGGGGCTACTTTGATCTGTTGCCCTTGGCGCTGCAAGACCGGCTCCATCAGCCCTATCGGGCACAGTTGATCCCTGGTATGGATCAGTTGGCCCAGGTTGCCCAAGCCCAGGGGGCCTATGGATTGGTGATCAGTGGTGCAGGACCGACGCTTTTGACCCTTTGTCCTCCTGATCGGGCGGAGGTGATTAGGCAGGCCCTAGTTCAGGCTTGGCAAGACCAGGGGATCTCAGCAGAAGCCATGATCTTGCCTGTGGATCCGGTGGGGGCTGTGGTGCAATTCCCTTGATTGCTGGAATCACATATGAGCAATTGGGGGAACAGCGTTGATGTGTACCCCCTTGATCTGGAAACAAGGGGGAATTTTAAAAACCAGCTATGCCAATGGGATCAGTAATTATGTCATATCAGATTCGGATAGTTAGCTAGTTTCATCCTATCCGCAGAGCAGGAGTAACAGCCCTTGGGAAGTGGAAAGGTTTTCCCCTCCCAAACCCATCCCCCTCCGCGGAGCTTGCAGCCCCCGACACCCCCTACAACGCAAAGCTCTTCAGTTAGCGATGTGCCGTTTGCGACCTTTGACCTTTTTTCCTCCGTCGTAGCCATACACCTCCCCCTTTATTCGGTTGTCTTGACCGATTGACTATCGATGATTCCCGCACTCGGTTGAGCTTCTCGTCCCGCCGCTTGGCGTACTTGCTGGCGCAGGGTATGGTTAAGGCGCTCCCACAGTCCACTGCGGCACCAAGCATAATAGTAGGTTGCCACGGTTTGCCACGGAGGGAGGTCATGAGGTAGACCACGCCAACTACATCCTTCATGAAGGATGTAGAAGATAGCATTGACTACTTCACGGATATTTACTGTACGGGGATGTCCTCCGGTTTTTGCAGGAGGGATCATCGGCGAGGTCAAAAATTAGATGCGTCAGCCCTG
>JANNOF010000314.1:0-15693 GCA_031398925.1 Gloeobacteraceae cyanobacterium SOY_34_metabat_371 | reverse complement strand
GTTCCAAAGGCCCCTGCACTGACCGCCAAAAGGCCCAATACTGCGGCGCAACCACCAAAAATCCGCCGCCGATCAAGCACGTATAGCCTCCGGGTAGCAGTGTAGATGGAGGGGCGTTAAAACTTTCAGGGCTTCCGCCTGGGCAAAACCCTGGGCTTGCCCCCACTGCTGGGCTTGATGTTCAAAAAACGCCCGATATTGAGGCCATTCTAGGGGGCTAAATTGGCTCTGATGGCAGGGGATCGCCTGCATTTTTTGCTCCCAAACAGCACTTACATCAATGTAGGTATTGGGATGGGCACTAAAGAAAAAACCGAGGGCGGTGACATGGTGGGGAATCCCGTGTGCGATGCCTCCCATACCGCTCATAAAGACGGCTTGGGCGACGGCTTGGCCCGTGGCCAGATGATCACTATGACTTTCGTAGGCAAGCCACGGGTCCACGGTCAAGACTGCTTCGGGCTGGAGTTCACGGATCAAGGTGATCAAGCGGTCCCGTAGGGCTAACGTCGCGACTAAATAGCCATCGGGTAGATCCCACCACAACAGATCGGCGCTAATACCCAGGGTTTTGAGGGCGTAACTTTGCTCCAAGCGCCGTTGGGCTACCAGATCAGCGCGGGATAATCCCGTACCGCCACTTCCCGCACCGCCATCGGTCATCGTCAAATAGGTGATTTTGGCCCCCCCCTGGGCTAAACGGGCTACGGTTCCCCCACAGCCCAAATCCGCATCATCGGGATGGGGTTGGATACATAGGATTCGTTTGAGCGCTAAGAGATCCGGGATGGGTAAAAAAGTCATGGGATCAGCCGTAAATTCCCCAAAGCATAACAGCGGTCAGGATCAAAAGCATGATCCCCATCAAACCAGCCAGGGGCTTACCGCCCAGACCCGTGATCCACGGGGGTACCGCTTGGGTATAGATCACCGCTTGACGAAGTTCTAAAAAAGTGATCCCCCAAACCCACGCACCGTGGATTCCCCAGGCCACATAGACGCCCCCGGTCAGGGTCGTGGCCCACGTCAACACGATACCTAGGCCAAAAAGTCCCGGTAACTGGGGACGGGCACTAACGGGTTCCCAAATAAGATGCATTACAGCAAAGATCCCATTGACCAAGACCGCACTTTGTACCACGCCGTAAGGGCTAAGCACCGAGGTCATAAAGCCCCTAAAGAGGACTTCTTCAACCCCACCCACCAGTAGGCCCACCCCCAAAAGAACCCCTAACTCCTGGGGTTTGACCGTAATTTTTTGCCACGTGATCCACCCTAAATTCTTTTGGATCGTAAGGGAACAAAGTAACGTACCCACACCTAAAATGAATCCCCAGCCCAGCCCCCAAGGCTCCGCCGCTAGGCCCAAGTCGGCCCAATCATAGGCTAAAAAGTAGCTATAGCCCCCTAAAACTAAGGGGATCACCCCATAGAGGCTTGCTACTCCCCAGAGTTTTTCAGAAAGGTCGGTAATGAGGGGCTGGGGCCAACGCCAGTTTTTGCGCCAGAGCCAAAAGGCGATCAAGGGCGACCAGACGACCACAACGGTTACAAAAAACGCGAGGAGGATCAACCAAGGGGTCATGGAGGAAGGCCATTATCTCTCTTCAAGATTTTAGCTAGTCTGCACCATGCCCCGTTACCGCCATCGTCAGCAAAATAGGAATGACTCAAGTGGAGGGTCAAAACACTCGTCTGAGGCATTATCTAGCACGGCTGAAGCGCCAAAGCTTGTGTTACGCAAAGAGCGAAGAGATGTTGAACTTATCCCTACGGTTAGTAGTGCATTATCTAAAAACCTGGGAAATCCCACTTCTGTCCTTCTGCATTAGTTAATTGTGTAACGCCAAACTTAAGTCTTACCCGATCAGGGACATGGAATGCCATGGTAAAGCTATAGAGGAGCGCCTGGCCCTTGCAAAGAAGGCTAGCCGCACCCACCCCAAAGGCATGCCGATGAACACCACAACCGATCAAATTCCGAAGTTCCCACGTCCCCTGCGGCGTCTTTGGGATGTAGCCAAAAATTACTGGTGGACCTGGACCCCAGACCGCCTTAGTGTTTTTCGCGACCTAGATCCCACCTTGTGGGATAGCTGTAACCATAACCCCGTATTAATGCTCCGCCAGATCTCCTATGTACGTCTAACCCAACTGGCCGCCGATCCAAGCTATCTAAAGCAAGTAGACAATCTTGTCCGTAACCACGACAACTACATGCAGCAGACGGAGACTTGGGCCTCTAAGCATATGCAGGGCTATGACCCTAAGCGGCCCGTAGCGTACTTCTGTGCCGAGTATGGTCTTGATGAATCCTTGCCCACCTATTCTGGGGGCTTGGGGGTTTTGGCAGGAGATCACCTCAAATCCGCCTCTGATCTGGGGGTGCCCCTAGTGGCCGTGGGTCTGATGTATCGTCAAGGCTATTTTCACCAACGCCTGGATTTAAACAACTGGCAAACGGAGTTTTATCCCAGCCATACCTTTGAAGAGATGCCCGTGGTGCTGATGCGGGATGAACACGGGGCAGTGGTTACGATAGAAGTCCCCATCCGCCAATGTATGGTCAAAGTCCAGGTGTGGCGGGTGGATGTAGGCCGCGTCCAGCTTTATTTACTCGATACCGACCGCGAAGATAATGACGCGGTGGATCGTTGGATCACAGCCCACTTATATGGGGGCAATAGTGATACCCGCATTAGCCAAGAGATCGTCTTGGGCATCGGTGGGGTACGGATGCTGCGTAAATTGGGGATCCAACCTTCCGTATTTCACATGAATGAAGGCCATGCGGCCTTTTTGATCCTCGAACGCTTGCGTGAAGCGATCCAAGAGGGGCATACCTTTGAACAAGCGGGTGAGCTGGTCCGTCAAGGCTCAGTTTTTACGACCCATACCCCCGTGCCCGCCGGTCATGACAGCTTTTCCCCCGATCTAATGGATACTTTTTTCAGTGCCTTTTGGCCGGAGTTGGGGCTAGACCGCACCACTTTTCTAGGACTCGGTAATAAACGGACCGATGATCCTTGGGATAATTTCAATATGACCGTGTTAGCACTGCGTTATTCTCGCACCGCCAACGGGGTAAGCGAAAAGCATGGCGAAATTTCCCGCGAGATGTTTCAAGTGCTCTACCCTGGCAAAACCATAGCCGAAGTCCCCATCGGGCATATTACCAACGGCGTTCATGCGCGTTCGTGGATCGCCCCTTTGTACTGGGAACTGTACGACCGCTATTTGGGCAAAGACTGGGAAGAACACATGAGCGACCCGGCGGTTTGGGCGCACGTAGACCGGATCCCTGATGAAGAACTGTGGTGGAAACATGAGTCGCTCCGGGAGCGCTTGGTTGCCTATGGTCGTGACTGCATTGCCACTTCTCGTCGGCAACGGGGCGAGTCAGAGCAACGGATCCATCAAGCCCTCAACGACATATTGGACCCTAACATTTTGACCATTGGTTTTGCACGCCGTTTTAGCACCTATAAACGGGCCAACTTGATCATTCAAGACCCCGACCGGGCGCGGGCAATTTTTAGCAGCACGGAACGCCCGGTACAGTTGATCCTGGCGGGGAAATCCCATCCTAAGGATGAAGAAGGCAAACGCTTTATTCAAAAAATCCTGGAATGGGCCAAGCATCCTGATCTCCAGTGCCGCGTGGCCTTTATCGAAAACTATGACATCTATGTGGCCCGTAAGTTGGTCCAGGGTGTTGATGTGTGGCTCAATAACCCCCGTCGTCCCCTCGAAGCCTCCGGCACGAGTGGTATGAAAGTCGGTTTCAACGGGGGGATCAACCTTAGTGTCTTAGATGGCTGGTGGATCGAAGGCTACAACGGCAAAAACGGTTGGGCCATCGGTGAAGACCTCGAAGGCCATGACCTAGCTGCCCAGGATTACTACGATTCCCAGTCGCTTTATCGCCTACTTGAAGATGAAGTGGTGCCCTTATTTTATGACCGTGACGAAAAGGGCCTCCCCCGTCAGTGGATTGCCAAAATGAAAGAGTCGATCCGCACCCTAGCCCCACAATTCAATACCGACCGGATGGTGGCGGAATACGTATGCAATGTCTACGCTGAGGCCTGTCCGATCTCCAATTCCACGCGCCCTGTGCTCATGGGAGCCGGGTTTGAGGCCCTATTCTAGGGTATGTACGCGTCTAGGGAGTAGCTAATTACAGCGCTCCCTGAGCGGTACAGTCAAAGACCCCTCCCCCGAGATGGGTTGTAAAATTGACACAGTTCAAGACCGGGCGTTCCCCGATCCCTTGGGGATAATCGATCACCGTAACCGCCCCATTGCCCTGTTTAAAGCGCCAAAAGGCTGGGGGACCTAGCCCGACCAATTGGCAAAGAATGGCTTTATTGATCGCATCGTGGGCTACGACGACGGTGGTCGTGCCTGTGGCCCGCTCTAAAATTTCAACCCAAGCCTGGGTGGCGCGCTTCCAAACCATGACTAGATCCTCACCTTCCGGCATCTGGACCGTTTCGGGGGCAGTAGCCCAGCGGTCTAGTTGCCCAGGATATTCCGTTTCTACTTGGGCATGGAGCTTTCCTTCCCACGTACCGTGGCTAATCTCCTGTAGGGCATCTATGGTCTGGATTGAAACTGGATGCTGCTCTAGAATCGCTTGCGCCGTTTGATAAGGCCGCTTGAGGGGGCTACTAATAATTTGATGGATCTTAGTACTGGCCAAAAGTTGCGCCGTCTTTTGGGCTTGGAGGATGCCGGTGTCATTGAGGGGAATATCCATTTGCCCCTGAAAGCGGCCTTCTCGATTCCAATTGGTTTCGCCGTGGCGGATCAACAGGATGCGCGTGGTCCCCGGTTTGGTAGTGAAATCTACCTGATCAACCAGATGGGCGGTTTGGTTCATCGACTCTAGCTGGGCTGATCCGGGTTCACTAATATTGAGGACACTAACCGCACAATTATTTTGCCGAAAAGTGCGAAAGTGCTCCGGGCCAAGGCCAAGGGCCGTACACAAGAGGGCCTGATTGATGGCATTGTGGGCCACAACCAAAAGGCAGGTGCCGGAGGCCGCTAGAATTTGCTCCCAGCTCTGGTGGGCTTGTTGCCACAGATCCACCAAAGGCAAACGTCCCGCCATGGCAAACAATTCAGGGTGATGGGTGTACTGGGCAAACTGTTCAGGATATTGAGCCTCGGCTTCTTGGGCCGTCAGCCCTTGCCATTGGGGTAGATGGATCTCTTTTAGCGGCTCTAGTACGGTCATGGTCTGGGTACGTTCACCCCAGATGATCTGCGCCGTATGCCGTGCCCTGGTGAGGGGGCTAACAAAGCCCGTACAGAAGTCTACTTGGGCCAATGCCTGGGCCGTTTTTTGGGCCTGGGTAATCCCCAGATCGGTCAGAATTGACGCATCCGAGGTGCCCTGGATCAAGTTTTTAAGGTTCCAGCTACTCTGCCCATGGCGGATGAGGACTACACGCTTACTCAGGATCTTGCTCCCACAGCACTTGAACATAATACCCTTGAACTTCCTTCGTCTGAGGGAAGTGCGGGGCTTTAGATCCCCAAGGGTACCATTAGAAGAACAGCAGCTATCCCAAGGTTTTTATGACAACACTCGGTCGATTGATCCTTTTGACAGGGCCAAGCGGGGTTGGCAAAGGTACGTTAGTACGTCACTTATTGGCGGGTCACCCGGAGCTTTTTGTCTCGATTTCGGCGACTACCCGCTTGCCGCGCCCCAATGAAGCCCATGGGATCCACTACTATTTTTTGACTAAAGCGGCCTTTAGTAACCAGATCCAACAGGGCGAATTTTTAGAATGGGCGGAATATTTGGGTAACTTCTACGGCACCCCCCGTCAGCCCGTCTGTGAAAAGCTGGATCAAGGCATTGATGTATTGTTAGAAATCGAGGTCCAAGGGGCGATGCAAGTCATGACCAATTTTCCCCAGGTCTGCTCGGTGTTTATCCTGCCTCCTTCTTTGCAAGTGCTAGAAGACCGCCTAACCGAACGTCAAACAGAACAGCCGGAGCTGATCCAAAAGCGCCTTGCCAAAGCCACCGAAGAAATTACCCAAGCCCCGCACTTTACGCACCAAGTGGTCAATGACCAACTAGAGCGGTGCCTAGAAGCGTTAGAATCAATCTTGTACTCTACCGTGGTCCCCTATGAGCACTCCCATAGACCCTAGTGAGTTGATGGACCGCACGGAAAGCCTGATCCGTTCCGCTGAAAACCGCTACCGCGTAACGGTGCAAGTTGCCCAACGGGCCAAGCGCCGCCACTACGATGAAGAGCATGATGAAGATGAGGATGGCAGCCTCAAGCCTGTAGTACGGACTATCTATGAGCTTTCCGAAGAGCTAATGACCCCAGAGATCATTGCAGACTAGGCAGACTAGGCAGACTAGGTCCCTTTATGGCCCGCTCGTGGTGGGCTGTGGCGGTGGTATCGCCGCCTATAAAATATGCAGCTTAGTCTCTAGTTGGGCTAAAGCCCAAGCCCCCGTACGGGTGATCTTGACCGCAGCGGGGGCCAAGTTTATTACGCCCCTAACCCTGGCAACCTTAGCCCGTCATCCGGTCTATACGGATCACGATCTGTGGGAACCCACAGGCCGCCCTTTGCACATTGAGTTGGGCGAATGGTCAGGGGTCCTAGTTATCGCCCCTTTATCGGCGCATACCCTGGGGAAATTGGCCTTGGGCCTCGCCGATGATCTATTAACCAATATGGTCTTGGCTTCCCGTTGTCCTGTGTTGATCGCCCCGGCCATGAATACGGCGATGTGGGAACAAACCAGTGTCCAGCGCAATTTAGCCCTTTTACTAACAGACCCCCGTTATCATTTGATCCCGCCGACTAGTGGGCGTTTAGCCTGTGATACCGTGGGCACCGGGCGTATGGCTGAGCCAGAGGAGATCTTGACCTACACCCAAGGGCTTTTTTGGACGGGTGGCGGGCGGGATCTCGTAGGTAAGCGGGTTTTGATCAGTGGCGGGGGCACCCGCGAACCCTGGGATCCGGTGCGCTTTTTGGGCAATCCGGCCACGGGGCAGATGGCCCTCGCCCTCGCCCGCAGTGCGTTTCAACGCGGGGCTACCGTAACTTTGGTGCATGGTCCCCTTAAGGATCCGGTGCCCGAATATATCACCGCCTATCCGGTGATCACCGCCCAGCACATGGGGGACCAACTTGAGCGGCTGTTTCCTGAGACGGATATTTTGATCATGAATGCCGCCGTGGGCGACGTGCGTCCCAAAGAAGTATTTAGCCATAAAGTTCCCAAGTCAGCGCTACCCCACGAACTGACCCTCGAACCCATCCCGGATCTGGTGCAGGGACTCGTCCAAAAGCGTCGCCCCGGACAATGTATCGTTGGTTTTGCCGCCCAAACCGGGGATATTCTAGGCCCCGCTTGGGAAAAACTCCGTTCCAAAAAAGTTGATGCCCTATTTGTTAATCCAGTCGATCTCCCGGATAGTGGTTTTGGGCAAGCCCTCAATCAAGGCTGGATCCTGCTGGCTAATGGCGAAGCCCACCCCGTTGATCCTCAGCCCAAACTGGCGGTCGCCCATCTGCTGTGGGATACCCTCAAAAAAACTTTTTTTGACCCTTGACAGCATCCAGAAATACACGATATGATTTCATTGAAATGAATGAAACAAAGGTTATGCACTTGGGTCAAGCCGGTGAGTTCCTCTGGGGCCGGGAGAGAGGACGTGAATTGCGTTCGCTTATGGAAGAACAGCTCCATCGCCAACCCCTAGGATCGACTTTGGTCGTGGACTTGAGTTCGGTGGCAGCGATGAATTACTCGGTGGCGCTTGAACTTTTTGTCAAGCTCCTCTCAGCCTGGGAACGGATCTATCCCCAACGGGGCTTTATGGTCCGTCAACCCTCTAGAGAAGTCGCCGAGGAAGTGAATATGGCCCTAGAGCATCATGGTCTGTTGATCTTGACCGAACCTAGGCCCGGTGAATGGGAACTGCTCGGTAAGGTCTCTCAGGCCGACCGAGAAACCCTCCAATGGGTCGTGCAACAACCCCATTTCACGGCCCCGGAGATGGCTGAGGCCCTTAGTCTCAACCTCACCACGGCCAATCAACGCCTCAAAAAGCTAGAAAGCAATGCGGTGTGCATCCGCCATGCCATTGGTCCCCGGTTATTTCGTTATCGTTTAGCCGGACGGGCCAGCTAACCTGTTTTTTTGTGGCTTAATTTCATTGATTTCACTGAACCAAATCACTTCATTGCAACTCCAAAGGATCCCTCATGAACAGCACATTACCGCAAACCAACCGCCGCCGTTACCCCATGCTCAACAAAGTCATGGTGATCGGTAGACTCGTCCGCGATGCCGAGGTGCGTTACCTCGAAAGCTCTGGGGAAAAAGGCCCGGTGCAGCTCACCACCTTTGCGCTAGCTGTGGATGGCGCGGCCAATTACGGTCAAGACACCGCTTTTCTTGATTTCTCCCACATCGGCGAATTTCCCGTAGTCGAGCATCTCACTAAGGGCCGCTTGGTCTATGTGGAAGGCCACATTACGCAGCAACGTAAAGAGATCGAAGGTCAAAAACGCACTTTTACCAATTTCCAGTGCGAGCGCTTACAGCTTTTGTCGGCAGCCCCTGACCGCGCCGAAGAAGACACGGAAGAATTGCTACCCGTCCCCAGCCAACCTGTAGCTTCGGCCCAAGACCGTCTGATCCAGGCTTTAGTCCAGCACTATGGGCCGATAGAATCTTGGTCGGGTAAACAGGTCAATTCCCTGATCCGTTGGATCAAAGATAAATCGGGTATTGCCGCCGCACGGGTTTCGTTAGAGGGCTTCCAAGGGCAAATTTCCCAACTCAGCCCAGCCCAATCCCAAGAACTTTTAGAAGAACTCAGCCGTGCCTTTACGCAAAAATCCGCCTAACCAGAAGTTTGCCCCAAGGAGTAGCGATCATGACCGCCTGTGTGGATAGTGTGGGTTTGTACCTACGGGAACTGAAAAACCAACCGTTGCTTAGTCCGCAAGAAGAGATCCAACTGGGACAACAGATCTTAACTTGGCTCAATAGTGCGAACCCCGAACCTGCCCTAGTCCGGGCAGGACAAAAGGCCAAGCAACGCTTGATGGCAACCAATCTCCGTTTAGTGGTTGCCCTGGCCAAAAAATATCAGGGCCGGGGGTTGGCCCTAGCGGATCTTATTCAAGAAGGTAATTTGGGCCTAGAGCGGGCCGCGCTCAAATTTGATCCCACCAAAGGGTTTCGTTTTGCCACCTACGCCACCTGGTGGATCCGCCAAGCCATTATCCGGGCTTTGGACCAGCAGGGCCGGGTGGTTCGTTTGCCCAATCATCTCCACGATAAGCAACGCCTGCTCAATAAGACCGTAGAACAGCTCAACCGGGCCTTGGGACGCACACCCCGCATCCAAGAGATTGCAGAGCACAGTGACCTCAAAGTATGCCAGATCCGGCAAATCCAGGCTTCTTTTCAGCCGGTGTGCTCCTTAGATGGCCCTGTCCTGGCCCAACAGGATCTGATCTTTGGGGAAATCTTGCCCACGGAGACCGCGCCCCCCTTAGAACAGGCGATCCAACAGGAAACCGCAACCCGCCTGTACCATGCCCTAGGAATGCTGACTCCCAGCCAACGAGAGGTATTGGGTCTGCGGTATGGTCTGGAGGCTACTCCCCCGATTACGATTTCCCAAACTGCGCGTCAATTGGGCCTAACCCGCAAAATGGTCCGCCGTCTAGAAGAAGATGCCCTCCAGCAATTGCGGGTCCGCCTGGCCTAGATCCTAGATCTTTAGCGCTACACTGACTCTGGAGTCCAGGAAGTTCCATGTGGGAAGTGACCATCACCGCTGATCCGCTTTTGGAAGAGACTATTCTTTGGCAGATCGAACAGCTATCCCTAGGAACCAATAAATTATTAGGTGTGGCCAGTGAGCAACGCTTTAGCGATGCCCTCATCGATGGTCAAGAGGAAGGCCTCCCCCAGGAACTCCAGATCCGCGCCTATTTTTTATATCCACCCCAGCCAGAGCGGGAATTAGCCCACTTAGACCTACTTTTACAGCAGGCTAAGGAAGAATTTGCCACGTCCATGCCTCACATCCAGATCACCGAGCATCTAGCGGAGGATTGGGCAACCCAGTGGATGACCCATTGGCAACCCCGCCCCGTCGGCAATCAGTTACTGGTTTGTCCGGTGTGGCTTGAGCATGAACCCACCGACCGCATGGTAATTCTTTTAGATGCCGGTTTGGCCTTTGGTACGGGTGAACATGAAACCAGTCGGCTGTGTTTGGTGGCCCTAGAGCAGTTGATCCAGGGGGGGGAAGAAATTGCCGATATTGGCTGTGGATCGGGGATCTTGACCATTGGCGCTCTGAAATTGGGGGCTTGGCAGGTACGGGCCGTTGATCTCGAGGCCCAGGCAGTCCAGGCAACCTTAGCCAACTTAGATCACAATGGCCTGACCGCTTGGGTCGTTGAAGGCAGTGTGGACGAGGTCTACGGTCCCGTGGATGGACTGGTGTGTAATATTCTGGCCCCGGTGATCCTTAAATTACTGCCGGGTTTAGCAAGCTTACTGGAACCAGGGGGCTGGGCGGTCTTGAGCGGGATCCTGGTTTCGCAGATCGAGACGATCTTAGAAGCTACTCACGCAGAATGGACCCATCACCAAACCTTAACGGAAGGCCAATGGGCAGCCTTGATCCTCGTGAAAAATTAAAGCGGTTACCCCGTCTGTGGTGTCCTCCGGCGCACTTTACGGCAACACACGTACCCCTGACCGCCGATCAGGATCATTATCTGCAGCGGGTATTACGTCTTACGCCCCCCGCCCCAGTGGTCATTCTTGATGGTCAGGGGTCTGTGTGGCTGGGGCATTGGGTACGGGGTGCTGTGGACCTCGAGACCCGCTTTGATCAGGAGCCCACCGAACTCCCTCAGCCTTTATGGTTAGGATGTAGTGTCCTCAAGGGCGAGGCCATGGACTGGTTGATCCAAAAGGCCACCGAACTAGGCGCGACTATGATCCAGCCGGTGATCAGTCGCTATACCCAACGCCCCCCTTCAGAGAATAAGATCCAACGCTGGCAGATAATCGCCCAAGAAGCCTGTGAACAATGTGAACGGACCCATTTACCTCAGATCCTCCCGGTGGTTGGGCTGGAGCAGGCCCAGTGTCCCTATCCATTGCAGGTAATCGCGGTGGAACGGCATCAAGGGCTGAGCCTGCGGGCGTTTTTAGCCCCCCTTGTGCCCCAGCCCCTAGGCATTTGGATCGGGCCAGAAGGCGGCTGGAGTCCCGAAGAACTGACCTTAGCCCGTCCTTGGCAGGCAGTGTCCTTGGGGGTACGTATTCTCAGGGCGGAAACCGCTACCTGTGCGGCCCTGGCCCAGTGCGCTGCGTGGCTTGAAGGTTAATTTTTCTCATTTTCTTCATAAAATTCTCATCTTTGAGATCCCGTCTAGCCGTTCTATGGCAAAATAGTCGGTGATCCTAAAGGTCTACATGGGCTTCGCCGACATTTCCATCTGTGATCTAGCTGAAGATTATCACCTGAGCGTGGAACAGGTGTTGGTCTGGTGTGATCATCTATGCATCCCCTACCGCGATGCCCAATCGCTTTTAGCATTAGAGGATGCCAAAAAAATTATTTTGGCCGTCCAGGCCCCCGTTCCCACAGGAGAAACCCAGTGAAGTCCATCAAACCTCTTTTTTGGTTCGCCCCGTTGTTAGCTGTCCTGGTCACGGCCTGTTCCGGTGGGGAAACAACCAGTACTGCGCCCGCCGCCACCCCAGCCTCAAACTCCCCGGATGCCTTTGTGGCAAAGGCTGATCCTGCGGGGGGCAAGAAGACCTTTAGCCGCGCCGAGATGAAGCAAGGCTCCAAGATCTTCAAAGCAGAATGTAGTAAGTGTCACGTTGGTGGACAGACCTACGGAACCTATAACGTCAAGGAGATCAACCTCTCTTTGACTCAGTTGCAGGGGGCTACTCCGCCCCTCGACAATCTAGAAACCATGGTTTCTTACATGAAAAAGCCCCTTAGCTATGATGGTCTAGAAAATCTTGCTGATCAGGGACGGCACCCGGAATACAACCAAATTGAGGATGCCAACCTAACGTTAATTGCGGCCCATATCCTTAAGGAAGCTAACTTTAACCCCGCTTGGGGTAAGGGTAAGGACGTCCGCTAGGTGAAGACTCTCTATGGGGCCGTGCTCCTGTTGCTCCTCGTTGCCTGTACTGAGGCACAAGAGCCGACTAAAGAAAGCACCACCAAAGACCGCTATGTGTTACAGCAGCTTTTGGCCCAGCGTCCTGTGGATATCGTGCTCAATTCCCGAGGGGAAACGGCACTATTTACCCCAGCGGATCTGGCCTCAGGCAAAAAATTATTTGAGACTAACTGCATCAATTGCCACGTGGGGGGTAATACTTTACCCAATCAAGCCGTGTCCCTAGCCCTACTTACCCTCAAACAGGCTACCCCGCCACGGGATAATCTAGATGCCCTAGTAACTTTTATGAAAGACCCCAAAACCTACGATGGCAAAAAATCTAGCGCCAGTTGCCGGGATGCGGATTATCTTTCGGCTGCCGAATTAGATCAGTTGGGTGCTTTTATTTTACGGGCCTCAGAACGTGCCAAAGGCTGGGGACTCAATCCGGGGGGCTAATGGATCTACTCCAGACGGCAATGCAACTGCGCCTAGGGACCTATCAGTGGCATTTATTGATCTGTGTTGATGCCACTAAGCCCCAATGTTGTCCACCGGAAATCGGCCTGCCCGCTTGGGACTATCTCAAACGCCGGATCAAAGAACTGGATCTGGACCGGGGTGCCGTGTGTGTGCAGCGCACTAAGGCCAATTGCCTCAGGGTTTGCGCCCGTGGACCCATTCTTTTGGTGTATCCCGGTGGGTATTGGTATCACTCCGCAACTGAAGTAGTGATCGAGCGGGTCTTGCAAGAACATCTCCTCGGTGGTGTTCCTGTACCTGAATTCTTGTTTGCTGAAAATCCCCTAGAGCCCCTCGCTAGCAGTCGTGATCTCTAGATAAACGTGCTCCAACCGCACAGGCTGGCGAGTAATGGACTCAATGGGAATGCCTGGAAAACAGTTGAGGATCTCCGTTAAGGTCCAAACCTGGGGCAACCAGAGGGCTAATTCACCCCCATAGCGCCGGGAGGTAAAGCCCAGGACTTGGGCACGGGCTAAAAGTTGATCTTCGGCTGAGCTTTTGATCGTCGCCACTTCGACGGCGTTAATGCGTTGACATAAATCCCCTAGGCTGCCCTCGACGATGATCTGACCGGCTTTGAGTATCCCAATGCGCCCACAGAGGCGTTCGACCTCATCTAATAAATGGGTGGTTAATAAAATCGTTACCCCTGATTGTTGCAATTGGCGGATCAATTCCCATAATTCGTATCGGGCTTCAATATCTAGACCCGTAGTCGGTTCATCTAAAATCACAAGTTTAGGCTGATGTACTAAGGCCACGGCCATATTCAAGCGCCGTTGCATGCCACCACTCAAAGATTCTACTGGGCTATGGGCGCGGTCAGTGAGATTGACCTGAGCCAGACATTGGGCCACTTGGTTCCGGCGTTCCGTGCGATTAAGCCCGTAGATCTGGGCAAAAAAATCTAAATTTTCAGCACAGGTCAGACTGCGGTAGAGCAAATTTTCTTGGGGTGCCACCCCAATCAAGCCCCTATTCGCTGATCCCAAGGCGTTACCGTTGAGGGTGAGGGTACCCCTATCGGCTTGCAGTAGCCCACAGAGGATATTGATCAGCGTGGTTTTACCCGCCCCATTGGGACCCAGTAAGCCGTAGACCTCGCCCGGTTGGAGGTCTAAATTTAAGCCTTGGAGCACGGCCCGGGAACCAAAATTTTTGACCAAATGGGTGATCTTGAGCATTAGAGTCTGCGCTCCTGTTGGATCATGCGGAGATAGGCCAGCCAGCCACCCCCGGTCATGGCTAGGGCAAACCAGCTCAAAAAAGTTACATGATCTCCAACTTGATCTAACCCTGCATCATCAGCATTAACCTGTAATAGCGCTTCAGTCATGTGAAAAACCGGATTCCACTGGGCTAGATCCAAGAGATTGGGGGGAAAAAGCGCCGCCGGTAAAAAGGCCCCGCCCAGGATCAATAGGGGCACCCCAAAGGCCGCAACCAAGGCATTTACATCTTCGACCCGACGGGCAAACTGGGTGCCCAAAATAAAGCCTACGCCCACATAGGCGGCAACACTCAACAGTACAATTACAAGGCTCAACAGCCAAGATCCGCTAAATTCTGCCCCCAAATAGAGGGCCAGTCCATAGACTAAAAGGGCTTGGCCCAAGCCAATGGCGCTATGGGCCAAAAATACGCCTAAAAAATAAGAAACCCCACTTAGGGGAGAAATAAATAACCGCTTAAGCGTAGCTTGCTCACGCTCAGCCACAACCGTAGCAACGCTACCCCCCAGACAGCTAAAAAACAAAGCCGCCCCGACTAACGTCACCGGCGCGGCACGGGTGAAGGCTTCGGTAGGGGCGATTTGCGCCCGTTCAGCCAGGATATAGCCATTGAGCCAGAGTAAAGTTATAGGAAAAATACCCCAAAAGATCAAGCTGCGCTGTCTACGCCCCAACTCTCTCAAGATCCGTCCTGCTACGGCTAAGGTCTCGCGCCAGTACTTCATGGACTTGATCCTAACTTAAGAAGGGTCAGCATACGGGCCAACCCTTATAGATCCCTCTATAGATCCCTGGTTAGCGATTACGGGTCTTGTTGATCAGACCTTTTTTCAGCTTGAACTTGACTGCTTTGATCGGCTTGGCGGGTTGAATACTGACGCCTTGGACCAGACTGCGGGTAAAGCTCAAGGCTTCAGGCGTCGGGTTAATAAATTCCAACAGGATGGTCGCAGTGGCGCCAGGATCGAGACTAGGAGCGGTCAATCCGATCATCGGGGCTGTGCTAGTGGGATTGATCGCCGTGGCGTTACTCAAGGTAGCTCCTGCGGTCAAGGTATCCACACTAAGGTAGAAAGGCCCTGTTTGAACCGTGCTCGCGGTATTGGTTACCGTAGTCTGAACCCGGATCCGATTGGTCAGTACCTGTCCCCCTAGAATTACCGATCCCCCTTGCAGTTGTCCTTGGGCATTGACCAGTTGGGGGGTAAAGCTGAGCACTTCGGGGGTCAGATTCTCAAACTCTAGGGTGAGCACTACACTTTGACCCGGATCTAAGGTTTCACCCAAGCCCTTGATCAAAAGCAAGGGAGGAGTACCCGCCTGGACCGTACCGCTTTGAAGGGTAACCCCTGGGGTTAGATCATTGAGGGCGACATAGAGGGGACCAATCAAAGCTGTGGTTCCGGTATTACGAACCGTGGCCTGTTGCAGCACCCTGGTGACGTTAATAAACCCACTGTTGCTGAGGGTGACATTAGTCAGTGGTGTAACCGTAGCGGGTTGGCTGATGGTGAGTTCAAGGGTAACGGGGATGGCATTGGCATTGCCACTCGTTCCAACCACCACCAGTTCAAAGGTGCCGGCGGGCGTAGTATTCGTGGTGGTGACCGTTAGAACTGCGCTATCGCCAACAACGGGGTTGGTATCAAAGCTGGCGGTAGTACCCAACGGTAACCCCAGTACTTCCAGGGTTACCGATCCGGGTGCAGCG
>JANNOF010000380.1:0-18727 GCA_031398925.1 Gloeobacteraceae cyanobacterium SOY_34_metabat_371 | reverse complement strand
GAAAAAAGCCCGATTAGCCCAAGCCCGGCTGTATTTAGTCACTAGCCCCCACGAAAACCTGCTCCAGATCGTCGAAGCTGCGCTACAAGGGGGACTCACCTTAGTGCAACTACGCGAAAAAGACAGTACCGCTGAGCAGATCTTGAGGGTAGGTCAGGGCTTACGGGAGCTGTGTGACCGCTATGGAGCCTTATTTATTCTCAATGACCGTCCCGATCTGGCCCTAGCCCTAAAAGCCGATGGCGTACATTTGGGCCAAGAGGATGCACCCCTCGCCCTTGCCCGTCAGATCCTTGGTCCAACAGCCTTGATCGGGCAATCTACCCATGCCCCGGCAGAAGCCCAACGCGCCGTTCAAGAAGGGGCGGATTACATCGGTATGGGTCCGGTATACGCCACACCGACTAAGGCTGGACGGGTTCCTGTGGGCTTAACCTACGTGCGTTACTGCGCGGATCACATGGCGATCCCCCATTTTGCCATCGGTGGGATCGATGCAGAAACGCTGCCTTTAGTCTTAGCCAGTGGCGCTAAACAGGTAGCGGTCGTCCGGGCCATTATGGGGGCCCAGGATCCACAGCAAGCTACTCAGGATCTTTTGGGTAGTTGGGATCAATAGACTTCTTTTTAGGAGAACAAGAGGAAGAGTTCGGGGGCCGGAACCTAGGGTTCCCCCCCCGCTCCCCCATCCCCCCTCGCAGATGTCTCTATGGACACACTGCTCTTCGACTAAATCGAGGTGTGCCTCGTAGGTGTGAAACTAGCTAACTATCCGAACTTAATATCATCCAATAGAACTTAGGTGTGCAAGGTAGTTTGAAAATTCTCATCTAGAGATCACATAAAAAATAAAGGGGCAGTCCTAAGACTACCCCTTGAGACAAGCTAGAACGGTTCGTTAGTCGAAGTCGCCCATGCCACCGCCGCCACCGGCGGGGGATTTCTTGTCCTCCTCAGGCTTATCTACAACTAGCGCTTCGGTGGTGAGTACCATCGCGGCAATCGAAGCAGCATTTTGCAAAGCCGAGCGGGTTACTTTAACCGGATCAATGACACCACTGGCTACGAGGTCTTCGTACTCATTGGTCAGCGCATTAAACCCGTAGTTAAAGGAATCATTGTTCTTGATCTTCTCAATGATCACTGAGCCTTCTAGACCAGAGTTAATGGCGATCTGACGCGCAGGGGCTTCAAGGGCCCGTTGCACGATCTTAGCGGCTAGGGCAGTTTCCCCAGTTTGTTCCGCAATGAAGGCATTCATCAACACCGAGAGGTGCACTAGAGCAGCCCCGCCCCCAGGAACGATTCCTTCTTCAATCGCCGCTTTAGTGGCGTTAACTGCATCTTCAATGCGCAGTTTACGGTCCTTGAGTTCGGTTTCTGTGGCTGCACCGACTTTGATCACCGCCACACCACCGGACAATTTAGCCAGCCGCTCTTGGAGCTTCTCGCGGTCGTACTGAGAATCAGTTTCTTCGATCTGTTGGCGGATCTGAGTACACCGCGCTTTGACTTCGGCCTCGGACCCTTCCGCCACAATCGTGGTGTTGTCCTTAGTTACCGTGATCTTCCGGGCAGTACCCAGCATTTCAAGGCTGGTATTCTCTAGCTTAAAGCCCATATCTTCGGAAACAACCCGACCACCCGTCAGGATCGCCAGATCTTCGAGCATGGCTTTACGGCGGTCCCCAAAACCAGGAGCCTTAGCCGCACAAACGTTCAGCACGCCGCGCAACTTGTTGACTACTAGGGTAGCGAGGGCTTCTTTTTCTAGATCTTCGGCAATGATCATCAAGGGCCGACCAGAACGGGCAACTTTTTCAAGTACCGGAACCAAATCAGTGATGATCGAGATCTTTTTGTCGGTAATTAAAATGTAAGGCTCTTCAAGAACCGCTTCCATGCGCTCTTGATCGGTCACCAAATAAGGAGAAACGTACCCCCGGTCAAACTGCATCCCTTCGGTGATTTCCAGTTCGGTGGTCAGGGACTTAGATTCCTCAACGGTGATAACGCCTTCTTGACCAACCTTGTCCATGGCTTGGGCGATCATGCCACCAATTTCTTCATCGTTACCGGCAGAAACCGTAGCGACTTCGCTGATCGTCTTGGAGCCTTGAACAGGGACAGCCACTTTTTTGAGTTCTTCAACCAAAAAAGCAACGGTTTTTTCCATGCCACGCTTGAGCAAGATCGGGTTAGATCCGGCGGCTACGTTTTTAAGGCCTTCTTTAACCAAAGCTTGGGCCAATACCGTTGCGGTGGTGGTCCCGTCTCCAGCCACATCATTGGTCTTGGAGGCGACTTCGCGCACTAGTTGGGCACCGGCGTTTTCGAGGCGATTTTCGAGTTCGATCTCTTTGGCAATGGTCACGCCATCATTGACGATCTGGGGTGCGCCAAATTTTTTCTCAAGAACAACGTTACGACCACGGGGACCAAGGGTTACCTTGACCGCGTTGGCAACCGCATCAATACCCCGTTCAAGGGCACGACGGGCTTGTTCATCAAACACAATTTGCTTGGCCATGAAATAACTCCTTTAAATTAGGCTAAAACAGCGAGAATGTCTTTTTCGGCAATGAGTACGTACTCTTCAGCAGCCATTTTTACTTCGGTGCCGCTGTACTTGGAGTACAGTACTTTGTCGCCCACTTGGACTTCTAAAGCAAAACGGGTGCCATCGTCATTGGCTTTACCCGGACCTACGGCCACAATTTCCCCGGTTTGGGGCTTTTCTTTGGCGTTATCGGGTAGGAAGATCCCACCACTGGTTTTTTCTTCGGCTTGAAGGACTTTGAGGAGCACCCGGTCGCCCAGGGGCTTTAGGCTGGTAACAGGCAAGGAAACAGCAGACATGGATAACCTCCATTCATGCGAAAGGTACGCAAGTAAATCAAATAGCTGGAAGCTTGTATCTTTGGTCACAAGACTTCTCCATTCGATATTAGCACTCTGACTACCGGAGTGCTAAAAATTTTATGGACTTGATCGCTAAACTCTTAATTGCTTGAAAATAAAACTTGACGAAATACCAATCCATCCCTACAATAGTTATTTGCTGCTAATTTTGTACAGGCCAATGAAAGTACGTGCATCGGTCAAGTGCATTTGTGAAAAGTGCCGCGTTATCCGGCGCAAGGGTCGGGTAATGGTGATCTGCCCTAATGCCAAGCACAAGCAGCGTCAGGGTTAACACCATAAACGTCGAGGATCATTAATGGCCCGTATTGCTGGCATCGACATACCCCGCGAGAAACGCATCGAGATTGCCTTGACCTACATCTATGGTATTGGTCTGGCTCGTTCCCAAGAAATCTTGTTTCGTACCGCGATCAGCCCGGATATTCGGGTTAGGCACCTAACGGAGGTCCAAGTTACAGCGTTGCGGGAAGCCCTTGAGGAGTACCCCGTCGAGGGGGACTTGCGTCGAATGGAAGGGATGAATATCAAGCGCTTGCAAGATATTAATTCTTTGCGGGGCCGGCGTCACCGTTTGGGTTTACCCGTCCGGGGACAACGTACACGTACCAATTCGCGCACCCGTCGTGGTGTGACCCGTCGTGCAGTGGCAGGCAAGAAAAAGCCCGCTGCTAAGAAGTAGAGAGGAATAGAAGAGGATCATGGCTAAACCAGCATCCAAGGGTAAGAAGAAGATCAAGCGCAATGTGCCCAATGGCATGGCCTTTATCAAATCCACCTTCAACAACACCATTGTTACGGTCACAGATTCCCAAGGGGGCGTGATTG
Source organism: Gloeobacteraceae cyanobacterium SOY_34_metabat_371 (assembly GCA_031398925.1). Classification (GTDB taxonomy): domain Bacteria; phylum Cyanobacteriota; class Cyanobacteriia; order Gloeobacterales; family Anthocerotibacteraceae; genus JANNOF01. The sequence goes on along the minus strand of JANNOF010000380.1, from coordinate 14,977 downwards.
CCTGGTCCTCCGCTGGGGCCAATGGATTTAAAGGGGCTAAAAAAGGGACTCCCTTTGCAGCCCAGCAAGCGGCTGAGTCAGTGGCCCGTCAGGCCGCAGACTGTGGGATGCGCCAGATTGAGGTTATGGTTAGCGGCCCCGGAGCCGGTCGGGAAACGGCTATTCGTGCCCTACAGTCCTCTGGACTAGAGATCACCCTCATTCGAGATGTCACCCCCATTCCCCACAATGGGGTCCGTCCGCCCAAACGTCGTCGCGTTTAAGGTATAGGCTCATATCATGGCTCGTTACACTGGACCTCGTTGCAAACTTTGCCGCGCCGTCGGCATTAAACTCTATCTCAAAGGTACACGTTGTACCTCCCCCAAATGCGCCATTGAGCGGCGGGGGTATCGGCCTGGGCAGCATGGTCAAGCCCGGACCAAGCCTAGTGAATACGCAATCCGTCTAAAAGAAAAGCAAAAAGCTCGTTGGAGCTATGGCTTAGGCGAACTACAGTTTCGTCGTACCTTTGCCGATTCGGTGCGGGCTAGGGGAAATGCCGGGGGAAGTTTCCTGGGGCTTTTAGAACGTCGCCTAGACAATATCGTGTATCGTTTGGGGTTTGCTTATTCGCGTCAGCAAGCGCGCCAATGGGTTAATCATGGTCATTTTGCGGTGAATGGCAAACGGGTGACGATCCCCAGTTTCCGGGTCCGTCCGGGAGATACCATCGGGGTTTTACCCACCTCCCGTCAATTTTTGCTCGATAACCTGGAGATCGCCCAAAGTCCTCCAGCCCCCAAATGGCTCCAGTCTGACCGGGCCACCCTAGAGGGGCGGATGCTTAATCTTCCAGAACGGGAAGATATTGATACCCCGGTTAATGAGTTGTTAATCATCGAGTTCTACTCACGCTAACGAGGAGGGCCTATGGCACCGTACACCATTGAATGCGTAGACTCGCGCACTGAAAAAGACTGCACGCTCTATGGTCGTTTTGTCTTAGAACCGTTAGAACGCGGACAGGGAACCACCCTGGGTAATGCGCTCCGCCGGGTTTTGTTATCTAATCTAGACGGTACATCGGTAACGGCGGTGCGGATCACAGGCGTCAATCATGAATTTGCCACCCTAACTGGGGTGCGCGAAGATGTTTTAGACATCTTGCTCAACATGAAAGAGCTGGTTCTACGCAGCCATACGAGCGATACCCAGATCGGACGTTTAGCGGCCCACGGACCTAAAGTAGTAACGGCTGAAGACTTAGAACTTCCCTCAGAAGTAGAAGTCGTTAACAAATACCACACCATTGCGCATCTTGCCGAGGGTGCCCAGATCGAAATGGAATTTCAGATCGAGCGGGGCCGTGGGTACCGCGCCGTGGATCGTAGTCAAGGGGATACTATTTCCATTGACTATCTAGCCATTGATGCGGTGTTTATGCCAGTACGCCGGGTTAATTACACCGTAGACGCCGCCCGCATCGGGGAATCTCTAGATAAAGACCGTTTAACCCTAGAGATCTGGACCAATGGTTCTTTGACGCCCCAGGAATCCCTTTCCCAGGCGGCTCGGGTCTTGGTAGAGCTACTCAAACCCCTTGAGGAGATCACCTTTGAAGCCTTGGTCGAACCCTTTAAGCCCACTCCCGAAAAAGGCGCGCAAATCGCCATTGAGGAGTTACAGCTTTCGGTTCGGGCCTACAACTGCCTCAAACGGGCCCAGATCAACTACGTTACGGATTTGTTGCAGTACACCGAGGAAGACTTGCTAGAGATCAAAAATTTTGGTCAAAAGTCTGCCGAAGAAGTCATTGATGCCCTGAAAAACAAACTGGGTTTGACCTTGCCTAAAGAACGCCCCGTCCGCTCCTGAGGAACCCATGAGACACCGTAATCGCGTAGCCCGTCTAGGACGTCCCGCCGATCAACGCAAGGCTCTATTGCGGAGCCTGACCACTGAATTGCTACGTCACGGACGGATCACCACGACCCTCACCCGTGCCAAGGCCATGCGCACCGAAGTAGACCGTATGATCACCCTAGCCAAAGCTGGAACCCTGGCGGCCCGCCGTCAAGTCTCTGGTTTTGTCTACGACGCCGAAATCGTCAAAGGCCTTTTTGAAGCAGTTCCTTCCCGTTATGGTACCCGCTCCGGTGGTTATACCCGGATCACCCGTACCCTCTCGCGGCGTGGGGATGCAACGGTTATGGCCGTGATCGAATTAGTGGAGTAACCACGGGCTTGCCAGTCCTAGGGGGTCCAAACGCTAGGGCGCGCGATCACTAAGGTTCCTACCTGGGCAGCCCCGGCATCTTTGAGGACTTGGCTTACTTCGGCAATTGTAGATCCGGTGGTATAAATATCATCTACCAACAAAATACTTTTGCCTCGGACTTGGGGGCTGGCATGGAAGGCCCCGCGTAAATTATCCTTACGGGCTTCAACACCAAGACTATGCTGCGCCTGGGTATGACGAATGCGGCTTAGCCACTGCGGGCAATGGGTATATCCTACCCAGCCACTGAAAATCCGGCTGATCTCCTCTGCTTGATTATAGCCGCGGCTTTTTAGCTTTTCTGTTGCCAGTGGGATCGGTACCACTTGCCACGGAATACTTTGGCTGGGCAGTTCTTGCCACCAGCGTCCGGCGAATTCCCCAAATACCTGTCCCCAGCCATAGGCGCCTTCGTATTTAAGCTGATGCATCGCTTTTTTGACTAGCCCACTATAGTTTGCCCAGGCCCATACGGGTGAGGATTGTCCCGCGATCAGGGCTTGGGTACGTTGCTCTTTTAAAAGTTCATGGTAGCAACGAGCACAGAGTATCTGCGGTGCTCGCCGGTCACAGGCAAGGCATTGTAGGGGAGCAAAAATTTGGGTAAGTTGGCGCAAAAGTAGCATAGACATGATTGTGGCCTCGGGATACCTCCAGTCTCGCTTGCTCCTAGGGAAATAAAAGGGTAATGACAAGTCATAAAAAAACCCGCCGTAGCGGGTTAGCTAAAAACTAAAGCTGGATCATTGGATCAACTCAAACACGGAAAACAATGGGAGGTACATAGCCAAGACAACCGACCCCACCATCCCCCCTAGGACTACGATCAAGATCGGCTCCAGTAAGCTCGTTAGGGCTTTGACCGCCAGTTCGACTTCCATCTCGTAGTACTCAGCGATCTTATAAAGCATGGTATCCATTTCCCCTGTTTCTTCGCCGACGCTCATCATTTGCGTTGCCATGGCGGGGAAGACCTGCTCTTTTTGAAGGGTGACGGAGATCATGCCCCCTTCGCGGATCGCCATACGGGCCTTGTCTACGGCATTGGAGATCACCTGATTACCCGAGGTATCGCGGACGATCTCCAGGGAAGTGAGGATCGGTACCCCAGAGCGGGTCAGGGCACCAAAGGTCCGGCAGAACCGGGCTACTGAAGCTTTTTGGATGATATCGCCAAACAAAGGCAACTTAAGTTTTGCCCGGTCGATCACCTCACGTCCGCCTCGGGTTTTGTAGGCGTAGTTGTAGCCAAAGACGATACCGCCCCCAATGGTAATAATTGCCAACCAGCCAAAGACTGACTGCAAAAGATCGGAGATGCCCATCATGGCCGCTGTAAAAGGAGGCAGTTCCCCACCCAGTTGTTTAAAGATCCCCTTGAAGACGGGCAAAATGAAGGTCACCATCGCTAAAAATAAACCCACAGCCAACAGCAATACCGTGACAGGATAGGTCAATGCTGCTTTGATCTGACGGTCAAGACGGTCCTGGTCTTCAAGCAATTTACTTAGGCGTTCGAGCACTTCATCCAAACAACCGCCGACTTCACCAGCCTGGACCATGGCTACATAAAGATTGTCAAAGGCTTGGGGATGTTTACGCAGGGCATCGGCTAAGGAAGTACCCTGCTCTACGTCTAAACGCACCCGTTCGGTATAGCGGGCAAGTTTGGGATTTTTGGTCTGCTCTTGCAAAACGGATAAGGCGCGGATCAGGGTTACCCCAGCACTCACCAGGGCTGAAAACTGCCGGGAGAAGACTGACTTATCCCGGATTGTAACGGGGGAAAGGAGGTCATTGAGGCTAGAAAGGCTGGGTACATTTCCAGAAAATGCCCCTCCCTTGACCTCTTGGATCTGCAGAACATAGTAGCCTTGCTCGCGCAGCGCGCTCCGTAGGGCAGTGGCATCACGGGCCTCAACGGTCTTTTCGATGGCCTGCCCCTGGATGTTACGGACCTTATATTTAAACTGAGCCATGGTAAATTCCTCGTAAAGACGTTAAGGACGACGACCGAGTACCGCTGCTTGGGAGGTACGCGGGGGGCCAGCAGGGGGTTGTCCGGCAGCGGGGGGACCACCGATCATCCGCAACAATTCTTCAGGCCGGGAGGTCTTCGTCATGGCACTTTCAAAACTGATCTGCTGGCTGGTATAAAGATCCCGTAGGGTCATCTCTAGGGTTTTCATGGAGTACTGACCGCCGGTTTGAATTGCTGAGTAGATTTGAGCGGTTTTACCTTCTCGAATCAAGTTAGCAATAGCCGGGGTAACAATCATGATCTCCTGGGCCAAACAGCGCGATCCCATCCCAGGGGTTGGGGTTTTACGAACGACCAAAGTCTGGGAGAATACGGCAACTAAAGAACTCGAAAGTTGAACCCGGACTTGCTGTTGCTGAATCGGGGGAAAAACATCGACCATCCGGTCTACGGTTTGGGCGGCACTTGAAGTGTGCAAAGTCCCAAAAACCAAGTGGCCCGTTTCAGCGGCAGTAATCGCCAGTTGAATCGTCTCTAGATCCCGCAATTCTCCGACTAGAATTACATCGGGGTCTTCCCGCATTGCAGCCCGTAGGGCGTTGGCAAAACTCTTGGTATCTTCTCCAACCTGACGTTGGTTAATAAACGATTTGACCGGACGGTAAATATATTCAATGGGGTCTTCAACCGTAAGGATATGTTCGGAACGGTTGTTATTGATGAAGTCTACCATTGCCGCTAGGGTCGTTGTCTTACCTGATCCCGTAGGCCCCGTTACTAAGACCAAACCCCGTGGCTTTTCGGCAATCTCCCGCATGATCGGAGGTAAATTTAATTGCTCCATGGTAGGGATCTTGGTACTCAAAGCCCTAAGGGCGGCTGCATAGGAACCCTTATCTTTGTAGACATTGACCCGAAAGCGTCCTAAACCCACCACGCCATAGGAGCAATCTAACTCCCAGTTTTGCTCTAGTTGTTTACGTTGGTTGTTATTTAGCATCGAAAAGATCATGCGCTGGGTATCTTCGGCACTGAGGGGCTCTTTGCCCACATAGTTTAATTTGCCCCCGGCCCGAATACAGGGGGGTAGACCCGCAGCAATGTGTAGATCAGAGCCACTCCGGTCTACTACTTCTTGCAGTAAGTCTTCAATCATCAGGGTTGACAAACTACTACTCATGGGCAATGTTCCTCCGTTGGTTGGTCAACACAATGAACCGATCACGCTTGAACGCGGGGCGTGGTGCAGTAGGGACAGTCTAGCCATTCTGGGTGTAATTCTGCACTACAACTGCGACAGATTAAAACCCTACGTTTATTGGCTTCAATGCCAGAATCGGACAACGTAACGCGTTCTACCTCTTCTAGCGTGGTCTCGCCATTGCGAACAAGGTTTAAAGAGTACATTAAGAGCGTATTCATTCCCTCTTCAATGGCAGTCTCTCGGAGTAGCTCCGTATCGGCCTCACGGTTAATCAGATCACGGATCTTGTTAGACATCCGCATGACCTCGTAAACCCCGACCCGGCCCTTGTAGCCTAGCCCATTACAGGTTGCGCAGACCGGCAGATTTTGCTTGCGGCGTTCTTCGACTTCGATGGGCGTGTGGGTTGTTGCTTTGTAAAATAGAATTTCTTCTTCCCGTGAGGTGACAAGCCCAAATTGCCTGAGCCGATCCGGGTCCGGGGTCGTCGGTTGGCGACAGTCTTTACAGACCTTGCGCATCAGCCGTTGGGCCACAATCCCCAGCAAAGAACTGGAGACCATAAAAGGCTCCACTCCCATTTCTGAGAGGCGGGCAATGGCCCCAGGAGCATCGTTGGTGTGCAGGGTAGTTAGGACCAAGTGACCGGTTAAGGCCGCTTCTACCGCGCATTTCGCGGTTTCTAAGTCACGGGTTTCCCCCACCAGCATAATATCCGGGTCTTGGCGCAAAAATGCCCGTAGGATCCGGGCAAAATCCATGCCTTTATCGCGGATTACCTGGACTTGATTGATCCCAGCTAGGGTGTATTCAATGGGGTCCTCGGCCGTGGTGATATTCACCCCTGGTTCGTTCCGTTCGGCGAGGGCGGAATAAAGCGTGGTGGTTTTCCCCGAACCCGTGGGGCCGGTAACCATGATCAAGCCATAGGGACGGGCCACCATTTCTCGGACAATCTCTAGGGTGGCCGGATCGGTGATCAGTTGATCTAACCCCAACTTAGTAGAGGAGTTATCCAAGAGCCGTAGGACAATCTTTTCGCCATAGCGCGAGGGTAGGGTACTAACTCGAAAATCAATATTGCGGTTTTGGTAAACCCGGCGGATCCGACCATCCTGGGGCACCCGGCGTTCGGCGATGTTTAGGTCGGACATGATCTTAAAGCGCGACACCAGGGCTGGAATGATGCGTTTGGGTAAGCGTCCGATCCCTTCTGGTGCTTCCCGTAGAACCCCATCTTTGCGAAAACGGATCCTGAGCTCTTCTTCTTGGGGCTCGATGTGAATATCGGAGACTTTGAGTTCAATCGCCCGCAGCAAGATCGAATTAGAGAGCTTGATGATCGGCGCATCTTCAGCGGCCCTAGTTACTTCGGACAAATCCATGGTGGACTCATCTTCGGCTTCACGCAGATCATCGAGATTTTGAATGTACTCCATCACTTCTTGCGAAGATTCGGGGAGGGCTTCTTCGGGCAAGTCACTGGCTTGGGCATCCAAGCACCGGGCTAAGAGGACTTGATAATCCTCTTGGGTAATGGCAATGCGCTGGAGGGTCAACCCCCGCGACCGCAACCGACGGTTGAGATCATCTAGGGCTTCTAGGTTCTCGGGGTCTACCATGGCGATAATCATGGTGGAATCTACCTGCTGTACAGGCATCAGCCGATAGCGGGTACACAGCTCTAGGGGCATCATCAAGTCACTGACCAATTGACGCACTACAGCCGGATCAAATAGGCTTTTTTGCTGCTGTACATCAACGGATTCGATGCCATAGAGCAGTTGCAATTCTACAAGTTGTTGTTCTTTATATTCCTGGACCATCTCAGGGGGCAAGGGACTACCCGTGATCTCCTCAAGCAGTTCGATCAAAGAACGCCCATTACGTTCGCTAGAACTTTTGCGCTCCTCTAAGGCCCGTTGGTAGTTCTCGTCAGTGACGAGATTTTGCATCAAAAGCTTTTCCCGAAAAGGCGTGACCGAAGTCCGGGTAGAGAGGGCCCGGCGGGTAGAGGGGGTTGCCGGGAGGTTGCTGGGCAATCCGGTGCGATTGCGGGGCGAGACGGGGGACTCAAGGGGCGCGGGGAGATTGTTGTCTTGGCTCACAGGGATGAACCTAGGTTAGATTGCTTCAACTATAGTTCCCTTTGTTTCTAAAAACACGACCATAAAGAGCAGATCTCATAATCTAGCTTTGGTCTTCGTAGTGGAAAACCCTGATCCTCTTCGAGAAATATTTAGCCAAAGTAACGTGTGATCCCTGTCACTTATAGTTTTAGAGTTTAAATATAAAGATAAAAGTCTTAAATAGGTACTTATCTAATCAGTACAGTCACGTATTTTCGCTGAGGTCGATCTTTGACTTCTAAGTGTTAACACAACTGTTCACCTAATCTTCACGGGAACCTATTGTTTAGCAACGTGATCTTAGTCATGATGTGGGCAGTCAAGAAACGATACGCTTTTCAGGTTGACTGACAAGGAGAACGAAGCCATGCAATATGCTCAGGGTGAGAAGGTCAGAAATTTAGAATTACTCCAAGCGTATCGGGAGCAACCTTCCCTTCGGCTACGTAATGAATTAGTAAGAGCCAATATTGGGTTGGTACGTAAAGTTGCCCATCAGGTTTCCCATCGCTGTAGTGAACCCTATGAAGATTTAGTTCAAGTGGGTTGTTTGGGTTTGATCCGTGCCGTTGAACGCTTCGATGTAGGCCGGGGGCATTCCTTTAGTTCATTTGCAGTACCGTATATTCGCGGAGAGATGCAACACTACCTCCGCGACCGTAGTTCTGCAATTCGCATCCCGCGTCGTTTGCAAGAATTGGCCCGTCGGGGAAGGCGTGTAGGCCAAGAGGCAACCCAAGAGTTGGGACACCCCCCCGGTGAACATGAACTGGCTGAGATCCTTGAGATCTCGCCGGACGAATGGCGTCAAGTTAAGTTAGCCCGGTCCAACCGCAATCCCCTTAGTTTGGATGCGCCGGTCAATGTTCAAGACGATGCAGCCTTTTCCCTAGGCGACCTCATCCCGGATCAGGCATACCAGAGCTTTTGTTTGGCCGAAGAGGACCGGATCCGCCTCCAGCAAGCCCTAGCCCATCTTGAGGGGTCTACACGGGAGATCATCGAATTTGTTTTCTTTCAAGACCTTACGCAAACCGAAACTGCGCGGCGTTTAGGACTTTCGCCCATGACGGTTTCGCGGCGTATTGCCCGTGGCTTAAGAGATTTGTGGCAGGTTATGAATACTACCGTCTAACCTAGTCCCTATGGAGATCCCGCAGCAGCAGATGGTTTTGGCGATGGCAGTTACGAGTATTTGCCTTAGTTTAATCGAACGTACCCGCCAACTCAAGCATCACAGCAGTGAATATACGGAGACGATGATCCTGTTGCTCCGAGCCGCAGACCTAGCCCAAGCTCAAATCCAGGCTACCCACCAGAGTTTAGTAGCCATGGCCCAGAGTGCACCTACAGAAGTGGCCCAAACCCATAGTCTGCGGATCTTGGGACTCACCCAACAGGCCCATAGTATGGTTAGTCAACTAAACTTAGACCGTAAAACCTTGGCTTTAGGACCCCGCTCAGCCCCTCAAATCCCCCCAGAGCAAATTGCTTTGCGGGTCGGTAGGGCTTTGGATACCTGGGAAACTGAAATTATCGGCGCCACCAATACGCTCTCGGGAATGCTAAGTAGTGCGCCCTAGCGCAACGGCAAGTTGCGTTTTAGGGTCAACGGGCTATTTTGGGTGATCCAGCGAATGGCGGGTTGATCGCCCTCCTGCCAAGCCAAGCACTCGATGGTATCCCATAAAAGATTTGCCACCCGATCCGTATTCATACGCTGTTGGAGCTGGAGGATAATCGCTCGCGTCTGGTTTAGATTACGCTCACGCAAAGCTTGGGCAAGGTCGTGGTGCATCAGGTTGATCAGGCTCATTGGGGCCTTTCTAGCATGTCTTGAGCGAGAACCTCAGCATTTGTAGGGTTACTTTACAGGGCGGTGAATTTATGCAAACTAATGTCATTTTGCGTTACACCCAACAATGCCCCGTAACCCGCTAGGATCAGGGGAGTCCAGCCTAATTTAGGTCATGTCATGGGTGTTAGAGTCCGTATTGCGCCGAGTCCGACGGGTAATCTCCACATTGGAACTGCCCGCACGGCGCTGTTTAATTATTTGTTCGCCCGTTCCTTGGGCGGGAAGTTTATTTTACGCATCGAAGACACGGACCAAGAACGTTCGCGTACCGCCTATACCCGCAATATTATTCAGGGTTTGACCTGGCTGGGGCTGGACTTTGATGAGGGCCCGTACTATCAGTCGCAACGGCTAGACCGCTATCGTCAGGTAACGGATCAGCTTTTGAGCACCGGGCAAGCGTATTACTGTTTTTGCAGCGCTGAAGAATTGGATGACCTGCGCACCAAACAAAAAGCCTTGGGCTTGCCCACCCGTTATGACAATCGGCACCGGGATCTAACCCCAGAGCAACAGGCAGCATTTCGGGCTGAGGGGCGTCAGCCGGTAGTGCGGTTTAGGATCCCTGAGCCGCGCACGGTGGTTTGGGAAGATTTAGTCCAGGGCCAAGTTACCTGGCAAACGGCTGATTTGGGCGGCGACATGGTCATTGCCAAGGCCGATGGACAACCTCTGTATAACTTTGCCGTGGTCGTCGATGACTGGGATATGCAGATCTCCCATGTGATCCGTGGGGATGATCATGTCGGCAATACGCCTAAGCAGATCCTGTTGTACGAAGCCCTAGATGCAGTAATCCCCCAGTTTGCCCATTTGCCCTTGATTCATAATGCCCAAGGTAAAAAGCTCTCGAAGCGCGACGGGGCCACGGCCCTGACGGATTTTCAGGCCCTAGGGCTGATCCCAGAGGCTTTAATTAATTATTTGGCCATGCTCAGTTGGTCGCCACCGGGCGCTGAGATCTTTTCGGTCACCGAAGCCGCCCAGTTATTTTCCTTTGACCGGGTAAGTAAATCTCCGGCGCGTTTTGATTGGGATAAGCTCAACTGGCTCAATGGGCAACATTTGAAATTGCTGTCTCCGGCCGACCTTACGACCCTACTGACCAACGTCTGGATCCAAGCGGGGTATGCCATACCGGAAGTATCCCCGGATCACCCTGAATGGTTAACCCAAACCGCGCAACTTTTGGGAGAAGGGATCAGTCGCACCCAAGAAGCCGTGCGTTCTGGGCGGTTGGTCTTTGAACCCCTGAGCTATACTCCCGAGGGCTTGGATATTTTGGCAAAACCAGAAATGCCTGGGGTTTTGAGTGCCCTAAAACTGTTTTTCCAAGAGCACCCTACCCTTGATCCTGAAACCCTTAAACATGATCTCCAAGCACTGGCGGGGCCTTTGGGCCTTAAAAAAGCAGGCCCCATCTTACAGGGGTTGCGGGTCGCCTTGACGGGTCAACCCAAGGGACCAGAACTGGTGCCCTTGACCCTGATCTTGCACCAACAAAATCAAGTACTGGGGCGTTTGGATCAGTCGTTGGGTTTTGCCCAACGTTTACAAAAATAATGACCGGGTCCTTTGACGCGGTTCGGGGTTGGGCCGGGAGTGGGTTAACCCATGCCTGTCTCGATCATTATCGGGGGCTGCTGGCGGCTGGGGTAGCTCCCTCGCGGGTCCTTTGGATCGTCCGGGCCCAGCCCAAAGCCCAACAGATGCTGGCGCAGATCCAAGCCATGTACCCGGTACTGGTGGGCCCCGTGCGGGTCTCAACGTTTTTGAGTCTGGTCAGTCGGTCCTTGGCGGATCATTGGTTAGCGGTACGCCAGACCGTACCCGAACTGCCTGCCACCTTTGCCCCGGAGGTGTTGTCTAAGGACTTGACCCAATATCTTTTGGCCCAAAGCTGTACCCTGTGTCCCCAGCATGCTTTGGTTTTTGGATCGGCGGGCCTTAAGCCCTACCGGGTCTGGGATGAGCTGTCGAGTATGGCCTATGTTGCGGGGGCCAACGGGGTCTGGAAGGTCGGGGACCGCCTTTCAAAGGCTTGGCCGGATCCCAAGGATCAAAACCGCTGTCAACTTTTGGCCCAGACGGGCTGTTGTCTAGAACGTTTACGCACCGAAGCTTTAAAGCTCGGCTGCCTTGACTATGGCACCCAGATCACGTTATTTCAGCAAGCAATTTTGCCGCTAGATGCCTTTTGGCAGGATTTTGATTATGTGATCGTCGATCAGGTCGAAGATAGTCCCGCCGTAGCCCTAGATTTTTATCAGCAATGCCACCAACGGATCAGGGGGCTTTTTGTCGCGCTGACCCAAGGTGGCGGCGAATCTTTTACGGGCGTGCCCCGTCAGGTAGAAGCCTGGATTGCGCAAAAAGCTAACGTCACGATCTTGACGGGCTACCACAAGGGATCGGCCCAGTTTGTACAGTTGGGGGCCCAGATGGCCCGTGCCTTGAATCCCTCATTTCGGCCCACGGTGCCCAAGACCACCCTCAAACCCCAGGTGCGTCTTTTGCAGGGGCAGACCTATTTAGAAGCCGCCGATCAACTGGTTCAGGCCATTCACGATCTTTTAGCTACTGGAGTTGCGCCCGGTGCCATTGCGGTGCTGGTGCCCCGGACTAATCCAGCCCTATCTTTGCGCTTAACAGAACGGTTGGGATCCGTGGTCTACCCCATTGAACAGTTTCCTGCTTTGGTAAAATATCCCCTGATCCGGGGCCTGTTGACCCTGATCGAGCTGACCCATCCGGGTCTGGGAACTTTTGTCGGCGTGGCGGAACTGCGCTTAATGCTAGAGATTATTTTGGATCTCGATCCGGTGCGGGCGGAACTTTTGGCAATGGATGTTTTAGATCCAGTCAACGGCAAGCTGTTAGGGGCGGCCATGGTACGTTTTCCTGAGCGCGTAGGCTTTGCCAAGCTCAAGCGTTATCAAAGTGTTTTGACTTGGATTCAAGCCCAAAGTCAGGAATCGTTGCCCCTAGATCATTTTTTGCGTAAAGCCTTTGCCGATCTGTTGGCTACGGTCTTAATGCGGCCCGAAGATCAAGCCCTAGTACAAAGCTTGACCGCAGCAGCCCAGCAGTTTCGACAGGCTTTTCCCCATTTAGAATTGCGCAATTTTTTGGAGATGATCCGCTCTGGGCAAAGCCCTAGCCCTAGTGTTTTTGAACCCGATCTGAGCGAACGCCTGGTATTGTGTACCCCCATTGCCTATCTCAATCGGGGGCTAAGTAGTGCCTATCAGGTGTGGTTTGATATTTCCTCAGACCGCTGGATGCGACCTATTTGGCAGACTTTATATAATCACCGGGTACTAACACCGGAATGGAATGGTCTACCCTTCACCTTGGAGGAGGACCGCGCCCAAAGCAGTGACCGCATGGCCCGGACCTTATTTAACCTCTCCTGTCGGATCACCCAAGAGCTTTGGTTAGTCCGTGCCATGTTTAATGGCCGGGGCGAAGAGAATACAGGGTCTTTAGACCGCGTTATTCTGAGTAGCTAACCGATTCTCCCCATCATCCGCCCCAAGAGAACATACCATTAGGAGGGGTGCAGGCGGGGATCATGAGTAAAACCAAAATTGGCATTATTTACAACGATACGAAGTCCTCAGCCCTGCGGGCCCTGGATGAATTGACGTTGCTTTTGCAAGAACATCATTGTCAGGTCATTAGTATCCCAGGCCGTAATGGCTTATTGGGCTATCCCAAGCTCAGTCGCCCTACGTGCTTTACGCCCATCGCGAGTTTGGTCCCGGAGGGATTTGATCAAACCATGCGTTTTGCCATTGTCCTGGGGGGGGATGGTACGGTTTTAGCGGGGGCAAGGCTTTTGGCCCCCGTGGGAATCCCGCAACTCAATATCAATACCGGGCACATGGGGTTTTTGACCGAGACCTATTTAGGCCGAGCCCGACAGGCGGTTTTACAGGTGCTCGCGGGGGAGTATCTGTGCGAAAAACGCACCATGCTCGAAGTCCAAGTCTTTCGCCAAGACACCCTAATCTGGGAAGCCCTAGCCCTGAATGAAGCCGTAGTCCACAAAGAGCCGTTTACGGGTTTGTGTCATTTTGAAGTGGTGATCGGCAGACATAATTTAGTCGATATTGCCGCTGATGGGTTGATTATTGCCACCCCCACGGGGTCTACCGCCTATGCCCTCGCGGCCGGTGGCCCGGTGATCACGCCCGAGGTCCGGGTTTTTCAGATGATGCCCATTTGCCCCCATGCCTTGGCTGCAAGGGGGTTGGTCTTTGCCGATACCGAGCCGTTGATACTTTATCCTCCGCGGAATCATGAGCATGTAATTCTTTCAGCGGATGGATCGTCGGGCTGTTATGTGTTGCCAGAGGACCGGATTCATATGAATCTATCCCATCATCAGGCCCAGTTGATCCGCTTGAAGTCTCCCGAATTTTTTGAAATGCTGCGCGAAAAATTAGGCTGGGGCTTGCCCCATGTGGCGAAACCCGAATCCGTTGAATTGCCCTAAGATATTCCCTAAAATATTCATGGTTAGATCCTTGCCTTGATCTGTCTGGAGGTAAAAATTGCTAGATATTACATAAGGCTAATAATTCAGCACTTAATGAATTGATCTCTAGATGGCTCATTTAGGAACTCAAGCATCCTATCTCGATGGCCCTTGCTTAAGTCCTGAAATACACTAGACTTTACTATATAAACCGCGCTTACTCCGGCGGATCCCCTTAGCGTCATAGACCGCAGACCTGCGTATAGCCATAAAGCGTGCACTATAACAATGAGGGTCCCTGTGGAACTTGTTCCATCGGCTGATCCATACCAGATAAACGTGGTTATATTCCCAGTTGTATTCCCATTTGAGGCTTCAATGCTCTGTTCCCCCATAGTCAAAAATCAAACAGTCAGTTCACAAACGAATTTCCTGAATGAGGTATTGATGCATCCCGCTGTTACGGATTCTAGACAGCGGTCTTGGACCATATTGATCCGTCAATCTGCTTTTTTGGGGCTTGGACTACAAGCCCTATTTTTTTGTGTAGGGATCCTGGGATTCCTCATGCCAGTTTCGGCGCAAACCATCACCCCAATGTACAACTTTGAAGGTTTCCCGCTCCGGGGCCCCTCCGCTCCTTTGGTTGAGGGGAGTGATGGCAATTTCTACGGTACTACCTCCTCTGGGGGAATATCCTTCTCCGGTTCGGTCTTTAAGCTCACGCCCAGCGGGGTGCGCACCACCCTGGTGATCTTCAACGGCACCAATGGATCCAATCCCTCTGAGCTGATAGAGGCCAGTGATGGCAATTTCTACGGCACCACCTCCTCCGGGGGAAGTTCCAGCCAAGGTACGGCCTTCAAGCTCACGCCTACGGGTACACTGACTACCCTGGTCAACTTCAACTCCACCATCGGAGCCAGTCCCCAGGCTGGGTTGATTGAGGGTAGTGATGGTAATTTCTACGGCACTACCTACACTGGAGGAACATCCTTCTACGGCACGGTCTTTAAGCTCACGCCTACGGGTACACTGACCACCCTAGTCAACTTCAACTAC
>JANNOF010000342.1:0-18811 GCA_031398925.1 Gloeobacteraceae cyanobacterium SOY_34_metabat_371 | reverse complement strand
GCCAATATCCACAATATGATCCGCCGCCCGCATGGTTTCTTCATCGTGCTCGACGACGATCAAGGTGTTATTGAGGTCTTTGAGGTGAAATAGGGTCTTAAGGAGCCGTTCGTTATCGCGTTGGTGTAGGCCAATGGAAGGTTCATCGAGGACGTATAAGACGCCAGTCAACCCAGATCCGATTTGGGTAGCTAATCGAATACGCTGGGCTTCGCCCCCAGAGAGCGTAGCCGCAGTACGATCCAACGTTAGATAATCAAGGCCCACATCCATCAAAAACCTAAGCCGAGTCTTGACTTCTCGGATCACTTGATCGGCGATCTTGGTTTGGCGCTCCGTAAGATTGAGGGTTTCTAAACTGTGCAGACAATCGCCAATGGAAACCCCCGTCAGGTCCAAAATACTGCGCCCATCTAATTTAACCGCCCGGGCCTCTGGCTTAAGACGCATCCCCTGACAGGAAGCACAGGGCTGGGGAATAATATATTGCTCTAGTTTTTGTTTAAATTTCTCCGAACTGGCCTCGGCATAGCGGCGCTTCAACCCAGGGATCACCCCTTCGTAGCGGGCCTGATAGCCACGGGCTTTTTCATACCAAGATTCGGCATCTACATAGATCTTTTCATCAAAGCCCTGCAAAATAATCTGCTGTTGGGTGCGGTTGAGTTTATTCCAGGGGATCTGAATATCAAACTTAAGGACTTTACCTAATGAGGCCAATAGATCCACATAGTAGGGATTTCCAGCTTCGGACCAAGGAGCAATCGCCGCATAAAGGGGCAAGGTCACATCGGGAATGATCCGTTCTTCGGAAAATTCCTGTACGGACCCTAGGCCATGACAGGCTGGGCAAGCCCCGTAGGGCGAGTTAAAAGAAAACATGCGGGGCGAGAGTTCATCTAAGACCGATCCATGAACTGGGCAGGCAAAATTAGCACTAAATAAAAGCTCTGTGGGCTGACTGGCATCGTAGACCCCACTAGCTTCAGCAACTTTGACGAGGGCTTGGGTTTCTTCTTCGGAACGGGGTAAAAGCTCAACTAAGATCGTCCCTTCACCTTTTTTAAGGGCGGTTTCTAAGGAGTCTGCCAGACGTTCTTCTACCCCATCTTTGCTGACTAAGCGGTCAATGACGATCTCAATGGAATGGGTTTGATTTTTATCCAGCTTGATCTTCTCGGTTAATTCATAAACACTGCCATTGATCCTGACCCGGACAAATCCTTCTTGACCCAAGGCCGCGAGGACTTTGGCATGGGTGCCTTTTTTGCCGCGCACCACGGGGGCTAAAAGCTGATAGCGCGTCCCCTCTGGGATCTGACGGAGCTTATCGACGATCTGCTCAATGGTCTGGGGAGCAATCACCCGGTCACAATGAGGGCAATGGGGTTCTCCAGCGCGCCCATACAAAAGACGTAAATAGTCATAGACCTCGGTGACGGTCCCCACGGTCGAGCGGGGATTATGGGAAGTGGATTTTTGATCAATGGAAATGGCAGGACTTAGCCCCTCAATGGAATCCACTTCGGGTTTATCGAGTTGCCCTAAAAATTGCCGCGCATAGGCCGATAGTGACTCTACATAGCGCCGTTGTCCTTCGGCAAAGATCGTATCAAAGGCCAAGGAGGATTTGCCCGAACCGGAAACCCCGGTAAATACCACTAGTTTATTGCGCGGGATCTCAAGGCTGACATTCTTTAGATTGTGCTGTCGGGCACCCCGTACACGGATCTGGTCAGTCTCGCTCATGGTTATACAAAGAACTGTTTACACATCGTGACATATTCCTGATGTTCCTTGCCAAAGCAATGCCACTTTACAAGATCGCCTGACCTTGGCCCGGAATAGGAGTAAACGGTGAACCTGCATCACCCGGTCCTTAGAGAATTAATGCTCTGGATCTGGAGTCCCTGTAGCGGTCTATGGGTCTGCTCAATCAGGGACTCCAGTACGGGATCACGTATCCGTTGAAGGGGTATAAAATCTCCCTCTCAAATACCGTAAAACCTTTAACCAAGCACGGGCCGGAAGATCCAGAAACGTAAATACATCTCCATAGGCAGTATTGGCATCGTGATGGTGTAACCAATGGATCTCTGGCGTAGTGATCCCCAAGATCTGACAGAGGCGCTGGATCAGGGGTGGGGTTTTCCACTGAAGGGCCGTGGTATGGCGCCACCACACATGGCATTGACCAAGGATGAGACCAATCACCACACCCACCGGAGAAAGGGGCCAGAGAAGTATAGCTAGGACCAAATAGGGCAACACACCCAAGAGTCCATCCAGCATGACCCAAGGATCACGACTTAACACGGCGTAGTGAAAGTAATTTCGGTTCGGAGAATGGTGAATAAGGCTGTGAAACTTGCCAAAAACATGGCTGGGGACATGATAAAAAAATGTGGAGAGGAAATCACCTAAAACTAAAAGCAGCCAAACCGTCAGAATTCCAGTCAACATGCTCCTTCCTCACCTGAACAGGCTAAGTTTAACGAGGCAAGGTGAAGGTGTGTTTAACCTTTAAAATATAAATTTATCTTGAGTATTAATTTTCACTGCTAAAACGAGCAGATCAACGCTTTTGAGCCAAGATCACCATAAACCAGCCCTGGGGGTCTTGCCACTGATGTATGGGATCAAGTCCTTGGGCCGTAAGCATTTGGGCGGTAATTTGAGGATCAAATTTACGTGAGGACTCCGTATGAATCGTCTCTTGATCATCAAAATTAATGCTCATCTCAAGATCTGCGAGTTCGACAGTCTGGACCCGTTGACTGACTAAATGCATCTCGATCTGATGTAATAAGGGATTATAAAAAGCCCGATGAATAAATTGATCGAGGTCAAAATTGCCGTTAAACGTGTAGTTAATGCGATGCAGTACATTGCGATTAAAGGCGGCGGTCACGCCTTGGCTGTCGTTATAGGCAGCTTCTACAATAGCTTGGTCTTTTTGGAGGTCTACCCCCAATAAAAAATATTCACCGGGCTGGAGTGCCGTACTGATCTTGGTTAAAAAAAGATCACATTCTGCCGCCGAAAAATTACCCAGGGTACTACCCAGAAAAATAAGCATCCGGCTGGCTTTTTCAGCCAGGGGTAACTGCGACCAAATATGCTCATAATCCGCCACAATGGCCCGGATCACAAGTTTTGGATATTCTTCACTCAGGGCTAGGGCGCTGTTTTTAAGCATAGAATGGCTGACATCTACGGGACGGTATAGGGCAGTAGGGTCTAAAAGCGTTAATGCATCTAAGAGGACACGGGTTTTGGTGGAACTCCCCGATCCCAGTTCTACCAGTTCACAGGGACCGGTTAGGGCAAATAGTTCCGAGGCCATGTGCCCCAGGATCAAGGTTTCGGTACGGGTAGGATAATATTCTGGTAACCCACAAATGGCTTCAAAAAGCTCCGACCCGTGGGTATCGTAAAAATATTTGGGTGGTAAAGCTTTAGGACGTGCCCTGAGGCCCAACCGAACATCCTGGGCAAAGGAGTCGGTTACAGCTCCCTGTAGGTCTTGAACCGCTAATCGTTTCACCTATTGATCTCCATCCCCCACCTTTCTAATGTACGGGGAATTGTTCCCAACGGATGCAGCACTAGCGGAGATCTAGACTAATATCCAACCACCGAGAGCGGGTAATGGGGGCACTGGTGGCAATAAATTGCACTCCGGTTTGGGCAACTTGGGCCAAATTCTCTAGGGTGATATTGCCTGAGGCTTCTAGGGGTACCCGGCGCTGGATCCACTGGGCACAGATGGTCAGATCCTCTGGGGTCATGTTATCCAGCAAGATCATATCAACCCCGACGGTAAAGGCTTCTTGAACTTGGGATAGGGTTTCGCACTCGATCTCGATGGGCATTAAATGCGTCAAGTGCTCCCGGATCCGTTCGATGGCTGCGGTCACACCACCTGCGGCGCTAATGTGATTGTCTTTGATCAAGACCGCGTCATCTAAGCCAAAGCGATGATTCACCGCACCCCCACAATGGGTGGCGTACTTTTCTAAAATTCGTAATCCTGGGGTGGTTTTGCGGGTATCGGTGAGCCGGACTGGGGTGTTTTTTAGACCCGTCACATAGTGATCGGTTAATGTGCTGATCCCGCTGAGGCGTTGGAGAATATTGAGGGCAACCCGTTCTGCCATTAGGACTTCTTGGGCGGTACCCGTCACCTTAGCAATAATGGTTCGGGCGGTACACAGGGACCCTTCGGCAACCGTGGGGGTAAGGGTGCAGCCGACTTTAGCAAAAATACGCGCGGCAAGGGGAAGTCCACAGATCAGTCCTGCTTCTTTTAAAAAGATCTGTCCCTGCACAGTGGGGTTATGGGTGAGAAATAAGCCCGCACTGGTTCTATCTCCACGTCCCCAATCTTCTCGGAGCCACTGCTCGATCAAAGGGTCTAGGATCAACCAAGGGGGCAAAGGCGTGATCATGGGTTCCTCCTTAGTACAAAGGTTTGCAACTTCCCTTTTTACGCAGCTCCGCCGTAACTTTTTGATATTCAGCCCGTGAAGCAAAGCCAAAATTAAATTTCTGAGCAGGATAGCTATAGCTTGCATAGGGCTTGCCCGCTAGCTTTTCGCAATCTTTGGCACTTTCTAGATCGACCCAGAGGGTGATCTGGTCGAGACGACGTTTTTTGGCCTGGGCTTGGGCATAGCGAAGCAAAGCTGCCTTAAGATCCTGATCGCTCGTTTGATCTAAGACGCGCACGTACAGCACTTCTTGGGCCGTGGCGGTGGAATTGCCCACGGCTCTGGCCCGGATCAAGGTGATGGGCACATCGGCGGCTTGGCTCGGCATGAGGGCGCTGAGGATAATCATGGCCCCAAGGAGTCTTTTCATCCAGCTGATCCTAGGGCGATGCCTGTGACCAACATCCCAAAGACTAAAAAGGGCTGCGAACTGGCTTGATAACGCACATCATTGGCCAGGGGATCAGCTAAGAGCTGGCGTTGAAAAAACATCTGGGGGAGGATCAAGCCCAAGAGGATGGCCCCGTACCAATAAAACTTGCCCGTATAGATCAAGTAGCCCAACACCCCCAACTGGAATACATCGATCATCAAGACCGAGATCCAAGCGGCTTTTTGGATGCCAAACATGACGGGCAGAGACTTTAACCCCAGGGCGCGGTCGCCCTCCACACTTTTAAAATCATTGACTACGGCGATCCCTAGTCCCGCAAAGCTATAAAACAAGGTCAGGATCACAATCGTCGGGGTCAACGTACCAAAAAGGGCATGTCCACACCACCAGGGCAGGGCAATATAGGAAGCCCCTAGGGCATAGTTACCCAGCCAGCCGTTTTGCTTGAGCTTAAGGGGGGGCGCCGAGTAAATATAGGCCATAAAGATCCCCAAGACCGTCAGCCAGCCAATGGTAGGGAAGCTATGACCCACCAGGCGATCTAGCATAAAGCCCGTACCTACTCCCAAAAACAGCAAGACAATGATCTGCTCGCGCACCTGATCGAGGGTAATCGCCCCCGAAGGAATCGGGCGATAGGGTTCATTAATCGCGTCAATTTCACGGTCGTAATAGTCATTAATGGTTTGGGTAAAGCCCGTCAGTAAGGGCCCCGCCATGATCATGGCAATGATCACTAACAGCACATTCCGCACAGACCAAGTAAATCCCCCCCCCGAGGCGGAGCCACACAGTACCCCCCAGATCAAAGGGATCCAGGTTACGGGTTTCATCAATTGGAGCCGTAGAGAAGCTAGGGAACGCCCTTCACTACTGGCCCCCCGCATACCAAGGAGCTGTCGTGCTTTAGTACTGTCTGGTTTGTCCGCCGTCATTGGCCGCTCATAAATACGCCCTTATCTTGACATTCCCACGGCACAAGTACATGGGATTCTTGGATCATAGACGCGACTTGCCCGATCACACTGCCCTAAGTAAGGTAGACCGCTTATTTGGGGCCTTTTATGGGGCTGTGATAGGCTATCCCTACCCTAGGGCTTGCGCATGAATTCCTCTGTCTCTTGGCCGCTCCACACCAAAATATTTATTGGCCTGATCTTGGGCTTAGTCTTAGGTTTAATGGGCAATTTTTTAGCGCCCGGTGATGACCGCATCAACTGGATGGTCAGTAATGTGGCTTATCCCACAGGGCAAGTATTTTTACGACTTGTTTTCATGATCATCCTGCCCCTAATCTTTACCGCCATTGTCTTGGGCATCAGTGACTTGGGGGATATCCGCCGTATTGGGCGCATCGGAACCAAGACGCTACTGTTTACCCTGGTGATCACCGGAATTGGTGTCATAACCGGAATTGCCTTAGTCAATCTACTCCAGCCTGGACTTGGGGTTTCTGAGGCCGGGCGGGAACGGTTAATCAGTGCCCTCAGCAATAACCAAACCGTAACTGGGATCATGTCAGCGGCGGGTGAGGCCAAAACTCCGATTCAATCAATGCTAGAAGTGATCCCCCGCAATCCCGTTACCGATGCGGCGGGGGCCTTAGATCCCGCCTATCGGGGCGGGGGCCTACTGGCGGTCATGTTTTTTGCGGTCATGTTTGGGATCGGCATGGCTTTGGCGGATCAAGAACAGGTCGAACCCCTCCGCAAAGTGCTCCGGGGGGTCTATGCCGTAGTCATGAAGATCATTGATATTGCCATGAGCCTTGCACCCTATGGGGTAGCAGCCTTGATCTTTACTACCGCCTATCAATTGGGTTTTGAAGTAATTAGTCTTTTAGCCAAGTATTGCTTGGTAGTTATTTTAGCACTGTTGATTCATCAATTTGTCACCTATGGACTGGTCCTTAAATTTGCCGCCAAACGGGACCCCTGGCAATTTTTTAAAGATATTCAAGAGGTGATGTTAACGGCTTTTTCCACCAGTTCTTCCAATGCCACGTTACCTACATCACTGCGCATAACTTCCGGGGTGCTCAAGGTCAATCCCCAGATCAGTAACTTTGTCCTAACGGTCGGCTCAACGGCCAATCAAAATGGTACCGCCCTTTACGAGGGGATCACGGTGCTCTTTCTGGCCCAATTTTATGGCATCGACCTCTCGCTAACCCAACAAATCACCGTTGTCTTACTTTCGGTGGTGGCTGGCATAGGCACCGCTGGCGTACCGGGGGGGTCTTTGCCCTTGATTGTCTTGGTCCTACAAACCGTCGGTGTGCCCGCTGAAGGGATCGGCATTATCCTGGGCGTGGACCGGATTTTGGACATGAGCCGCACCGTCGTCAATGTCACCGGAGATATTACCCTGGCGGCTTGGGTCGATGCCAGTGAGCCGATGCTAGAAGACCCGTCAACACTAACTTAATGCTGTTCAAAAGTTAAGGGGCTACTAGGATCAACCCAGTAGCCCCCTGTGCCTTCCCCCCGCACATGCAGTTAGACGTACAGCAAGCAAAGAGCGTTCAAAGCAAATTTAATTTTCTTGATCTTCTAGAAAACCACAGCCTCGTCCAAGTTACTTCCGCATACGGAAGGTGATCCGGCCTTTGGTTAGATCGTAGGGCGTAAGCTCTACCTTGACGCGGTCTCCCGGTAAGACTTTAATATAGTTTTTTTTGAGTTTACCCGCTAAGTGGGTCAACACGTCAAAACCATTGTCCAACTTTACCCGAAACATGGCATTCGGCAGGGAGTCGGTCACGATCCCATCCATCTCAATTAAGTCTTCTTTTGACACGCACATCCCTCAGAATTATTTCAACGTACTACGGTCTGTGAGCAGTTCATAACCATCTTTGGTCACAAGCACCGTATGTTCAAATTGAGCCGAAAGGCTCCCATCAACCGTGATCACCGTCCACTTATCCGGCAATACTCGGGTGGCATAGGACCCCACGTTAACCATCGGTTCAATCGCTAACGTCATACCTGCTTTCAGCCGGGGATTGGGGAGTTCTTTAGTACGATAGTTGGGCACTTGGGGGTCCTCATGAAGTTTACGGCCTACGCCATGCCCTACGTATTGTCGGACCACTGAAAACTTGTGGGACTCCACATAGTCTTGGATCGCACCAGACACTTCTTGCAAAAGAGCACCGTGTTTAACTTGGGCAATGCCTGCATACAGTCCTGCTTCGGCAACTTCGATCAAGTGGCGGGCTTGATCCGTCAGAGGCTCTAAACCAATAGTCACACAGGAATCTCCGTGCCAGCCTTGATAGATCGCGCCAAAGTCAACCTTGACCACATCACCTGGCATCAAAACCTTAGATGCATTAGGGATGCCGTGGACGACTTCATTATTGACACTGGTGCAAATACAGGCCGGGAAGCCCCCATAACCTTTGAACGCGGGGGTGACCCCAAAATCTTGACAACGCCGTTCGGCGTGGGCGTCTAGATCGGCGGTGGTCATGCCGGGTTTGGCCATATCCATGATCTCTTGCAAGACCGTTGCCACGATGCGGCCCGCCCGACGCATTTTTTCGACTTCTTTGTCCGAGCGAATGCCGATGGGCATACGTAAGGCCATGCGTTTTATCCTTGGTTACGATTTATCATTATAACAAGTTGGATCAAGTCGTTTAAATTTAATACCAACTAAGGATCCCTAAGGGTCTTCTAAAACTTCATTGCGCCCTAGGGCCATAAATTATATTTACCAGTCCTCTGTGCTAAGGTACATATCTTGTCTTGCTAAGCTGTGGTACCTGTAACAATGAGTAAAGTGGTAATGAAAAGTAAGCCCCGGTCCAGAGTAGAACGATCTGATCGACCTGACAGTCGTAAGCCCATCCGGGGGAAACGGACAGAGACGGCGCGTCCCCCCCGCCGCGAAAGCCACTTTACTTCTGAACCATCCGCATCCTCTGAAACAAATTTCCGGGCTGAGCGTCCGGTTCGGGGGCAAGGGCGTCCCGAACAAACTGGTGAGCGTCCACAATGGAACGCCCAACGCCCTGATCGTAATGAAGAACGGCCCAAATGGAACCAAGACCGTCCTGAACGTGGTTCAGAGCGTCCTGAACGCAGTTTCAATCGTTACCCAGATCGTAATGAACGCCCTGAACGCAATGAAGAACGGCCCAAATGGAATCAAGACCGTCCCGAACGCAGTACAGAACGCAGTTTCAATCGTTACCCAGACCGCAATGATCGTTCTGAGCGTAATGAAGAACGGCCCAAATGGAATCAAGACCGTCCTGAACGCAGTCTAGAACCCTATCAGGACCGTAATTCAGACCGCGACCAAGACCGTCCTGAGCGGACTAAGCCCGTTTCGGCCCTCCAAAAACGGCCCCCGTTCAAAAAATTTGACAACAAGTTTGAACGAACCTTTGATAATCGGCCTGATCCGCGCCGTTCTGAGTTTCGGTCTACCCGTCCTCCCTCGGATCTTGCCTCCCCTGAAAGCAGTGATCTAGACCTTGAATCCGGTGATGATCCCGAACTGATCTATGGACGGCATGGGGTCCTTGAAGTGCTCAAAGCCACCCGTCCCCTCAACCGGGTTTGGGTCGTAGAGACCCTGCGTTATGACAACCGTTTTTTGAGTCTTTTGGATCAGGCTAAAAGCCGGGGCGTGCCCATTGATGTGGTTACCCGCGAACGCCTTGATCGTCTGGCTGGGGGCGGCAATCACCAAGGCATCGCGGCCCAGGTCGCAGCCTATCAATACTGGGAATTGACCGATCTGATTACTAAAGCCCAAGAAACCACCCCTAAGCCCCTGCTGGTCATTGCTGAGGGACTCGAAGACCCCCAAAATCTGGGTTCTTTGATCCGTAGTTGCGAAGCCATGGGCGTCCAAGGCTTGATCGTGCCCCAGCGTCGTGCCGTTGGCGTGACTGCAACCGTTGCCAAAGTCAGTGCTGGCGCCATAGAACATTTAGCCATTAGCCGTGTGGTCAACCTCCGCCAAGCCCTAGAGCAACTCAAAGAAGCAGGCTTTTGGATTGTTGGCACCTCCTCAGAAGCCAATAAAAGCTTGCAGGAAGTGGATCTGACCGGCCCAGTAGCCCTGGTCATTGGTTCTGAACATAAGGGACTCAACCTTTTGACCCAGACCACCTGTGACTTGGTATGTTCGATCCCGCTTGCGGGTAAAACCGAAAGTCTTAATGCTGCGGTGGCGGGGGCTGTTGCGATCTATGAGGCAGTCCGCCAGCGCAAAAGCCAATGGCTCCATCTCAACCAAAGTGGCAGTTCTGTTCCAGGGCCTGTCGCAGGCGTTGGCGATATTTAGCGCGCGAGATCAATGTGGCCCCTAACCGGGCCGTATGATCATTGAGGAGCTGGGCATCTAAAAGGCTAAAGCCCTGCTTTTGCAGATGGGTCACTAAATAGTACAGGGCAACTTTTGAGGCATCAGTTACCCGATGAAACATAGACTCACCGGAAAAAAGGCCCCCCAAGGCTACCCCGTAGAGTCCGCCTACCAAAAGTTCTCCTTGCCACACCTCAACACTGTGTACATAGCCCAGTTCATGAAGTTGCCCATAGGTATCTTGGATCGGCTTAGAGATCCAGGTTTCCTCTCGCTGGGCGCAGCCCGCAATTACCTCTACACAGGCTTGGTTAAACGTAACGTGAAATATTCCCTGGCGGATCCGGCGTAGGAGCCGTTGCGAAAAATGAATATTCTCCCATTCAAAAACGGCTCTAGGGTCCGGGTCTAGCCAATACAGGGCCCCTCCCTCCGCCATGGGGAAATAACCCTGTACATAGGCCCGGATCACCACATCAGGGGGTAAATGCATGGTTTACAGATCGAAACGTAGGGGCACAGAAATAGCCTTGCCAACTCTAGGACGTTCTTTAGTTTTTAGCACATAGTCGCGTACTTGATCCGTTACCGCCCACTCATCGAGGATATAGGCGGTGCGTTCTAGGTGGGTGTTATATTGCTCTTCGGTCAGGCCAAAGGAGGCTTGCCCCAAGTAGCGCCACATGATCTGAAAATAGCGACGGTCTCCCCGACGGAGAAATTGCACATCGTAGGGATAGCCAAATTTGCTTTCAAGTAGTTCCCGTAATTGGATCCCGGTCATTTCAAAAACTTTGTACTTCTTTACATTATGGGGCGTTTGCGGGATCCGTGTTTATCGTTAAGATGTGTATACAAAGATTCATGAAACACTCCTGCAGTACCCATGTCTAAAAATCCTGAACCCGTTCCACAAAGCCGCCGCCTTTTCTTGTCCCTCCTCACAGGCGGGAGTATATCGGCGGCAACCCTGGGTGCCCTATATCCCGCCATTGCTTATTTTATTCCCCCAGCCGGATCGGGGGGAGGGGCAGGCGTTGCCGCCCGTGATAAAGAGGGTAAGACCGTTGTTGTCTCGGCACTTTTAGATAAAGTGCCTGCTGGAGACCGGATCATATCCCAAGGCCCCACGGTAAATAACGGTACTGCGACCTACATCGTAGTGGATGACACCAAGCAGATTGCCAACTTTGGTCTTAATGCCGTATGCCCACACCTGGGCTGTGTCGTCCCCTGGGATCAGGGCGCTGGCAAGTTTGTTTGCCCTTGTCACGGATCGGAGTACACCAAAGAGGGCGGTCTTGCCAAAGGGCCCGCCCCTTATCCTCTAGCTCTAGTCAAGGCAGAGGTGAAGGGTGAAGAGGTTGTATTTAGTCCTTGGGAAGGGGATGACTTCCGTAAGACTGACCTGTACAGTAATCCCAAGCCCTGGTGGGTTTAATTTAGGAACAGAACTCATGAAAAAGCAACTCTTGGCCTTGGCTGGCATTCTAACGCTGGCTCAACTTACGCCAACTTGGGCCTTTCCCCAGTATGCCGCTACCTATGATCAAGCCCGCGAGCCTTCGGGTCGCATTTCCTGCGCTAACTGCCACTTGGCCCATGCTGAAGTGGAACCGGAACTACCCCAGGCCGTCTTGCCCGGTAAAGTTTTTGAGGTCGAAGTCAAGATCCCCTATGACGTTAAGGCCCAACAGGTGGTAGCAGCCCCCAATGAACAGGGTGAGTACAAGGCGACGATGCAGGCTGGGGCTTACCTCCAATTGCCTAAAGGCTTCCGGTTGGCGAATCCTGAGGAAATGACCCCCGAACAAAAAGAGAAGATCGATTCTGGGGAATGGCCTGCGGCAGCTCCTTTGTACGACGGAGATGAAAATCCCGAAAAAGCTAAAAAGACCAATGTTGTGATCGTTGGGCCGATCGATACCGAAACGATGACCAAGCTCAATAATGTCGTCACCATCCCCGTGATGGCTCCGGATCCTAATGTTGATGAAAATGCCCACTTTGGCAAATATAGCGTCTACATTGGCGCGAACCGAGGCCGGGGACAGGTTTACCCCGATGGTACGGTGAGCAACAATGCTGAATACTTGGCTCCCGTTGGCGGTACCATTACCAAGATCGCTAAGGATGTTCCCCTAGAAATGGGGGATCAAAGTTACGAGAAGGGGGGCACAATTTTGACGATCAAGTCCGAAAAGGGCGACGTTGAGGTCAAGATCCCACCAGGACCAGAGCTATTGGCTGCTATCACCGAAGGGGCCACCATTGAAACAGGCAAGCCCTTGACTGGTAACCCTAACATCGGTGGTTTTGGACATACTGAAGTTGATATTGTCCTCCAAGACCCCCAACGGGTGATCTGGCTTTTAGTGGCTCTAGGAATTGCTTTTTCTGGTCAATTATTGTTGGTCCTCAAGAAAAAACAAATCGAGAAGATCCAAGAATACGAAGCTCATCAGCAGGGGCTGCTCTAGCCATCTATTACGCGTACCTCCCCCTAGGCTCAAGGCTTCGGGGGAGTTTTTTTATGGGGCAAGGGAATAGGGAGGTTGAGCATTAGAACCCCACAACTTGCTGCGTTAGCGATCCCGATTTTCCCTATGATGAGGGAGTTGCATCCGGTACTTAATGAAGATCCTTGCGCTAACCTGGGAATTTCCGCCCCGTATTGTTGGGGGTATTGCCCGCCATGTGGCAGAACTTTACCCAGAGATCGTTAACCTCGGTCATGAAGTTCATTTGATTACCGTGGAGTTTGGTCAAGCCCCCCACTATGAAATGGTCGAAGGAATTCATATCTACCGGGTGGCGGTAGGAAGTTCAGTGGACTTTTTCCACTGGATTAGTCAAATGAATACGGCTATGGGAGAACTAGGCGGTAAGTTACTCCGTGAAGCTAATGCCGTAGAAAAACCTTTTGATGTGATCCATGCCCATGATTGGCTGGTGGGTGATGCTGCCATTGCCCTCAAACGTCTTTTTAGAATCCCCTTGGTGGCGACGATTCATGCCACA
The DNA here is from genome assembly GCA_031398925.1 of Gloeobacteraceae cyanobacterium SOY_34_metabat_371. Taxonomy (GTDB): domain Bacteria; phylum Cyanobacteriota; class Cyanobacteriia; order Gloeobacterales; family Anthocerotibacteraceae; genus JANNOF01. The sequence continues at coordinate 5,575 of JANNOF010000342.1, read as the reverse complement.
GAGTTTGGACGTAATAATGGAATCCGCTCCGACGTTCAAAAATATATTAACGGCAAGGAAAACCTCCTAACCTATGAAGCTTGGCGGGTCATCGTCTGTACCTACTATATGAGGGATGAAGTATATTACGCCTTCAGATGTCCTGCAGATAAAGTAGATGTTATCGCCAATGGTATTCGGGCAGAGAAGAAACAGTTACCCCCGGATTTTAATCAAACCGAGTTTCGCCGTCGCTATGCCTATGATCATGAAAAGATCGTTTACTACGTGGGACGTATGGCCTATGAAAAAGGGGTACATGTGCTCGTCGAAGCGATGCCAACGGTACTCTGGGAATATCCTAATACCAAGTTTGTGATCATTGGGGGTGGGAAGACGGATCATCTCAAGCGCCAAGTCCAAGCCTTAGGATTAGTCTCCAAGGTTTTCTTCACCGGGTTTATGCTCGATCAGGAGTTAGATCAATTCCAAACCATTGCCGATTGTGCGGTTTTTCCCTCACTTTATGAGCCTTTTGGTATTGTAGTTCTCGAAAGTTTTGCCGCCGGAGTTCCCGTAGTAGTTTCTAACAGCGGTGGACTACCCGAAGTGGTTACCCATACCAAGACAGGTATTGTAACGCAACTTAATGATGCGTATTCTTTGGCCTACGGGATCCTCGAAGTAATTCGCTATCCTGCCTACGCCCAGTGGCTCAAAGATAATGGTCGGCAGGAATTAGACCGACGTTTTCGTTGGCCCCTCCTGGCTACGCAAACTGAAGCGGTCTTAAAACGGGTTGTTTATGAACGTCAAAGCTCTTCCTGGTAAGGGGTTGAAGCTAGAGTTTTAATTAGGTTAAGTTCCCTCATTCATTGAGGGAATTTAATGCTTTAGCAGATCTAGACCAATGTACATCAGTGTAAAACACATAAAATTTAATGTATTTTTGTATACAAACCAAGTATAAATGCGCGTGGACTGACATCATTAGGGCTTATATGCTTCAGGAGTTCATTCATGTAGAAAACTCATGTTTGCATTACTACACAAGCTCTGCTTGACAGTTAGTGTGTCTTGGTTTATGCATCTATCTGCTCACGCTACCCCTATTATGTGTATCCCTAGCGAGTCTTTAGAATCAGTAATTCAAAATCTTTTGGGATCTGATAAAACTATTGATCAATTAATGCAAACCGATTTTTTAGGGTTAACCCCAACAGACCTTGCCCGGATCTATCAGGCGGCTCCTAGTCCAATTTTGCAAGATTTAAGCGGTAAAGACCTGACCATTATTAGCCTCAGCCCCGCAGCCAATGGGACAGCGATCAGTCGTCGAGCTTTTATTCCTACCATGACCACCGCCAATGAAGCCACAGCGGGCCTGTGGATTAAGCCAGAAGTGACGATTCCCTTTCGGGCCTATCGGGGGAACTCAGAATACGATGGCTGCCCTGCCTTAAGGTTGTTGTATAACCTAACCCCCACGGTCGAGAGTCTACGGCGCAGTAAAGATGAAGTCCGGCAGATCAATGCCCAATTGGTTTTAGGATTTAACTTAACCCCCTTAGACCTCACACCCGAAGGGAATCCCGTGACTGCTTTAGATCAAATCCAGACTTTTTGGCTGGCGGATCTACAGCAGGCTAAACTTTGGTCTGAGACCGATGTTCCTACGAATCTTGGCTGGCCATGGCGTAGCGAAAAGCCCCTAGGAGCACCTTGCCCTGACACCTGGAAGCCCTTTTTTACCTACGACAGCACCGAATACCCTTTTACGAATCGCTGTATGAACCTGCGTTTTGGGGTAGTACATTATTTTGACGAATCTCCCACTACCCCACCTAAGGGCACGATCTTGATGGTCCACGGCAACCCGGTTTGGTCTTTTGTTTATCGAAACATTGCCAAAGGGCTGTTAGGGGCTGGGTATCGAGTCGTAGCGATGGATTATTACGGATTTGGCCTTTCAAGCAAGCCCAGTCTTGAAACCTATGGCTATCAGCCCCATGAACAGTCTGAAACCCTTGAAGAATTTGTTGAAGTGCTGGATCTTAAGGATCTTACGCTAATGGTCCAAGATTGGGGTGGACCTACTGGCCTGGGTATGGGTGGACATCTGCCTATACGGATTAAAAACATGGTGGTTATGAATACGTGGGCCTTTAACATATACGAGACTACACCTTGGGTTGATTTGAACTATGCTTTTGAGGAGGATATCGTTACTCAAGCGCTTATTCCCCGCAATACTGGAAACAACTTAGGGTCTTTATATGATCTGCCCGATACCCCTCAATTTTTGGCGATCCGTAATGGCTATTGGGGACCGTTTATCAATATAGATACCGCTGGAACCCTCTCCCCAACGGTTGCAACCCCGACTAGTATTTTTGCACAAAATATTGTCTTGGACCGGGATTTCTTAGAGGAAACAGACCGTAATCTCCAAAATTTCTTGAGTACTAAGCCTGTTTACTTTCTCTATGCGGATACTCTAGAGAATACAAATACGCTAGCTGAGATGTTAGCCCGTTGGAAACCAGATCAAGTTAAAGGAACCTACCTTAGCCCTTCGCCCCAACACTTTATTCAAGAGTCGGAAACCCAGCAGATCATTGATGCAACGCTCTTTATTAATGAGGGGGGGTGATCACTAGCCTCTTAGCATGATCTTTCTTTTGCTCTATGGACTTTTTAAAATTGGGAGATCCTGTGATATCAAATAGGGAACCAAAGGCACACCTCGATCTAGATGAAAAGTAGCGCATCAATAGAGACATTTGCGCGGGGGTATGGGGGAAGACAGGTGTTCCCCCATGCACAAGATGAACTTCTAGAGAGAGTGTCTGCGGAAAATATTCATGCCGAAGTTCACACGGGTAGTGATCCCCATCCCCGAAGTTTTAGCAAAACTGCAAACCCTGACCCCCTAAGGTGATTTAGAGATGCTTGATGGGGGTAAACCCTGCTTAAGGGTTTCTGCCCTGTTGGAGTGTTTTTAAGAGGTCTTCGGGACTGGGTAAAGCACCTGCATGGGCCTCAGCGGTATCCATCAATTCGTTCCAAGGTGTATTGAGGATGTATTCACGGGTTTTTTCTAAATGCACCAAATGAGGACAATCATCGCCAAGGATACATCCTTGAACACAGGTCTCAGCACAGTTAGGCGCAGCAACAGTAGACATGGATCTTTTCCATCACAACTTTTATTGTGCCACGGCTAAAAATTCCCGTATACCGGGATCTGGGCTCCCCGTAGGTCGCGGGCGGCGGGCGAAGCCAAAAAGAGGATCACTTGGCCTAAAGATTCAGGTTTGACCCAACGATGGGCATCTTGATCCCCCATGTCTTTACGGTTTTGGGGGGTATCGATCACAGCGGGTAACACTGAATTGGCCGTTACATCGAGGCCCTTGTTTTCATCGGCAATGGCCCCAGTTAGGGCTAAAACCCCCGCTTTAGCCGCCGCATAAGCTCCCAAATGACCTCCGGGCTGAGTAGCCGCTCGGGTTCCCACGGTAACGATGCGACCATACCCCTGTTGGCGCATGACCTTGAGGGCATACTTACAAACCAAAAAAGCAGTGTGGAGGTTGAGATCAAATTGTTTTTGCCAATCGGCATATGCCATTTCATCGATCCGACACCAGGCAAAGCCCCCCACCAGATGGATCACCGCATCCACCCGCCCCATGTCCTGGATCATCTGAGCCACACTGGTTTCATCCAAAAGATCACAGGGTACGCACGTGAGCCGTTCTTGCCCTTGGGGGTCTAATTGTTTAAAGAGTAGGTCTGCTTCAGCTTCGACGATATAGGGAACAGTGACAGTTGCGCCACTAGCCAGGATCAAGGGCGTAACACCCCGGCCTAAAGCCCCACTGCCGCCCGTAATTAAAACCTTTTGTTGCTGAAGGATCATGGGGATTGTTTCCATTTGATCTGCAGATCCTGGGGATGGACAAGTCCGTAACGTTCTTTGAGCAATGCTTCGGTTTGACGACTATCAAAGACACGGTTGAAATGACTCCGCGTCGTGGAGTAGACACGCTCAGCCCGGTAAATTTCCTGGTTGAGTCGCGCGCGGCGTGTCTGTTGCGCCTCGTGATAAGCGATCAACTGGGAAGCCTGTTGAACAATCCCTAGACCTAACAGGCCAAAAAGGAAGATCAAAGCTCCTTGTACTACAACGGACCAGGGAAAATTTTTCACAAAGCCCTCAGGCGCAACAATATTGGGGTAAGGCGCTGATGCAGATAGAGGGGCATTACCACCGCATAGATCTCTAATTGTTGAATGACCTGAGGGATAAAATCATCCAACGTCTGCAAAGTATCGGTTGTTTGCTGATCTACCCAGTCCAAAAAGGCTTCAACCTCTGGAATGTAGGGTCCCTGATCGAAATAGAGGTAGGCGTCGGTCATCCCCCATACTCCCGCCGCTAACACCTGGTTACTTGGCTAAAGCGGTAGAAAGCATGACGGCAAAAATACCTGCTACTAAGGCCACAACAAAAGCTATCGCCACTTGGACTAAACCAATATTCATGAGCGGACTCCAAAAGTGCTCCTATTATACCGAAGGGCTGAATTTTTTAGAAGTTGATTGGTTTAAGTCCCGCCTGATCCAAGATCCGGGGGATTAGGTCTTCGCGGCGGACTGCCATCACATGCACCCCTTGACAAAGACTCTGGGCTTTTTGTACCTGCTCTGCACAGATCTGGATGCCTTCTTCGAGGGGGGAGGCTGCCTGTTCAAGGCGGGTGATCACGGCTTCGGGGATCTGAACACCCGGTAAGGTGCGGTTAATAAAGCGGGCATTTTTGGCGGATTTTAATAAAAAGACCCCTGCCAAAATCGGTTTACCGCTAGGACCGCCAAGTTCATCCATGAAGCGGGTCAGGAAACTAAAGTCGGTGATCATCTGGGTCTGGAAAAATTGTGCCCCAGCCTCGATCTTGCGTTCAAAACGGGCCTTAAGACTCGACCAACTTTGGGCTTGCGGGTCAAGGGCTGCCCCAGCCAAAAACGCCGTTGGGCGGTTGAGGGCATGTCCGGCACTATCTAGCCCCTGATTGAGCTGTTGGATCATTTTTAATAGCCGCACCGCCTCTAGATCACAGACGGCTTTGGCCTGGGGATGATCTCCGGCACTAACGGGGTCTCCAGTCAGGGCCAAGATCGTATGGATATCCAAGGCGGCGGCCCCTAATAAATCGCTTTGGAGGGCAATACGGTTACGGTCCCGGCACGCTAACTGACAAATAGGATCTATGCCTTGGGTTTTCAGTAAATAGCTGGCAACAATAGGACTCAGGCGCATCACCGCTCGATTAGAGTCCGTAACATTGACGGCATGGACCCGGCCCTTGAGTAATTGGGCCTTGACCATAAACTCTGCCATATCCGGCCCTTTGGGCGGGGTGATCTCGGCGGTGATCAGAAATTCTTGGTTTTGGAGCGCTTGGCAAAACGTACGTGCGGGCATGATGGGCTTTGATGGGCTCTTTTATTCTCTACCATAGAGGAACCACTCTTCTCCCTAAGCCCATTCAAAGAAGCGACAGCCCTCACAGGGAACCTTTGGGTTGGG
>JANNOF010000264.1:0-1578 GCA_031398925.1 Gloeobacteraceae cyanobacterium SOY_34_metabat_371 | reverse complement strand
CGCCGTCTTCATCGCCCTGCGGGCGGGCCTGTTCAACATCGGCGCGGACGGACAACTCGTCATCGGAGCGCTCGTCGCGACCGCCATCGCCCTGAAAGTGCCGGGCCCGATGGGTGTCGTTTTGGGGTGTCTCGGCGCAGTCCTCGCTGGCGCGCTTTGGGCCTGGCCCGCAGGGTGGATCAAGGCGTATCGTGGCGGCCACGAAGTCATCTCGACGATCATGCTCAACAACATCGCGGGATTCTTGACCGGATGGATCGTCACGGGACCGCTGAGAGACCCGGACCAACAGAGCCCGACGACTGGACTCCTACCGGCAGGTTCGGCCATTCCCATGCTCGTCAACGAGCCTCCCTTCCGAGTCAACCTTGCACTCTTGATCGGGCTGGTCGGGGTCGTCGCGTTCGCCCTGTGGCTCAAACGCTCGGTCCAAGGGTACGAACTGAGCCTTGTCGGAGCCAATCCCACCGCGGCAAAGACAGCCGGGGTCAATGTCAGGGCTGTGACTGTCAAGGCGATGATGGCGAGCGGAGGCGTCGCCGGTTTGGCCGGAGCCTTCTTGGTCCTCGCGTTCGAGCGCCGGTTCTACGCGAACTTCTCGCCGGGTTACGGGTTCGACGCACTGGGAGTCGCGTTGCTCTCCGGCGGTTCGCCCTGGGGGCTCGTGCCCGCGGCTCTGCTGTTCTCCATACTGAGCAGCGGAACTTCTGCATTGCAGCTCACCGGTGTCCCGAAGGGCATGAGCGGCATTCTGCTCGGCCTTTTGATCATTGTTTTCGCCTCGGTCCGCTATAGGAGGAACCGCATTGGCGAGTCTTGACGCCGGACTCCTGCTCGCGAGCACACTGACCCTGGCTGCACCGTTGGTGCTTGCGGCCCTGGGAGGTTTAACGAGCGAGCGCTCCGGAGTGATGAACATCGCCCTGGAAGGCGCAATGCTGGGAGCGGCCTGCGCCGTGGCGATCGTAGGGACGCTCACCGGCAACCCGTGGGCCGGGGCGGGCGCTGGCTTGGTGACGGCCGTCGCCTTGATGCTCTTGCACGCGGTCCTGACCCAGGCGTTCTCAATTGACCAGATCATCAGCGGCATGGCGATCAATGCGCTTTCCATCGGTGGAACCAGCTATCTCGCCAAGGTCGTGCTCAACAATGCTGACAGCTCGCGGGCCGCGTTTTTGCCAGTCGTGGCTTACTGGTCAGTCGCCGCCGCTGCGGTCTTGGCGCTCGCGGTCTATTTGGCCAAGACAAGGGGCGGACTGCACTTGCTCGCGGTCGGCAACGACCCCGACAAGAGCCGTCAAATGGGGCTCAACCCGGTTTCGGTGCGCTACAAGGCCCTGATCGCGACCGGCGTTCTGTGCGGCCTGTCGGGCGCGCTCATCGTGAGCAATTCAGGCAATTTCTCAGAGAACATGACGGCGGGGCGGGGTTTCATCGCGTTGGCTGCCCTCATCATCGCCGGTTGGCGCCCGGTCGCAAGCCTGGTGGCATGCCTGGGTTTCGGCCTGATCCAAGCGTTCCAACTGCACTTCCAAGGAACCTCGATGGCGGGGGCCAACGTTCCGCCTGAGTTTTGGA
>JANNOF010000257.1:0-26831 GCA_031398925.1 Gloeobacteraceae cyanobacterium SOY_34_metabat_371 | reverse complement strand
GGGCTAGACCATGGCGGGCGGCGGCGGGGGTACATCTTCGAGATCGATGATCTCATAGTCTTATGGCGCTTCCACCACGACCAAAGGGACATCACGGAAGCGAAAGAAAAGGAGCAATCCCGCATGGAGCACCACAGAGGCCAAAAAGGCAATGGTCAGGACCGAGGGCGCTGCCGGAGGCTTCGGAATAAAGGAAGTATCTGCCATCGGGTACCTCTACTTATCGAGTGCGCGAGCAGCAAAAGCAATCTTAGATTTGCCTGTTTCCCGGACTACATCCAGCGCCTTGACAATATCTTGATACTCAGTTTGTTCATCCCCGGCCAAAATAATCAGGGTGTCCTCTGAGAGGGGAATGGTGCGGTTTTTTAACTCGGCTAAAGATACCTTATCTTTGTTGAAAAAGAAGTTACCGTCTTTGTCTACGCTGATATCCACCTGTTCAATTTTTTTCTGATCAAGGCTGACGGTGGTCGAAGCCTTGGGCAAATTGAGTTCGATGGCCCGGTTCTTCTCGATGTAAAGGGTTGCCACGATAAAAAAGGTCAGCAAGGTAAACATGACATCGATCAGCGGAACTACCGGGATCTCCGGAAATTCATCGGATAGGGGTGGTAGGCGCATAATCGTTAGTCTCGCTCCGCTTGCGGTGGATGATTTCAAGTTCGCCCGAATACTGGCCGATCAAGGCGATCTGACCGTTGTACCAAGAGCGGAAGATGTTTGTGATCAGCAAGGTAATTAAGGCCACGCTGATCCCCGTAGCGGTGGCGATCAGGGCTTCGCCGATACCAGAGGTAACTTCACTCGCTTCTCCGGCAGAGGCAACACTACCTAGGTTGATGTTGCCCAAAGACTTGATCAGACCGGTAATCGTTCCAACTAGACCAACGAGCGGCGCCGCAGTAATGATGGTGTCAAACAGGGTGGTGTACCTGCGTAGCACGGGAACTTCGGCGGCGGTGGCACTTTCCATCGCTAAACGGAATTCATCTTGATCGGTTTCCCCTAAACGAAAGGCTGCTCCAAAAATCCGGGCAATAGGCAGCGCTTTGTACTCTTCACAAACTTTAAGGGCTGCTTCTAAGGATTTACGCCGATACGTAGTGAGAATCACTTCTAGAAAAACAACAGTTTGTTTGCGGATCTTTGACCAAAAGATAAACCGCTCAATAATGCAGCCGATGCCAATGATAGAGAAGGCCAGGAGGATCCACATGACGAATCCACCCGCGTTAAAAATGTCGATGGCCGAGCCGCCGCCTATTTCTGCCGCAAGAAGGAGGTTGATGCCCAAGGGTTCTGGTAAAGACATAAAAACGTTCCGTCCAGAGAGTAAATGCTTCCGAGTTTACATTATAGGTAGATATTTGGTGAAATTGTTTTTGATGAACATATTTAAGTTTTTTTTAGGAATTATGAGCGGCCAGACGGCGGACAATTGCCCCCAAACGATCATAGTCATCCTTGAGCAACAGGCTGACCTCCCGCCCCGCCTGTACCAACCAAGGGCGGGAATTGCCTACGGCCCAATAACCTTGGCGGAGGGTTGCCGCAATCAGTTCATCCACAGGTACCCCGGCTATCCCCAACAGCGTCCTGAGAAAGGTCAATTCCTGGCAAAAAGTGGCAATTTCTCCACGGGTGCACGGGATCACCGGGGCATGGACATAGGGGGGCTGGGGCGGCAGGTATTGATAAATCGTCCGTCCTTCACGAAAACCCACGATCACCGCCCGAAATTCCGTCTTGAGCATTTCAAAGATCTGGGGTTGCTCCTCGCGTAGTTGCGCTAGCGACAGCCCCAAGGCCCGCGCCCGATGGACTGAATCAAGGGGCGCTGTGGTGGCATGGTAAACCACCGCAAAGGTCTCTCGGCCCCGGTCTTCGTCAAGGGCCTTGACTAACGAGCCAAAGGCCGGGGCTTCAGGAAAAGTCAAAGTTTCAGGATCGAGACATTGGGCCAAAAAACTGGTGGTCTCGGTCTCAATGATTTCCGCTTGGACCCGTTCGATCTTTTTGAGGGCCATGGAGTTAGGTAGGCGGTGTTAGGGGCAACCGTACCACAAAGCTGGAGCCTTTGCCTATGGTGCTGGTGACGGTAACTTCACCCCCTAATTTTTCCACCAACTCACGGGTAATCGCGAGGCCTAACCCAGCCCCACCCTTTGAGTGATTCATAACATCTTCAACGCGCATAAATGGTTGAAATAGGGTCTTGAGTTTGTCTTCTGAGATCCCTTGACCCGTATCACTCACGGTAAACGTAATAAATTCTGAACTCGTGTGGATCTTGAGTTTGATCACTACCCCAGGCTGGGTATGCTTACAGGCATTTTCTAAAAGGTTATAGAGAATCGTTTCTAACTTTTTTTCATCGGTAATAAATTGAATACCCTGAATATGATCTTCTAGCTTTACTTGGGCTTGATAGCGTTCCGCTAAAGAAGTAATCCGGCGTCTTAGATGCAAAATGATATCGCTAAGTACGACGTTCTGAAAGGTAAATTGGGTAGTATTACTTTCTAAATCAACTAGCGTCGAAAGATTATTAAGTAGGTCGGTCATACGATTACATTCGATCTGCATTTGTCCTAATTCATCATCCGTAATAAGTTCACGATCCATCAATAAAGTTTCGACGTAGAGCGAAATGGAGGCTAAAGGGGTACGCATTTCATGACTTGCTATCGAAACCATCGTATTGCGGTACTCATTCAAAGACTTGAGTTGCGCACTCAAATTTTGAAGTTTAATAAAAGCTGTGGTTTGGGTATAAATAACCAGGGTTTCCTGAATCAGCCGCTGCACCAGTTGTTTCTCAGTGGGCTGCCAGATGCGGTCTTCTTGATCCAGTAACAACACTACTGCTTGGAGTTCTTGTTGTAGCGTTACCCTACCCGTTAATCCGCTATAGATCCCGTTCCCTAGACCTTCTAAGGGTCCGCTTAGGGGCAAGACCTCTTCCGTTTGAAGGACATGCTCCCAAATCGGGTAATGGGGCCATAAATTGAGTTCTGAGCGTAGGATCGGAGCGCTGTGGATATGCTGCGCCAAAAGCTCCCAATCCTTGCCTTTACGTCCCACCAAGATCACCTGGGGGACTTTGATAGTTTGGGCGAGTTCGCGCAGCAATAGGCGCAAAACCTGGTCCCCTGAAGTACTCTGACTGATCCGACGGGCACTTTGGTTGAGCTTAGTTTCAACTTCTACTTGTTGTTGGGTCTGTTGAAAAACCATGGCTTGACCTAGGGCAATCCCTACCTGATCAGCCACCGCTTGAAAAATCTCGCGTTCTTCTTGGGTCCAAGGCTGGGGAATAAAACAGCGATGTAGACATAGGATCCCGTTAGGCTGCCCTTGGTGGGCTAAACCACACAGCATCATCGAGCGGGTAGACCCTTGACCTAGGGCCTCCCGCCAATCTAAAAACCGGAAATCAGCACTAATATCTTCGATGGTAACCGGGGTCGCTGAGGTAAGTGTCTCTCGGTCTGCTTCAGCCTCCGGCCAGGGCAAAGTAGGACCAACGCGCGGGATTCCTGGTTTGCAGAATTGGTGCAAGATGCGCAGACCCGAGGCATTATTGGGTTCATAGCTTAGCAAAATACATCGGTCTACATTTAAGCCTTGCCCCAGGCGGTCTACCGCCGAAGCCATCACCTGTGAAGGGTCTAGGGAATTACGAATATCTTTGATGATCCGGTTGATCAGCATTTGTTCTAAAAAACGACGGCGCTCGATCTCATAGAGTTTGGCTTGGGTCGTCGTCACACCGACTAAGTTAGCCATGCCTTGGACTAAGCGTTGCTCCTGATCGGTCCAAATCCTAGATTCTCCGCATTGCTCTAAGGATAAATAGCCCAAAAGCTCTTTTTGTAAAATAATCGGGTGGGCTAAAACCGCTTGAATTTGCAATTTTTGGATCAAGGTTTTGCTAATATAGCCCCGAATATCTCTGGGTACATCGGCAATAGAAGTGGTACGGTCTTGGCAAAGCTGCTGGTATAGCCCACTGATGTCTTTGACGGCAATGCGCATACCCAAGGGCAGAACATAGTGGATTGAAGAATGCTGGGCAAAAGCCCGGACTTCAAACTCACGGGGATCAGCTAACCAATAGATCACCACACGGGTAGGCGTTAAACGGTCATAGAGTTCATCTACCACGGCCTGTAAAACAGTCTCGGTGTCGTAGGCTTGGCGTAAACGATCCGCCATGGTCAGTAAAGGCGTAGTCAATTCTTCTTGACGACGCACCTGCCCTTCATCAGAGGCAACCGCTGCCCCCAAAAGCCCACCCAAGAGGCTCAAGCCTTCTTCTTCCTCGGCTCCGAGCATCAGCCCCCAACGGTGCTGCCCCAGGATGCCGATGCCCAAGACCTCCCCTTGATGGGTGATGGGAAAGGCTACAATCCCGTGAATATCCCAGTCCTGAGCGGCTTTCCACCACGCACGACAGCGCAGATCTTCTTGAATATCTGGAACTTGAATTAATTTTTTATAGCCCAGGACCACATCTTCGAGGTCTCCGGGTTGCACAAGGCGCTGATTAATTAAAACTGATGGATTACTTTTGGGAAAAGACCCCCCTTTATTCACAATAGCCCGCCCCTTATCTTGGGCTAGACCAAACCAGATCAAATCGCAGTTCAAACTCTCCTGAAGCATCCTGTAGGTTTGCCTCAGCTTGACTTCCAGCAAGCCGGGAGCTTGCAGAATGCCTCCAATTTGGGACACAGCCGCCATAAAACTACGGGGCTGAGGGGAGAGCTTGAGGATCATAGCATGACCTGTACAGGAGGATGGGCTAAGGCTCCATCTTCACTCACCTTAGCAAATCCCTAGAAAGGCAATATTTAATCCTGATGAAGATTTGATGTAGGAGGAAAAGCCCATGATAGGAGCAATAGTCCAGGTAGGGCCGCAGCCATCGTAAAGGCAAAAAATAAAGGCCATCCCAAAAACTCCGCCAACCAACCCGCACTCGCGGCGACTAAGTTGCTTCCCACCGCCAACAGGCTAGAAAGTAACGCGTATTGCGTCGCAGAAAACCGAGGATTACACAGACTCATTAAATAGCCGACTAAGACCGCAGTAACGAGTCCGGCGGCTAAATTTTCAATCAAAACTGCCCCCAATAGTAGGGGATAGCTCTTAGGGGCAATGGACAACAGTCCATAACCCAGGTTACTCACGGCCTGAAGTATCCCAAAGGCCCACAGTCCTTGGGAGATACTGATCTGACGGAGGATCCAACCCCCAGCAAGGAGGCCGCCAATTGAAGCGAGGAGCCCCAATCCGCTTTGGATCGCACCGATATCGGTTAACGAATAGCCTTGATGTTTTAAAAAGGGTACAGACATATTCAAAACGAGCGCATCGCCGAGTTTATAAACCACAATAAATGCCATGATCCCTAGTCCAGTGCGCACCCCCTGGCGCTGGAAGAATTCAATGAAGGGTTGCCGGATCACCTCATCCCAAGTACTGGGCAGTGGAGCCTCAGGGGGGACCGGGGCTAATGCCGTTATGCCTAGGGCACCAGCCATCAAAACAGCCATCAGTCCATAGATCTGAGGCCAAGTCAGATACCAACCCCAGGGATTTTGCGGATCCGCCAGGATCAAGGCCAGGGAGCCGGTGGTAATTAAAGCTAAACGATAGCCTAAGACCCAAAAGGCTGCCCCTTGCCCCAGTTCGTTTTTTTCTAAAACATCCGCCCGGTAGGCGTCACCGACTACATCTTGGCTGGCACTAAAAAAGGCCAAAACCAAGGCATTGAGGGCCAACAGATAGAGCCCCTCTTGGGGATCTTGGGTGGCCATGGCCGCGATAGCCAAGACTAAAGCTCCCTGCAAAATGAGCAGCCACCCACGGCGGCGGCCCAAAACAGGCGGAGCAATGCGATCAAAAAGGGGGGCCCACAGAAATTTTAAGGTGTAGGGTAAGCCGACCAATCCAAATAAACCAATCATCTTGAGGTCTACTTGCTCTAGGGTCATCCAAGCCTGGAGGGTCTTGCCATTGGCGGTTAAGTAGTTGGGGAGCCCGGAGGCAAAACCCAATAGCAAAAGAGCAGGGAATTTGGGCAGTCTCATTCACTTCCTACTAGGGAATAAGCACCGTCGGGATCTGTGTGAATTGCTGGTGAAATTCTTCCCGTGCCGGATTATTAATGACCTCAAGGATCTTATTATGGGCCGCCGGATCTAGCATGGCTTCAATGCAAACCCGGGCCACATCCCCCCGGTCAATGCGTCCTTCAAACAGGGTATCCATCGGGCGAATCAAGATCCCCGTCTGCTCTGGAGGTGTATTGGTCAGTCCACCGGGCCGGACAATAGTGTAAATCAAGCCACTTTTTTGCAGGTATTTTTCCGCTTGATGCTTCCAATAAAGGACACCACCAAAAAGATTCAGCGGATGGATCAAGCGAGACACACAGAGGGAAGATACCAAAATTAGGTGTTTTACCCCAGCGGCTAGGGCTTGATCGACTAAATTGATGGTGCCTTGATAATCAACGTCCTGGGGACTGCTTTTGAGGGGTCGTGCTCCGGTTGCACAAAAAACCACGTCAATACCCTTAAGATGCGGGAGCAAGGTTTTGGGTTGGGTCACATCGCCGAGGACGGCGGGGATCCCTTGATCTTTAAGTTGCGCAATACTTTCTACGGAACGTACCATGCCGCAAACCGTAATCCCGCGCAGGTGAAGTTGCTCGGCGATCCGGTTTCCAGTAGCGCCCGTGGCGCCGATGACTAATGTTTGCATCTAACTCCTAGCCCATTCATATTTTGATCATAGTCAGTACCAAGCGAAGGAGTGAACAGACCTAGCCCATGGCATCAAAATCATCGGTTTGTTCGTAGATCGAAGCCCCAACCGCCAGCAATGTTTCTTGTAAGGCATCCATGCGCTGCCGCAGAAATTCTAATTCTGGGTCTTCCTCTTGGGATAACAGTTCTTGAACCGCGCACCGTGAGTGTTCCAACTGGTTGATCAGGTCTTCACGGATCAATTCGCGGTTATGGGTCAACGTCCGGCTACAGGAGTATAGAAGTTGCTCGCACTGATTGCGCAACTCGACGAGCTCACGGCGACGGCGGTCGATTTCCGCGTACTCCTCGGCCTCCCGGCGCATCCGCTCAATTTCGGCGTTATTGAGTTTACCGGAGTTGGAGATCGTAATGCGTTGTTCGCGGTTAGTGCCCCGGTCCTTGGCGGATACCTGGAGGATCCCGTTGGCATCAATGGTAAAAGCTACTTCAACCTGGGGTACGCCACGGGGTGCGGGGGGCAAACCCGATAGGTTAAACCGGGCAAGGGCTTTATTATCCACTGCCATGGGCCGTTCCCCTTGCAGCACATTGACTTCCACAGTAGTCTGTCCGTCACTACTGGTGGTAAACGTCTGAGACTTACTGGTTGGAATCGTGGTGTTATGTTCCATGATCTTGGAGAAAACCCCGCCCACGGTCTCAATGCCCAAAGAAAGGGGGATCACATCCAACAGGAGAACATCTTGAATTTCACCGCCCAAAACGCCGCCTTGGATGGCAGCACCCAAGGCCACAGATTCATCGGGATTCACCGACCGGTCCGGTTCAGCCCCCATAAATTTGCGGATCGTCTCTTGAATAATGGGGATGCGGCTGGACCCACCCACCAAGACGACTTTATCCACATGGCGGGGGTCTAAGTCCGCATCTTTGAGGGCGCGCCGGGTGGGGATCATCGTGGCTTCAATCAGATCCTCGATCAAAGATTCAAACTTGGCCCGAGTCAAGGTGGTATCTAAATGCTTAGGGCCGGTTTGATCAGCGGCGATAAACGGCAAGTTAATAGAAGTACTGACTACGTTAGAGAGTTCGATCTTGGCCTTTTCCGCAGCTTCCTTAAGCCGTTGGAGGGCCATCCGGTCCCCGGATAGATCAATATTGGTGGAATTTTTAAATTCTTCGATCAGCCAGCGCACGATCCGGTCATCAAAGTCATCCCCGCCAAGGTGGTTATTGCCCCCCGTAGCCAGGACTTCAAAAACCCCTTCGCCCAACTGCAATACCGAAACATCAAAAGTTCCCCCGCCCAAGTCAAAAACCATAATGCACCGGTCTTGATTTTGGCGGTCTAAGCCATAGGCCAAGGCCGCCGCCGTAGGTTCATTGATGATCCGCAGCACCTCTAGCCCCGCAATCGTCCCGGCGTCTTTGGTCGCTTGGCGTTGGGCATTGGTGAAATAAGCCGGTACGGTGATCACCACTTGGGTTACGGGTTCACCCAAATAAGCCTCTGCATCCCGCTTAAGCTTTTGGAGGATCATCGCGGAGATCTCTTGGGAGGTATAAACTTTACCCCGGACCTCTACATTGACCGTGTCATCTTTGCCAACCGTTACTTTATAGGGAATACGGGTGCGCTCTTCTTCGGTTTCGCTCCACAGCCGCCCAATCAAGCGTTTGATCGAAAAAACTGTGTTTTCGGCATTGGTCACCGCTTGACGCTTCGCCAATTGCCCCACGAGCCGCTCTGAAGTCTTGGTAAATCCAACAATACTGGGGGTGGTGCGTCCCCCCTCGCTGTTGGTAATGACCACAGGCTGGCCTCCTTCTAGCACAGCAACACAACTATTAGTAGTTCCAAGATCGATGCCAATTACCCTGCCCATAGTACCGCCTTTGTTTTACATGGATTTTAGTGGCTGCGGTGGCTTGTACTTAAGACGCATCGTCAGGTGTTAACTCAGGCTCTAGGGGGGACTCTGGAATAACGGGGCCACCGGGAACTGGGGTCGCAACCTTAACGAGTGCATGACGTAACACCCTGTCCCCCAGATAGTACCCTTTTTGAAACTCGGCAATGACAGTCTCTTTAGTATGGGTAGGGGAATCTTCCTGCATGATCGCCTCATGAAGTTTGGGATCAAACGGTTCATCGAGGGCAGGGATTTGAACAACCCCCAATTTTTCGAGCACAGCAAAAAATTGTTTGTACACCGCCTGATAGCTGTTGTGAATGGTTACTTCACGCTCTTGCTCCGGGCGGATCTGCAGCCGTGCGCGGTCAAAATTATCCAAAATAGGGAGTAGGGCGAGCAACGTATCATTAGCAGCCGTGAGCTTAAGCTCTTCTTTTTCACGTTGCGTCCGGCGGCGGAAATTATCAAAATCCGCATACAACCGGGTGTACTGCTGTTCTTTGTCGGCGAGTTTAGCTTGAGCCTGTTCAAGCTGCTCAACAAGACGCATGATCTCGCCAGCTTGGGCTTCTTCTAGGACCGTACCCATCTCTGGGGGCGTTGCATTTTCTTGTGGATCAATCATGGAACTTCACGTGGTCAACCTTTTCTATCAAAAACTAAAATCTGCAATAAACCCTATCAAGGGAAGCAAGATCCGTAGATCCCGCAATGACTTAATAGTGCCCCCCCTTAGTATAGATTTTCACAGGGGGCAAGCTAGAAAATTTTAAGCATTATTTTGATGGATTGTACAGGGGGCGAAATAACCCAATAACAGAGGTATAGCCATGTAAGTAGGTCGTTCGTCCCAGGGGACCGATTTCTCCGTTACAAAAGAAGCCACCGAGGGGCAAAGCGCCGAGTTGGGACTGAATACAGGCAGTATCGTGATTGGGTACTCCGTAAAAATATTGGCCTCGACCTAGGCAGGAAAACAACAATATCCCTTCTACCGTACTGGCTCCAGCCTGATCAATATAATTTTTTAGCAAGATCAATAGGTCTTCGCGGGAGGTATTACGGTCTTTGACATGAAACTGCATCGTCTGACCCATGCGCAGGTTTTGCCCAATAGCTAAAGACCCCGTTCGCGGGTCTACTCCAGCTAAATTGCGAATCAGAAAATCCCCGTGTTGGGGCTTACTTTTAAATTCATCCGCCAGTAAGCCTATAAATAAAGCATTGCTACGGACCAAATCACGCTCTTCTTCACTACAGGCCCGCATGATCTCCTGAAGTAGATGCAAAGGGGTGCGGTTTTCTAAGCCCAAAAGCATATATTGTTGGCAATCCGTTATTCTAAGCGGTTGCCCAATGGGGCGACAGCCTTGGGCCACAATCGTATCGAGTACAATGTTTCCCTGCAGGGCAATGCCAACGACTCCCCGCGTATGTACGCGACCATTGAGCCATAGCACCGAACGCTGCCCACTGGATTGACCGCCGATCTTAGGGCTAAAAGGATAGGCAAAGTCTAACCCCCCCAGCAGTTGTTCTAGGGTAATACTGGCGCCATCGGCCAAGATCACAAATTGGGCCGCTCCATCTACCCCCAGGGCGGCATGCCATGCGGTCGGTGGGGCATCTAGATCCGGTAAGTCCTTTTGCTCGAGGTGAAACGTCTGGATCTGCACCTGTGGCAGTTGTGCCGCCAAGATCGATAAAGCGGGGATTTCCTCTAATTCTTCATTGCCCCCCATAATGCCCCAAGCCGAACAGCCCAAGACAACCTTAGCGCCCAAACTTTCTTGTACCCGCTGACCCAACTTGATATAGTCTGGCCCCAAACCGGGATGGGCAAAAATTAACGCGAGATCAATAGATCCCGGTAAAGCCTGGTGTAAGGCTTGACGACATTCGGCGACAGCTTCAGCCGCGGTACTTGATTTATGGGAAATTACACTGGCCCAACGCATATAGCGGGCTCGGGGGTAAAGAGTATGTATCTATTGTTACAGCGTAACTGATATTTTGTTGCCTGAATGGGCTAATTCCCTTAAAACCTGATCGGCAATGGAGGAAGCCCATTCCCCTTCAAAGCGGCGTCCATAGTATAGGGTCAAGATCAAGGTAAAGTGGGTCAACGTTCCGGTCAGCACTAGGCTCAGGACTTCGGTTTGGGCTTCTAAGCTAATGGTTTCGCCCTCCATCAGCCAGCTATCGGCAACTTGGGCGGATAGTTTTTGGGCTTGGGCTACCAGATCCCTTTGCTCTTCTGAGGTCAAGGCCACACACCACCCTTCCCCCCGCACTAAATGCCCACGGATCCAATTCATGGGATAAGGGCACTGTCACGGTAGATTTTGAGTAAATTCAGGATCAAAGTTTCCCGTTGTCCGGGGCTGAGCTTATTGATCAAGCGCTGGTCGTTGATAAATATAGTTATGCCTAAGGCATCACGACCGGGGTAAGACTCCATGGCCACGATCTCGTTGTAGCCCAAATAATCCGCCAGGGTTAGTTTCCAGTCAAAGCGGGAGTAGGGAGAACGATTTTTAATATAAAGATGATAGGTGATCAGGCGTCGGATTAAGCTTTGATCGGCTTGACTTTCTTCGGGGCGTGTACCTTTCGGAAAATCCGGCACGGCTTGGTACAGGGCAGTACTGGCCTCTAGGGGCGTAGGCAAGGCAAAGGCAGGCTGTACTCCCCAGAATAAAGGGATCAAAAGAAACAGTAAGATGCGGTGCATAGGATTCCTAGGGCCGAACAAGGCCCACCTTAGGAGTGGGCCACAGAGCTACCTTATGCCAAACCCGCTTCAACCATGACCCCATCGAGGATCTGATTGAGGGCGCGGGTAGTCTGGTCTACCACCGCCTGTACCTGGGCGGCTTTGGCAGGGGTATCACACCAGCTATCCATGATCTGGGCTTCGGTTTGGCTATGCAGGGCATCTGCTTCGCCGTGCACTCGGAAGAACTTAAGAGTACGGGCATCATGGATGCCGTAATGGGTTTTTAGACCACTGATCTTTTCGGTAGCCACCGCAGGGACTTGGGTTTCGTAGGCCCAAACAACCCCTAGCGCCGCGCCGTAGGGAAGATCATTGCTTAACTGGATCTGGGTATCAATGGCAGCTTGGGTATGGGCGTTGGGCACGCTGGTCAAAACTTCTTCACGGCTGATACCGAGGCCCTCTGCAAACCTAAGCCATAGTTCAGGATGGTGCTCCGCACCGAGTTCTTCTTCAACCAAGTTAGCCAAGATCTGCTGACGTTGATTGAGGTCTGGGCAATGGGCGTGGACCGCGCTTAAAAACCGGGGAAAGGCTAAGACTTGATGGAAATACTGCCGCGCATAGACCTGTAGCGCTTCTAGGGGCAGTGCTCCAGCCGTCCAAAGTTGATAAAAAGGGTGCTTTAGGAGATGCGCTTGTTCAATGATGGCGGCGCACTCGGCTTGCCAAAGGGAAGTGGTGATCATGCCTATTACTCCAATCAAGAAGGCTGTGTAACGTTCTCCAACTATACCCTGCGCGTCTGCTAAATCAGGCCAAAACTCCTACGGACATAAACTTGCTTTATAGAAAAACCGAGTAAAAATTGAATGGTCTTCGCTTGACTCTATATTCGACTGTAGACCTTAAAATCAAAGGAGCAAGTGGTCTTAAGGAGATCCTGAATGAGAAGTTTTGCCGTTTCCCTACTGATTGCAGCTACAGCAGTAATGTTGCCTCAAGGAGTCCAAGCCCAGGAAGTTGCCCAGGCAATGCCTGGAATGGAAATGAAAAAAGATGGAGATGAAATGAAGTCCGACACCACCAAAACCGCTGGGATGTCCTGTTGCTGCTCGAAAAAAGACGATACTGCTAAGAAAGCTGAACCAAAGGCTTAACCGATTACCGCGCGTGCCCCCATTAACGAATTTAGTGGGGGAGTAAATAATGTTTTAGATGGGTGTAGCTGTTACAACCCTGTGGCAAGCTTCCAAATATTACCGGCGAAGGATGGGATAACAACACAGGCTCCATCACAGGCCACTTCTGGATCCATAAAATAGGACCCATCGGGAGCTTTTTGGTTATTGATCATCCAGGCTTTACCCGTACTGCTAAGCTCAGCGATCCACACATGGGATGGGTTATTGGCTTCCACCATTGCTGTTGTGGCGCGTTTCTGGGTTAAAAATGCCACATAGTTTTTTCCATTGCGTGTAAACACTTCCGCCGTAAAAACATAGGGATATTGCGGATCTAATTTTTTCATGTCATAGCGCTGCACAACCTGTCTGGTGCCATTGACAATTTGAAACAACGTATAACAGGTGAGATCCTCAGATTGAGGGCGACCATCATCACAGCTCGCCACCAGATACAAAACCTCATTGGTTGTGACAACGGGTAGGGTTTCCACTGCCCGCAGGGGAAGTACTTTATAATTGCCCGCAGGATCATAAAGCCTTGTTTCTACCCGGCCCCAATCGGCAACTATTAATAGTTGATCTTTTCCTTTTAGATAACGCGGGAATGCTGGCGCTGTTTGGAGGTTATACGCTGAATTTCTTGGAGTTTGGGTCAATTGTTTTTTTGTACCATCGACCGATAAAACCCACTCGACTTTTCCATTTACAGTATTCAAATAGCTATAGGTTTCTTTCTTGTTTTCGGCATTTTCAGAAGGCCAGATAAAATAGCATGCTGATTTACATTCATTGCTTCCTGTGGTTATGACCCGCTTAACGTTCCAGGTTAACGCTGCGGAATCATAATAAGCCACGGAAAGCCCTTTGCCCTCACGACCAAAAGTTAGCATTAAAGTATTTTTATTCATACCGAACTCGCCTTGATGTTGCAAGGCTTTTAATATACTTCCCCGCCTTTTGGCGGCATTATAAGTATTCGTGATCGGTCCGAGATTATATTCACCCTGTTCACAAACCGCCGCCGTGCCATCCTCAAGTAGAATTTTAAAATTACAGTTGCCATCAATTAAGGCATCATCGCCCACATAGGCCATTTTAATATTCCATAAAATGGACTTATTATCCAATTTAGCTTCATGCCACAGCATCCACTTATTATCAGGGGTATATTCCGTATCGAGGATATAGCCATTATTTGAACGTGATCCCGTGTTCGTGTTAATCGTTGGCACAGCCCTAGGTTCTTGCAGGCGTTGCTCAACGGTTCCAGAGCCGGAAACCACACATCCGCTCAGTAAAGCTAAAGACAAGGTCACCAGTGGCACAGTTTTTTTGATGAAATCCATACGTTCCTCCATTTCAAAGTTAGTGGGGCGGGGTGCAATCAAAGGCGTGTTCAATTTCCCTAGAAGTCTATAAAGACTAGCCTAAGGGAATTGGATCAAGAAAGGGCTTTTTTGAGGTATTCCAAAGCCAAGGCTAGCGCTGTAGCTAACTGTTCCGCTGGGATCCCCCCTGCTTGGGCTAATTGGGGCCTGCCCCCGCCCTTGGCGCCTACGGAGGCTAGCGCTTTAATCAGATCCCCAGCTTTATGGCCCTGTTTGACCAGGGCTGGACTGTAGGCCACGATCAGGGTCACTTTGCCCTCTGGGGTCGTAGTGCCTAGCACTACAGCGCCCTCACCCAGTTTATGGAGGAGTTTTTCAGCAGCTTGTTTGAGGGACTCTGGATCCGTAGGCGGGAGGGCTTGGCTCAACAGGTGATAAGCATCCTGGAGAATCGCCTGATCCGCCAGGGCTAAAGCCTGCGCTAGGGCAAGATCAGCTTTAGTGTGATCCAATTCTTTTTGAAGTTGGCGTAGGTCACTTTGCAGTTTGTTGACCCGTTCGGGGAGTTCTTCGACAGTGACTTTAAAATCAGTACTGAGTTGTCGGGTGATGCGGTCCCGGAGGTTGAGATAATCTAAAACAGCCCCGCCCGCAACCGCTTCAATGCGCCGAATGCCAGCCGCGGTCCCGGTTTCACTGATGATCTTAAACAGACCGATTTCGCTAGTATTGGTGACATGGGTCCCGCCACAAAGCTCTTTAGAGGCTCCGGGTACATCAACAACCCGCACTTCAGCCCCGTATTTTTCCCCAAAAGTTGCCACGGCTCCTTGGGCTTTAGCCTCGGCAATGGGCAGGACTTGGGTTTCTAGGGGGGTACTTTGGGCGATCCAATCATTGACCAGATCCTCAAGAGCATTGATCTCTTTTTCGGTCAAAGCACGGGGGCAATTAAAGTCAAAACGCAGGCGATCAAATGCCACTAAAGACCCGGCTTGAGCAATATTAGGGTCTACTACCAATTTGAGGGCGGCATTAAGTAAATGGGTGGCGGTGTGGTGGGCTTGGACGCGGCGACGCTGCACTAGATCAATTTGGGCCACAAGGGTATCCGCCACTTGGACTGATCCGGTTTCGACATAGCCTTCATGAAAGAAAATATCGGCTTTTTTTTGAACATCCTTAATGACAATACGGGCATGTTCACTGGTGAGCAGGCCCCGGTCCCCCAGTTGGCCCCCAGACTCGGCATAAAAAGGAGACTGATCTAAAATGATCTGAACGTTATCTCCGGTTTGGGCGACAGTGACAAAGTGAGCATCCTGCCCATTAGCGCCCCCTAAAAGGCCCACCACGGTCCCGACCGCTTCTGTTTGGTGGTAGCCCGTAAAGGTGGTCCGAGCACCCTCTAATTCCACTGGGAGCGTGAGATCAAGGGCTTGGTGGGCTTCTTTGGAACGTTGTTTTTGCTCCGCTAAAAGGGCGGTAAATCCGGCTTCGTCCACGCCGATCCCCTGCTCTTCAGCGATTTCGGCGGTTAATTCTACGGGAAAGCCATAGGTGTCATAGAGCCTAAAGGCATCAGCCCCTGAAATTTGTACGGGCTTGGCGGCCAAAATTTGCGTTAACAAACGCTCGCCATTTTCTAAAGTCCGGCGAAACTGATCCTCTTCGATCCGTAGGACTTGCTGGATCCAAGCTTGTTTTTCGAGGACAGTGGGGTAGGCGGTTTGATATAAAGTGATCACCGTTTGGGCCACTTCGGCCGTAAATACCCCTGTAATCCCTAAGAGTCTGCCATAGCGCACGGCGCGGCGGATCAAACGGCGCAGCACATAGCCCCGGCCGGTATTGGAGGGGGTGATCCCATCGGCGATCAAATGCACCACGGCCCGAAGATGATCCCCTAGGACTTTGAAGTACCGTTTTTGCTCGTCCGAACTTTGGTGATAATCTAAATCCGCCAACTGGGCACAGGTCTCTATGATCGGAAATACCAAGTCCGTTTCATAGTTGTTGGGTACCCCTTGCAAGATCTGGGCCATCCGCTCTAAGCCTAGCCCCGTATCAATATTCTGATTTTGAAGCGGGGTCAATGTTCCCTGCAGGTCGCGGTTGTACTGCATAAACACAAGATTATAAAATTCGATAAATCGGCTATCGTCCTCTAGATCGATCCCTTGGTCGCCGAGTTCGGGATGAAAGTCATAGTACAGTTCTGAACAGGGTCCACAGGGACCCGTCGGCCCAGATACCCAAAAATTATCTTTTTCATCTAAGCGTTGGATCCGCGCCGGAGTTACGCCAATGAGATCCCGCCATAGGGCGTAGGCTTCGTCATCTTCTCGAAAAACACTGACCACCACCCGTTCCGGGGGGATGTGAAAAACTTGGGTGGTCAGTTCCCAGGCCCAGATAATGGCTTCTTTTTTGAAATAATCACCAAAGCTAAAATTGCCGAGCATCTCAAAAAAGGTATGGTGACGGGCGGTACGCCCAACATTTTCAATGTCATTGGTGCGGACGCATTTTTGCGAAGTCGTCACCCGCAGGGCTGGGGGTTGCTGTTGTCCTAAAAAGATGGGCTTAAAGGGCAACATTCCGGCAATAGTCAACAACACCGTAGGATCTTCAGGGATCAACGAGGCACTGGGCAACAGTCGATGACCCTTAGCTAGATAGAATTCTAAAAAAGCCTCGCGGATCTGCTGACCGGAAAGAACGCGCATCGAATGTGGCCCCAAGATTAACTCCATTGTACTAGGCAAAGAAAATCCCCCTGCGGGGGCAGGGGGAGTAAAGCCGCAAACCGCTAGACCTAGCGACCGCCCTTATTTTTGGCAATGATCTGTTCGGCAATGTTCCGTGGAACTTCGTCGTAACTACTGAACTCCATCGTGAACTGACCCCGGCCCTGCGTCTTAGAACGGATGTCGGTGGCATAGCCAAACATCTCAGACAAGGGCACGCGCGAAAGAACTTTAGAGATCCCACCGTCGGAATTCATTCCTTCGATCTGACCACGGCGCGAGTTAAGGTCACCAATCACATCCCCTAGGTAGTCTTCAGGGACTTCGACTTCGACTTTCATCATCGGCTCTAGGATCACGGGTTGGGCTTTTTGGACCCCTTCTTTGAGGGCCATGGAGCCAGCGATCTTAAAGGCCATTTCGGAGGAGTCAACGTCGTGGTAGGAGCCATCGACAATGGTTGCCTTTAGATCGATCACGGGGTAGCCTGCGATTACACCACCCTCACAGGCTTCTTTGACTCCTTGTTCGCAGGGGCCAATGTATTCCTTGGGGACCGTGCCGCCCACGACCTTGTTAATGAATTCAAAGCCAGTACCGACTTCGGCGGGTTCAATGACCAAGACCACGTGACCGTACTGACCTTTACCACCGGACTGACGGATGAATTTACCTTCGACCCGGACCTGTTTACGGATGGTTTCACGGTAGGCCACCTGCGGATTACCGACGTTGGCTTCCACGCCAAATTCGCGCATCATCCGGTCAACCAAGATCTCTAGGTGCAACTCACCCATGCCAGAAATGATCGTCTGGTTGGTTTCAGGGTCGTTGAATACCCGGAAGGTGGGGTCTTCTTTAGAAAGGGATTGCATCGCCTTAGAGAGCTTGTCAATGTCAGCTTTGGTCTTGGGTTCGATGGCGACGGAGATCACCGGCTCAGGAATGAACAGGGTCTCTAGGATCACAGGATGATCTTCATCGCACAGGGTATCACCGGTGATGGTATCTTTGAGACCCAAAACGGCCCCCAGATCTCCCGCGCGCAGCTCGTCTACTTCCTGACGGTCATCGGCCTTGAGGATCACCAGCCGCGAGATCCGCTCCTTGCGCCCCTTCGAGGAATTGAGGGCATAGGTACCTTTAGATAGCACCCCAGAGTAGACCCGTATAAAAGTCAGATCCCCAAATTTATCCGCCATGATCTTGAAGGCCAAAGCCGAGAAAGGTGCTTCATCGGTGGTGAGGCGTTCGGTCTCCGTACCATCCAGCAACGTACCCTTGGTGGGGGGAACGTCAATGGGGGAAGGGAGGTATTCAAGCACGGCATCTAACAGGATCTGCACGCCTTTATTTTTAAAGGCCGAGCCACACAACAAGGGCATGATCTTGCCCGAAATCGTCCCTTTACGCAGACCGCGCTTGATCTCTTCTTCGGTCAGTTCTTCGCCGCTCAGGTACTTTTCTAGGAGGTCATCGTCGCTCTCGGCTACTGCATCAATAAGCTTGTCCCGGTACTCTTTGACCAGTTCGAGCATATCTTCGGGGATCTCAACGTTACGGATATCCTTGCCGATCTCATCCATGTAGACGTAGGCGCGCTGGCTGACCAGATCAACAACGCCCTTAAAAGTTTCTTCAGCGCCAATGGGAAGCTGAATCGGCACCGCATTGGCCCGCAAGCGGGTACGCAGTTGCTCGTACACTTTGTAGAAGTTGGCCCCAGAACGATCCATCTTATTAACAAAGGCAAGCCGTGGGACTTTGTAACGGTTAGCTTGCCGCCAAACCGTCTCGGATTGGGGCTGAACCCCACCCACAGAACAAAATAGGGCGACCAGACCATCGAGTACGCGCATGGACCGCTCAACTTCGATGGTGAAATCTACGTGACCAGGGGTATCAATGATGTTAATGTTGTGCTCTTCGGCACCGGGCAAAGCTTGAGAAGGATTTTGAGGGTCCCGCTTGGTCCACTTGCTGCTGATGGCAGCGGCGGTAATAGTGATGCCGCGCTCCCGCTCCTGGGCCATCCAGTCGGTAACAGCGGTTCCATCGTGCACCTCTCCGATCTTGTGTACGGTCCCGGAATAAAAAAGGATCCGCTCGGTAGTAGTGGTCTTGCCTGCATCGATGTGAGCTGCGATCCCGATGTTACGGACGCGCTCTAAAGGAACCTTGCGTGCCACGATGGCCTCCAGCTTATGATCAATCCTTTCAAATTGTAACGTAGAATTAGCCTTTACTGCGAGTCTTCGTGCTGTCTCGTTGGCTACTATTGACTCTTTTGATCCTGCTTCCCTGGCCCTTGGTAGCAAAAGAACAACAGCGGGTGGTCATTGTCGCCAATCGCCAAAGCCCGGTTTCCCTACGGGTGGCGGAATACTACCGCGCAAAGCGCCAGATCCCCAAGGATCATGTTTTTACGGTAGACCTACCGGACAGTAGTCTGCGCCGTGAGCATGAATCTATTTCCTACGCCCTTTACCAGGAGCGCTTAGCACAGCCCCTACGGGCTTGGCTCAAGGCTAAAAAGCTCACCGATCACGTCCGCTATATCGTCTTGACCAAGGGCATCCCCGTCCGGGTCCGGGGCGTAACCTATACCCTTGGATCAGGGCAAAAATATCTTCAAAATCAGTCGGTGGACAGCACCCTAGCCCAGTTAGACTACCGGGGATCAATTCTTGAACTGCGCGATGGCAAGCGGCTTTTGGGCATCGTCACCCCCAATCTTTACTGGCGGCAAACTAGTCTTTTTGATCATGGGCGCACGGGGGGCTATCTGGTTACCCGTCTAGATGGCTACACCGAGGGTAACGCCAAAGGGCTGGTAGACCGCGCTTTAGCGCCGCGAAAACCGGGAGGAAGGGTACTTTTAGACCCAGCGCGCCGGGATGCCAAGGGGGGGCGTCCCCAGCCCAGAGATGTGTTTGATCCGGGGCGTTGTCAAGGGACAATGCCCCGGTGTGATCTCGTGCTCGGCGCGGTTACTAATGGTGATTACAACGATGATCTGCACAGGGCGGGAGCACGGGTGGCAAGCGTCGCCCCCCAACTGATGGTGCGTTTTGCTGAACCAGGAGCCTTTATTAGCGATCAAGACCTAGTGGGCTACGTCTCTTGGGGGAGCAATGACGAGTATTTTGATGGCAACCGTTACCGTGCCTTAGGCTTTCGCCCCGGAGCCATTGTCGATACGGCGGTTTCCACCAGTGCCCGCACCTTTTTACCGGTGCAAGGAGGGCAGTCTTTGATCGCCGACTTGGTGGCCCGAGCGGACGGCTGCACCGGGGCACGGGGCTATGTGAATGAACCCTATCTCGTGGGCGTGGGTTCCCCTTCCGTTTTGTTAGAAGCCTATTTAGGGGGAGCTAATTTGGCAACGGCCTACTATAGCTCCACCCGCTTTCTCGGCTGGCAAGATCTTGTCCTCGGCGATCCTTTGGCGCTTTTTAGCCCCGTACCAACAGGAACACCAGCAAGATGATATTGATCACCCCTAGGGCAATGGGCACAACGTTTGTACCGCCCCCCCGTGAGCCTTCACTTAAGCCTTGACCGCCTGTTTTTTCGAGGACGCTACCCAGTTTGGTTTCGATAGCGTTGAGACGATTGACCACGGGGTCTAGATTGGGCTTTTCTACTTGCCCCATTTGACCGAGGCGCGACAGCACTTCTTCGGTGCGATCAGGCAGTTGGAGCCGCTGTTCCATGCTGTTGATCCGGTCTAGGACTTCATTGGTGCGGTCAGTTGATCCATAACCAATGCGTTGCTCTAGAGATCCCAAGCGCGAGAGCACCTCATCGGTCCGGTCAGTCGAGCCATAGCCGATGCGTTGCTCTAGGGAACCCAAGCGCGAAAGCACTTCATCCGTCCGGTCAGGGGTTGGATAGCCGATCCGGTTTTCAAGGGAACCTAAGCGCTCAAGCACTTCACCCGTACGGTCGGTTGCGCCCGTATTTAATCGTTCCAGGATCTCTTGGGTCCGGTCATAACCCAGCCGCTGTTCTAGGCTGCCCAGGCGGTCTAAAACTTCTTGGGTGCGGTCAGGGGGCGTGTACCCTAGACGTTGCTCTAACCCACTCAAGCGTTCTAGAACTTCACCGGTGCGGTCTGGGGGACTGTAACTCAGTCGGTTCTCTAAACTACCGATCCGGTCCAAGACCTCGGAGGTCCGGTCAGGGGAACCCTGGGAAAGACTACCCAGGCGGTTTTCTAAATGGGTTAGCCGCTCGATCAGTTCGGGCATCCGGTCTGGGGACGAAGTCCGATTGAGGACTTGCTCGAGCCGTTGTTGTAAACCGCCCATATCCTGCATCATGCGGTTTTCGATTTGATCCAAGCGGGGAAGGATCGTGTCTTCCCCAGATACAGATTTCCCCCCATCGTCGATATGGGGGATCAGGGCATCAATACGTTCCTCAAGCTGTTGTCGCGTAAATTGCTTGGGCAAAAAGTCAAAACCCACGAAGGGTTGCCCAAATTTCTTGATGACCTCATCCCGGCTACTGGAGATGACAATAACGGGCGTATTGGCAAACTGAGACTGCTGGCGCAAGGCTTGGTAGACCTCAAAACCATTCATCCCAGGCATGACGTAGTCCAAAAGGATCACATCAGGGTTGACTTCTACCGCCTGGGTTAGCCCTGAGGGGCCGTCTTTGGCTTCAAAAACTTCAAAGCGATTCCCGGAAAGCTGCTCCACCAAGGAGCGGCGCACCATAAAACTATCGTCAATCACCAGGATCTTGATTTTTTTTCCTGCCACTACCGCCATGATCCCTGTTGGCCCCGTGTTTGGTTGTAGCTATTCTTACCGCTCTATTATCTGAACAAAAGTAACCCTCATAACAGATTTTATAAAGATTTCCATTATTTTTTCCTGTCACTTGAGGACAGCTAGGGAGTTTTGGCTATGGACTTTGCTCCAAACATCCAAGGGGTACGTAGTGCGGGAATATTTAACAGTACCTGTAGAAAAACCCGTGAACAGGTTACTGCGGTAAAAAGGCTGATGGCTACGCCCACCGCCAAGGTCAGGGCGAAGCCCCGCACTAAACCACTACCCAGCCAAAACAGCACGGCACAGGCGATCAAGGTGGTGATATTGCTATCAATAATGCTTGAAAATGCCCGTTGGAACCCAGCTTCTACGGCAGAAAAGAGCTTTTTGCCATTATTGAGTTCCTCGCGCGTCCGCTCCGCAATCAGCACGTTAGCGTCTACGGCAATCCCAATGGACAAGATCAAACCTGCGATCCCCGGTAGGGTCAAGGTCACGCCGATCAGGGCATACAGGGCTAGGTTGAGGAGGGTATAAACCGCCAAGGCTAAATCCGCAACAAACCCTGGTAGGCGGTAATACACCAGCATGAAAATAAAAACTGCCCCGATCCCAGCGGCCCCAGCATAGAGCGAGCTTTGGATACTGTCTTGACCCAAGCTCGCCCCGACGGTGCGGTTTTCAATCACTTTGATGGGTACAGGTAAAGCCCCGGCCTTGAGTTTGATCGCCAGATCAGCCACTTCTTCGGCGGTAAAGCCCCCCGTAATCACGGCGCGACCCCCGGTGATCCCAATCCCTGCAAACTCTGGGCCAACGGTGGGAGCGCTGATCATTTTATTATCCAAAAAGATCCCTAACTGACGGCCCGTACCCCCAAGTTCACCCGTGATCTTGGCAAAGAGTTCGCCCCCCTTGGGGGTAAATTCTAGGGCAGCTTCCCAACGATTATCCTGGGTAGGCTGGGCACGGGCATCTTTGAGTTCTTTCCCGGTGAGGGCGGTTTTTTCCCAGTTGCCCCCGGCTCCACTGATCCCTAAACCATCATCGGGAATTTGTTTGCGAAATTCTAATTGGGCCGTATCGCCCAGGATCCGTATGGCGCGCTCTGGGTCTTGGACTTCGGGGAGCTGGACTACGATTTGGTTTTGGCCCTTGATCTGAATTAACGGTTCTTTAGTACCCAGAGCATTAATGCGCTGTTCTAAAACCGTCTTGACCCCCTGCAGTACTTCACTGTCGATCACCTTGACTTCTTCGGTAGGCTGGGCTTCTAGCGTCAATTGTGCCCCGCCCACCAGATCCAATCCTTTGGGAATGGGCCGCGTGATCAGGGTATAAATTGCCCCGGCAGTTAACACCACCACCAGAAGAAGGGTCAAGTATCGCTGCTGCATCCGTAGGTTCTCGCACTATTGCTACTGTACCGCCTCCGGTATCCCCGTGGCTTGAGGCATAATAGCTGCAACCCAAGGATTTCTAAATGTTAGATTTTCTCAAGCTCAACCGCCAGATGAAAGGCGTGAGTGATCAGCTTCAAAGTGAGCAAAAAGCCACTGAGCAACGGCGGATCCGGGCCATAGCGCTTTTGCAGGAATTTGCCCAGCATCAAGAAGACCGCAGCCATCAGTTAGCTAGCCGCCGTCCTGGAGCGAGTTTTGCCCTAGCCCAACCCGTCGAAGACCTCCAGCCTTGGGGCCGTCCCGTCCCGGTGATCCCGGCACAACATAAAGTAATTGCCACCGATGGCTCGCAGATCAAACCCAGTCATCACGAGATTGCCTACTGTTACTTGATCAATGTCGGTAGGGTGGTATTGAACTATGGCACGGGGCAACGGGCCAAACTGGATAGCCTCCCGGAAATTTTTTATAAAGAAGATGATCTCTATGGGCCAGCCCACCTAGGGTTAGGGATTGAAGAATGGCTGGGCATCCAACGGACCCGTGCCGAAATCGAAGTCCTTGCCGACCTTGCCCAAGGGCCAACGGAACTCCCTACGGTTGCTTTAGTCGATGGATCGTTGATCTACTGGCATTTAGAACAAGTACCCCAACTGTATATTCCCGAAGTGTTAGATCCCCTCTTGGCGGCCTGGGGGCGGATGCAAGCAGCCCGTGTGCCCTTGGCGGGTTATATCAGTGCTTCCCGTGCCCATGAGGGGATCAATAGCCTACGGCTTTTGGCGTGTCCCTTTGAAGAAACTAATTGTGACGCCCATTGTCCTAACCTTAAGCCTAGGGCTACGCCCTGTGGTCAGGGTTTGACCCCGTTGACCGATAGTAGGCTCTGGGAAAGCCTCTTACAACCAGGGGAGCGCAGTGCCCTATGGCGGAGCCTATCGGCGGTACTCACGCTCTATGGACCGCAGTGGGTTTATTTCTGCTATCTCCATGTGGGCACTGAGATCGCTCGTATTGAAATGCCCGAATGGGTTGCCCAGGATCAGGAGCTTTTAGATCGCGTTCTAGGCTGCTGTCTAAGCCAAGTTCAAAAGGGCCAAGGGTACCCTGTAGCGCTAGCTGAGGCCCATAACCAAGCGGTGGTCAGAGGGGCGGACCGGACCCAGTTTTTTGCCCTACTGGAACAACAAATGATCAAAGCGGGTATGGGGGGTGTACAAGTTTCGCGCAAAGAAGCCCGTAAACGCGGATCTATTGCGTGACGGCTCCCAAAAATGATCTACATTCCTGTTCTGTGAGAGCTAACGATCAAGATCACCTGCAACGCTCTTTTGGGGCGATGTCAGATGCAGCGACTGGTTAGGGAAGTCTTCATTCTTGTCAATAAGTTTTCCAGTTACATATTTATGAAGGATGCTTGTAACAAGTGTCTGATACGGAATTCCTTCTTCTAGGGCCTTGGTCTTTAGGGCTTCTACATCTCTCTTAGAAATCCTGATATTAATTCTATGATCCTTAAGCGCGGTCTCAGTTGCTGCTCTCAAGAGCCTTTCTTTCATTGATGGTAAGTCAGGGATGGAATTCCACTCATCGCCTTCAAGTGAGTTGATTAGATCGGTTTCTTGGCTATTATTCATTTCGTCCCTCCAGATTGTATTGTTTTGTATACTTTCTACTAGGAAATAGAGTCTTCAAGAAGAAGTCACCGTTGTCTTCTTCGATGAATGGAACACAGACAGCATATCCATCTATATCGACGATAATGATCTTCTGACCTTGATATTTGCTCTTATTTGGATGCTCAAGCACATCAAGCAAATGTCCCTCTTCCATCGCAATGACGACCCTTTCGAAGGAAATACCTCTCTCCTTCTTCAGAAATTCATTTTTTTTATTGCTCCAATAGAAGCTCATGAACTACAAGGTAGTTGACTGTGTGCCTTTTGTCAATCATCCCACCTCTAGCCTAACTAACAGAGTTTGCCTGATGATCAAGATTACCTGCAACGCCCATCCGGGGAGGGATCAGGTGGAGCGACTGGTTAGACTTGTTCAATACTCAAGTGTACAAGTATGGCGAAGAGACCAACAACTGCGCCTACTACTAGACCGATGCCGCCATAAAAAATCATGCCAATACCGTCTCCTGCCCAGGGCTTATCGATATTTCTGATGGGCCACCACAGGCCAAAAAAACCGCAGATCAATGTGAAGAATAGCCACGTAGCCGTATAGCCAATAATCTTTCTGACAATCGCTATTTTCATCATGCCTAGCCCGTAATTAGATCGCAGCGCATACTTTCAGCAAAGGCATACCCAACAGATCTGTAAAAATAAAAAGCATAGCTGACGCCAAACAGAGATATACAGGGCACAGACTTGTTGTTTTTTCTGTGTTGTGCAGAGTTTATCAATAGAGATGCGAGGGTGTCAACGGTTAATTCTCAAAATTACGCTAGGTTGATTTTATAGATTCTCCATGAACTCTTCAGATGAAATTTCTGCTTGTCGTAACAGACCTGCCAAGGTACCGACTTTAAGTTCAGGGTGAAGGGGCACAACACAACCATTGCTTCCGCGACGCATCACAACATGACTGCCGCTTTGACGTACCTTCTCGAAGCCAAGGCGTGGAGCACACGAATTACCTCGGTTCTCGATATACGGGGTAACCTAGGCATGTAGAGGCTCGGGCAAGGTAAACATAGTAACGAAGGAGTAACCTACAGTTGGTAAAGGAAACTCCTCAAGATAGAGTGCGGTAGCTTCTTTCAAGCGCTCCATTGCTTCGTAGATAGTTTCCCCTTGAGTGGTGGTACCAGTTTCTGGGTTCATTGCTACAAATCCACCCTCTTCAGCGGAAGTAAGTACAGCGGTCAGTTGCATGGCTTTGATACTCCTCTGATTACACAGACTAGTGTAATTGCTATTATTCCGAAGTGCAGTCTTCTAACCAGTAATTAGATCCCAGCGCACGCTCCAGCAGAGGTGTACCCAACGGATCTGTAAGGATCAACTTCACAACCAGTCGTAATCAACATCACGATTGGTTTTTCTTGATCATAGTTTAATCGTTAAACACCAGTCGCCCGCTCCAAACAATGGACTGCGGTTGATCTTACGCTGTAGGAAGCCTAGCAACAGGGATCAATATGCTCAAGCAGATCTGAATATACCGCTCCCTCCGGACAAAGCGGGTTGTAGCAAATATTTAGGGGTAGCGATCAATCTTCTGGGGTACGCGCCTTGCGTCCGCCTTTATTATTGATGACCGTCGTCCCAAAATCAGCGATCACGGGGTTATCTTTGCCATAAAAGCCCCTTAGCGTACTGTCATCCTTGGCTAATTGGGTCTTAGCTTGGGTTAAAACGGCAGCATATTGATCGTAGGCCAAGTCAGCGTCACGTTGTTTTTGCTCGTAGGCGTCCCGTGCTTGATTGAGATCGGTTTGGATCTGACGACGCACGGGTTCAGCGAGGGTTGCAGGAAATTGTGGCTCGGTAAAATGACGCGCAATGCCATCCGCCATGCGTTCTAAGCGTTGAAATACGGTTAAGTAGACGTTGGAATTGAGTTTTCTCACGGGAAATGCTCCAAATTCACAAGGCAATGTACATTATTTTAGCTAAAATGTCCATTAAAGGCCAAATAATACACGATCAATACTATTTAAAGGACATTTTATGAGGTTAATCGTGCATTAAAGATCAAATAATGTGCGATCTTTGCCATTTATTGGGTATTAAAGACCAGTTAATGTACGATTAATCTTCCCACCGATTCACCCAGGTTGCGTTCTGGAGGACGACACGGTATCCATCTGGATCTTCAAACGTTCGCCCGTTAATTTCCCAGTATGGATTCAATGACTTTACTTCAAGAAACCCCGCTTCCAACATCGCTGCACATCTTGAGATCCATTCTTCCTCGCTCGGAAGATAAGAGACCAATAG
>JANNOF010000208.1:0-2966 GCA_031398925.1 Gloeobacteraceae cyanobacterium SOY_34_metabat_371 | reverse complement strand
CTGGAGAATGCCAATCGCTAAGAGGCTATATGCAGGTTATTATCACTGGTTTGTGTTCTCATTTTAGTTAATACGTTTGTAGGAGCAGGTTACATAGCCAATCTTTGATTTGATTATTAGGTGGCGGTGGCGGCTCTGTAGGACAACCGTGGGACTTAATCAAAGCGAATGAGGATTCTGTTATGGCGTGACTATCACAGACCAATGACACGTTGAAACTGCTAGGACTGACCATCACTCTCCCCCGAACCGTAATTGAAGATGCTTTATCTGTGGTGGAAGGTGTGTAGGCAATCGCCACCCGTTCTCCAGTTTTCGGAAGAAGAATCCGACCTTGCAACACCAGATCCAACGCAATTTCCAAAGCGATTCCGCGATCTCTTTAGATAGAATCTGGTTTTTACAGCATTTTGTACCCACAGAACAAATAAGTGTCTGTGATTTCGCCAACAGCCTCTGGGAATCTAAACACCCCTAAATCTTGATATCCGGACTTGCTGAGTGCTTCGAAGTCAATTTCCAATACACCATGAAAAAGCCCTGGCCATTGAGCATTTGCTACACAGACAATGCTCCGCACATCACAGTCGCATTTTTCCTTCTTGATTTGACCAATACGCTGTCCAACCAGAAACTCGACAATATGGTGGGCGCTGGGATCTGCTCCTGGCGCTTCAAAAAGGATTTCCAGTCGGTTTATACCAATCTTTTTATTGCTGGTTAAATATGGGAACATATCCCGGTTCAACCGAATCCCTAATTGGTTGGCGCTTGAGGGATTAGTCGTGGTACCAACCAATGAATGCCAAGCATCCGGAAATTCACGCTTTACATCGAAGAAACGCACACCTTCGCCTGGTAGATTTTGTTGGGCACAGGCGTTAGCCGCTTTGCGAAGATTTTCTCCACCGTCGCGAGCCATGATGTTCAAGTGCAGAACTAAATCACTTAGGGTCTCCATGTTGAACTGGTTGTTTTCTAATGGAAGTTCTATCCGCCAGCGGCCTACTGCACCAGAGAACTCAAAGGGTAAGTAACGCTCATCGCGGAAATTCAGTTCAAACATGCCAGAGTCATTCTGTCCGCTGGAGGTAGCGATCGCCTCAGTTGCCCCATACATCGACACGATCCGAGAATCGTCGGGCATGGCTTGATAGCCGTTTTTCCAGCGATCGTCGTGACAGCAGATATGGGGTAGATCGATCAGTCTTGGATCGACACGGGTTTTGCTGCTCAATAGGGTCAAACGGCAGTGTACTCCGGTGTATGGACCAACGACACACGGAATCGTCATCGTTACGTTCTTGATGCGCCGCATGTAATGACCTGGATAGTCGAGATCGAACATCCATTCAGGGATATCAACCTCACAGTAACCAGTGGTTCGCAGTTGCAGAAAAGCCATTGGGAAATGTAGGCGCAAAGAAATGTGCTTGGTGAGCTCATACTCACGCACATTTTCATCGTAGTAGGCCTTTTCCATGTGACGAAGGGCTAATTGCAGCCGTTCACCCGACAGAAGTCCTTCATGGAGGTTGTCCCAAATTTCTGCTGGAATGAACTGTCTGGCAGTATGGCCGCGCTCAAAGTTAAAAGCACGTTGAGCCTGTCGGGCACAATGCAGTGCCAATTCATACATTTGATAGTGCATCGCGGCGGTTTCCTGTTGCATCCACAGGTAGAGAGCGTGGTTGGTGAACTTGTCGCGCAGGAAGTCGTGCACTTCAGCCGCATTTTCAATTTGCTGCTGGTGATTATTGAGTTCACGCAGTGCGATGTCACGACGACGCTCAGCAGCAAGAATTTGCCGTTCAATTTGCTCAATTTCGATGGTGTGTACGTCCACTTGATGTTTCCATTCTTGTTCACGCCGTTCCCAACCATCTTTTGTGAGTCCTAATGATGCAGTCGTATTTAGGATGTCTGCAACTGTATTCGCTATAGTGCCAGATGCTGACACAATATTGCTTAATTTTTGGCCTACTGGCAATTCGACAAAGTTTGAAGGAAACCCTACAAAAGGACTAGGAATGAGATTTAACGTCTGCCCTATCGCTACGGCAACGTTACCCGCAGTACGAGTTGTGGTTGAGCTAATCGTTAGTGGTTCATACTGTGATTCTCCACTAATCAGCCCAACAGCAATCAGATTTTTGTAATATTGCAGGTTTGTCTGGGCGATTTCCTTGGTTTTCCGCAAAGCCTGCACTTGCCAGTCTGCCTCTCGCCATTGAGCCTGTCGAACTTCCAGTGCTAAGTTCGACAACTGCCGCTCGTGCATCGTCCGCATAGTAGACAGGTATTCAGCATCGCCTTTTTCATAAGCAGCCAGCAAAGCGCCACCAAAGGCACGCACATCACCCGCCATTTCTAGCGCTTTTTGCAGTAAGACCATGAAACGGTAAGGGCTTTGGGGTAGGCACCAGTCGCTTTCGTCCGCACAAATTTCATGGGTGGTTTTCCAACAATCTCGAAGCTCGCTATTACCAAAATAGGGCATATCGAGATTTGGGCGACCGTTCTTGAGTCGCTTCGCATTCAGGCAGGTGTGGATCAAGGACAGGCGATCGCTAACGCTGGTATAAAGACAAATGAGTCGTGGATTAATGGGCGCACATGCTGCTTGAAAGCGAATCACCGGGAAGACCTGGATATTATCGTCTAGTAGGACGGTAATAGGGGTTGCCCCCAAAATTTTCGCGGCTGTATCAAAAATTAGGCGGGCTTGCTGAAACGTCTCCGGGGTATTTTTTCGCATCAGAGCATCACCCCATTGCACCAGAGTATCCAGGTAGTGCAGTAGAATGGCTCGCTCCTTCAACTCAGCATCAGAAACCGGATCGCTGGGGCAGCAACATGCTTCAGTGGGTTGAATGACCACTGCCTCGATCGGAACAACTTCTGGATTATCAGGGTTCTCCCCTTCCTGGTCGTCAGGTGGGCAAATATGCCAGGTATTGTCATTG
>JANNOF010000185.1:0-12389 GCA_031398925.1 Gloeobacteraceae cyanobacterium SOY_34_metabat_371 | reverse complement strand
GCCACATCAAAAACATCCTTGGCTTCGGGAGCAATATTAAAGTCTCCACAAATAAGTAAGGGTTGCCTTGGATCATGGTGGGTTTGGAGCCAATGGGCCAGATCCGCGAGCCAGCCTAGTTTGTAGCTAAATTTTTCTGATCCCACGGTCCCCCCGTTGGGGACATAGACATTGATCACGCGGATCCCCTGGATCAAAGCGCTGATCAGACGACATTGCCCGGAGGTCTGGTCAAAGGGTAAGCCCCGGTGAATTTCTGTCATCGGATGGCGACTCAAGATCCCCACGCCGTTATAGCTTTTTTGCCCAAGGTGGATCGCCTGGTAGCCTAGGACCTGAAATTCAGCCCAAGGAAATTTTTCATCTGGGGATTTAGTTTCTTGCAAACACAGCACATCAGGTTGATGCTGATCTAGCCATGCAGTGACGATGGGTAGGCGTGCCCCAATGGAGTTAACATTCCAACTGATAATATTCATAGTGCGCTCAAGCGTAGAACAATCTGCGAGCTTCCCACTTTGGGTCCATATTCTATTTTCCTATGCTTAAGGAGTCTGAGCAAGGAAACCGTCATGGGTCAGCGCCGCCAAAATTGCCAAATTATGAGTACCCTTTTTGCTTGTCTGTTAGCCTTAGGTTCCGTAGGGATGCTTTTGGTTGCCCCGCAATGGTTAGGTACCCCCCTACTCTTTGATGTGTTAGTGATTGTGATCCCTCTACTGATCTTGATTGGGATCTGGAGTACGGCAGAGTTATTGTCTTTAGATCAAACTAGTTAATAGAGATTTTTATCTTCAGCCCCGATCATGTACCTGCCACTAAAAGCAGACTTTTCTTTTTGCCTACTTCGAGTAAAGCCCCCACGAGGTCTTCAGGTCGATCAAACTTGAGCTGAGGATCGCTTATTTTTTCACCCCGCAGTTTCACTCCGCCCCCTTGGATCAATTTACGGGCTTCAGAAGTACTGGGGGCGAGCCCCGTAGCTTTGAGAATTTGGGCGAGTTGGGCAGGAAAAGGTACGAGGGTTTGGAGTTGATCTAGGCTAAATTCAGGCATTTGGCTCAACGCTGTCGTATTGCCTTGGACTCGTTGGAGGGCATTATATTGGGCTTGTTGGGCTAAATCCGGGTCATAAAATTGCCCCACTATACTGAGGGCTAATAATTTTTGCCGCTCCCGGGGGGATTCCGGTAATGTTGCTGGATCAATTGAAGTCAACAGTTGAAAATAGGTGTCGATCAAGGCATCGGGGACTTTTTCTAACTTGTCATACATACTCTGGAAATGTTCGGTGATCCCGACATAATTGCCCTGGGATTTAGACATTTTTTTGACCCCATCAAGGCCCACCAACAAGGGAGTTAAGAGACACAGTTGCGGTTTTTGGCCCTTGTGGAGTTGTAGATCCCGGCCTACGGCAAGGTTAAATTTTTGATCGGTGCCCCCTAGCTCCACATCAGCCCGAATGGCTACGGAGTCATACCCCTGCATCAACGGATAGAGAAATTCGTGGAGATAAACGGGCTGTTGCTGTCCATACCGTTCTCGGAAGCCTTCTTTAGCCAGCATTTGCTGGAGCGTCATGGTCGCCAAAAGATCGGTGATCTGGCTGAGATCTAGTTTAGCTAACCAGGCACTATTGTAATGGGTCTCTAAATTAGCCTCAAAATTTAAGACCTTGCGTGCTTGCTCAAAATACGTCTGGGCATTAAAAGCTACTTCCTCGGGGGTCAGGCGTGGACGGGCCTCTGAGCGGCCTGTGGGGTCGCCAATGAGGGCCGTAAAGTCGCCAATGATCAAAACTGCGGTGTGCCCTAGGTCTTGAAATTGCCGCAGCTTATTTAAAACTACCGTATGACCCAAATGCAAGTCAGGCCGCGTCGGATCAACCCCTAATTTGATCCGTAAGGGGCGGTTGGTCGTATTTAAAAGCAGATCTAACGCCTCGGATCCACCGGGAAAGACCTCGGTTACACCCCGCTTACTGATCGGGGTCATGCGCCCTGAAATTTCCTAAAGACTAAAGAAACGTTATGCCCGCCAAAGCCAAAGGAATTAGACAAGACTACATCTAAATCCATGGCGCGACCCTGATGGGGAATATAGTCTAGATCGCACTCTGGGCCTGGATTTTCCAGGTTGGTTGTGGGTGGGGCAAAACTGTTTTGAATCGCCAACAGGGCAATTACCGCTTCGATTCCGCCCGCGCCACCCAACAGATGTCCGGTCATCGACTTGGTTGAACTGATCGCCAAACGATAAGCGTGTTCCCCAAAGACGGCTTTGATCGCCTTGGTTTCCGTCGAGTCATTGGCGGTGGTGCTGGTACCGTGGGCGTTGACATAGCTCACTTCTTCGGGGGTTACGCCCCCGTCTTTGAGGGCAAACCGCATCGCCCGCGCCGCCCCTGCCCCATCGGGTGTGGGTTGGGTCATGTGCCAGGCATCGCAGGTGACGCCATAGCCAACGATTTCTCCGTAGATCTTGGCACCCCGACTCAGGGCATGGTTGAGTTCTTCTAACAGCAAGATCCCGCTACCTTCGCCGATCACAAATCCATCCCGGTCCCGATCAAAGGGCCGACTGGCGTGGAGGGGGTCATCATTACGGGTCGAAAGCGCCCGCGCAGAAGCAAACCCTGCCACTGAGAGGGGAGTAATCGCCGCTTCAGATCCGCCACAGAGCATGGCTTGGGCATAGCCATGTTGCACAAAACGATAGGCATCCCCAATGGCATTAGATCCGGCGGCACAGGCGGTAACGGCGCAGGAATTAGGACCTTTGGCCCCCGTCAAAATCGCCGTCATTCCGGCCGCCATATTGGAGATCATCATGGGCACCATAAAGGGCGAACAACGGTCTGGCCCTTTGGTGAGATAAATTTCCTGCTGGTCTTCGAGGACTTTGATCCCGCCGATCCCGGTACCAATAATGACCCCGACTTGCTCCGCGTTGAGGTCATTAATTTCTAAACCACTATCGGCTAAAGCCTGAATACTGGCGGAGGCGGCAAATTGGGCAAAACGATCCATCCGCTTCGCTTCTTTGCGGTCAATATACGCTAGGGGATCAAAATCCTTGACTTCTGCCGCAAAGTGGGTATCGTGGCGTGAGGAATCAAACCGCGTGATCGGTCCTACGCCGCTTTTTCCGGCGACTAACCCTTGCCAAAATTCCATCACTGTATTGCCCAGAGGGGTGATCGCCCCCAAACCTGTTACCACCACGCGGCGAAGCATGCGTATCCTCAAGCGGTATTTTATTAAGCATATCAGGCAATGTGTGGGGACATCATGCACCAAGTAAGGGGCTAATGCGATCTAACACAACTTCTGTGGCTGGGGGAAAGGGATAATCCCTCCAGTGCACTGGATCAATCCACCGGATCTGCTGGCTAGCCAAGGGCTGGGGCGTGCCTTCTAGTACCCGCACCCGGTAGACCGCTAAGATCACCGTCCACGTAGGATAGGGGTGTTCTAGTTGAACTAAAAGTTCTTCCACCCCAACCCGAATGCCTAATTCTTCTTGGATCTCGCGGACGATGGCAACAGTTGGGGTTTCTCCCGGTTCTACTTTGCCCCCTGGTAGCTCCCACAGACCTCCAAAAGCTCCTCCTGGAAGACGTTGGGCGATTAGGAGTTGTCCTGCTTGAACAATGGCGGCAACCACAACTAGTTTTTTCACAAAGATCCTGATTTAAGATCAAAAGTGTACTAGGGAATAGGGCTCATGTCAGATCCTGATGAACTTTTGTGCTATTGCACCAACCTGACCTGGGGCCAGATCCGGCGCGTCGCCCAGGTAACCCAAGATTTTGAGGCCCTAGTGCGACAAAGTGGCGCCTGTACAGGCTGCGGGAGTTGCCAATTTGATGTTGAAGAACTGGTAAGCCAAGCGCAAAACCTAACGCCCGAAATATCTTAGGCTTGGATGAGCTTTTTGACACCAAGGGCTGTCCTATACTCGACTAGATGTTTGAGGAGCAATAGGGTGGATCTCAAAGACTATATCCGTGCTGTGCCCGACTATCCGCAACCAGGGGTAGTCTTTCGCGATATAACGCCCCTTTTGGCTGATCCAAGGGCTTGGGCCGCGACGATCCGTTTGATGGGTGAAGAGGTAGCTGCTTTAGCGCCGGACTTCATTGTTGGTATGGAATCACGGGGCTTTATTTTTGCGGCTCCCCTATCCTTCCACCTGAACACAGGATTTATTCCGATCCGTAAGCCCCGTAAATTGCCCTGCCCGGTTTACCAGCAGGAATACGCCCTAGAGTACGGCACGGATCAACTGGAGATCCATCGGGACTGCTTTAGTAGCAAACCCGGTGGGCGGGTATTGATCGTCGATGATGTTATTGCCACGGGGGGGACCGCCCGCGCGGCGGCGCAACTGGTTCACCAGGCAGGGGGCCACTTAGTGGGCTATTGTTTTTTGGTGGAGTTGACTTTCTTAAAAGGTACCCGCTATTTAGATCCGGCTGTACCCCTAACTAGTTTGGTGCAGTACTAGAGCCATTCATCCAAGAAAGTTCCGTAGTACGGGGAGTTGCTCCACCGATCAGGGTCAAAAAGTATTCTTCTAAGGTGGCCTGATCGGGCAATTGGGTCCGTAGGTCTACCAAAGAGCCTTGGTACACCAGCTTACCTTGGTGAAGTACGGCCAGATCGGTGCAGAGCCGTTCGACCACTTCTAAAATGTGCGAGGTCAAAAAGATCGTAGTCCCCTGGGCCCGGATCCCAGCGAGGAGGTCTTTAATAACTTTGGTGGCTATCGCATCAACCCCTTCAAAGGGTTCATCTAAAAATAAAACCTGAGGACCGTGGATCAAGGCGGCGGCTAAGGCCAGCTTTTTTTTCATACCCGTTGAGTATTCAATCGTTAAAGCCCCAGGACGGACCTGGAGGTCTAATAGGGTAAATAATTCGCGTTGGCGCAGCTTGACCTCGGCTGGGTTGATCCCATGCAAGCGTCCTACTAAGGTCAAGTACTCCGGTCCCGTTAGCCGATCAAATAGATTTAAGTCTGCGGAAACTACGCCAATGCGCCGCTTGACCTCAATACTAGACTTTGCCAAGTCATAGCCCAAAATCTCTACAGTGCCCTGGGTCGGGGCCAAAAGCCCCGTCAGCATTTTAATAGTGGTAGATTTGCCTGCGCCGTTAGGCCCCAGAAATCCGAAAAAAGACCCCTTGGGTACGCTCAAGGAAAGGTCTACTACGGCATTAAACGTTCCAAATCTGCGCCACAAGCCCACGACTTCAATCGCCAGCTCAGGATTTTTCATCCAAGTCGGCCTTGCCCTTTTTACTGATCAGCAGGACAGACAGAGCAATTAAAAAGATCCCAGCACCCAGGTAGAGAAGGCTCACCGCATCGGTAAATTTTAGATTGAGCGCCTCTTTAAAAAAAGTAACGATCAGGACCATAATGATCACATTGGCAAGCTTTTCTTTGAGTTGATCGAGACTTTTAATAATTAAGATTTGCGAGGAAGATTCGCTGGATTCCGCCAATTCTAATTTACTTACAAATAGTTCGTATAAGCCAATACCAAAAATCAATAAAACAGTGGCGATCAAATAGATATCCACTGCCGTAATAATGGCAATGATCACTTTTTTGACCGTGGGATCAAATAATTCAGGGGCCGTGAAGACGGGGATTAAATAACTGATACTCAACCCGACGTTATAGGTCCCGATCAAAATCAAGACCAACGCCGCAAGAATGCTGGCAAAGACAGCAGGAATGATCATCAGCCGACTGCTCCATAACAGCCGTTCGATTAACTGACTCATGGCCGGGGGCTTCCGAGGGGTAATGTGTTCACCATACCCCTCTTTGGTGGCCCAATTACTCCCGGTATTCAGAGACCTTTTTGATATCGATCTTCCAACCGGTTAACCGGGCGGCAAGACGGACATTTTGGCCTTCTTTGCCAATCGCCAGAGAAAGCTGATCATCGGGGACGACGACGTGGGATTGACGGGTTTCGGGGTCTACCAGGAGTACTTTGATCACTTTGGCCGGTGAGAGGGCATTGGCGATATAAGTTGCTGGGTCTGGAGACCAACGGATCACATCGATCTTTTCGTTACGAAGCTCCGCCACAACGGCTTGAATCCGAGCACCTCTAGCCCCAATACAGGCCCCAACCGGGTCCACATCCCGCTCTAATGTATCCACAGCGATCTTGGTGCGGGGGGTGAGGCTGCGGGTTGGCGGATTGGCTTCGCGGGCCACAGCGACAATCCGTACGATTTCATCTTCGATCTCAGGAACTTCATTGGCAAATAGATAGACCACCAGACCCGGATCGGCTCTAGAGACCATCAATTGCGGTCCCCGGCGCGCGCCGTCATAAACCCGCTTCAAAAAGACCTTGAAACTGATCCCTGGGCGGCTATAGAGTTCGCCGGGCAGTTGCTCGTTTTCAGGGAGTTCGGCTTCCACTTCCCCTTGTCCAAACCCACTGCTCACGCCCATGATCACCGAACGGCCCTCAAAGCGGATGGTGCGTGCTTGGAGGACGGTGCCTTCTAGATCGCGGAATTCTTCTTGGATCACACGCCGTTGTTGATCACGGAGTTGCTGACTAAAAACCTGCTTGGTTTGCATCGCGGCCATGCGTCCAAACTCG
This sequence comes from Gloeobacteraceae cyanobacterium SOY_34_metabat_371, assembly GCA_031398925.1. GTDB lineage: Bacteria > Cyanobacteriota > Cyanobacteriia > Gloeobacterales > Anthocerotibacteraceae > JANNOF01. Next base: position 5,746 of record JANNOF010000185.1, on the reverse strand, counting down.
GCTTTTGTCGGCGTTACATCAACTACGACCACCCCTCCAGCTTCAGCCTGAGGAACAACTTCGCGTACTTCTTCCAGACTGATCTCGTGGTCTAGATTGGTGACTTTTTCAACAATGGTTTTTTTAGAAAGAACCCGAAAGCCTTCTTCTTCTAGATCAAGTTCCACATCAAAATTAGTAAAGTAATCTTCATCAAAGGTGACATCGGCTTCCCGATGGGTTTTACGAAAGCGTTCATAGCCTTTTTTCAACGCCTGCTGCAAAGCCTCTGTAACCGCATGGGTAGGAAGATTACGACTTTTACTGATGGTTGCAATTTGTTCTTTGATGCCCAGTAAGGGAAACATCGACATGGGGTACTCCCGTGATTCAGTTGTAGGTACGCTCAGCCCACGAGTTGGACTGTGGCGATTTGGTTAAGCGCTAGGGTCACGACGCGCCCCTGTTGCGTGATCTGGAGGGTAGTGGCATCGCGCTTGAGCAGTTGCCCTTCCCAGACTTTTTGGCCTTGGATCGGGCCATAACCCGTTACCCGGACCTCAAAGCCACGAAACACCGTGAACTCGCGTTCTGTAGTGAGCTTACGGTCAATCCCAGGGCTAGACACCTCAAGGATAAAGGGGCCTGTAAACCAGTCTTTGGTCTCCAGTTCAGTGTCCAAAAGACGACTGAGTTGCGCGCAGTCCTCTAGACCCGTGGGGTGATCGGGGTGACGGATATCCACCCTGAGGGTCGCAGGACGGGTGTGGGTCTTATAGGCTATATCAACGATCTCCAATCCCAAAGTCTGACCCAAGGTTTGGGCCAGTTGCCAGAGTTGATCTAACACCTGTGGGTTTGGAAGAACAGACATAAAATAAGGGCCGCACCAGCCCTCCCTGTCTGTACCATAGCACAAGAGTGTACTTCCAAAAATGTGACCCTAACTGCACGGCCCTTGGTTTTAGGCATTAGCGGGGCCTCCGGCATGATCTATGCCCAACGCGCTTTACAGTTTTTATTGTCAGCGAATTTTCAGGTAGACCTCATCTGCTCACAGGCGGCCTATATTGTCTGGCGTGATGAAATGGGGACCTCCGTACCCCGAGATCTGGAGGAACAAGCTACTTTTTGGCGGACCCTAACCGGGTCTGAGGGCGGGAAGTTGACCTGTCATAGCTTTAGCAATATCGGCGCATCTATTGCCAGTGGCTCCTATCGGACCCAAGGGCTATTGATCCTGCCCTGTAGCATGTCCACGGTGGCTAAGATTGCCCACGGACTCAGCTCGGATCTTTTGGAGCGCACCGCCGATGTGCATCTCAAAGAAGGCCGCCGCATCGTGGTAGTGCCCCGTGAAACCCCTTTTAGCGTGATCCACCTCAAAAATCTTTTAGCCTTAGCAGAAGCTGGAGTCCGTGTAGTCCCGGCGATTCCCGCTTGGTACCATCGGCCTACTTCCGTCGAAGAACTGGTGGATTTTGTGATCGGACGGGCTTTAGACCAATTGGAGATCGATCATGATTTATTTCAACGCTGGCAAGGTTTGGGGATCTAACCTCTTTTGGTAGGATGGGTAGGGGATTGGGCCGTTGGCCGAGCGGTTAAGGCAGCGAGCTCATAATTCGTATCAGGCGGGTTCAACTCCTGCACGGCCCACACTCCCCATTCAACTCCGCAAGGATCTAGGCCGTGCAGACATTCGAGCAGATCGTCACAGGTATTGTCCAAGCCTTAGAAACGCTGATTATCAATAACGGCTACTGGATTATCGCTTTAATCATTTGTTTGGAAAACGCTGGAATCCCTTTATCTGGTGAAACTTCATTGATCTTTACCTCGACAATTCTTAAATGACCTATCCCTTGGCGGTAATGCGGTTGGGTGCCCCCCACGAAGGCCATTTGACGTTGATCCGTAGGATGCTTGCCTGGTCTAGCACTGGCCCCGTTTTGATCCTGGTGGGTTCGGCGCAACTTACCGCCGTCCCTGCGGCTCCCTTACCGTGGCAAGAGCGTAAAGACTTACTATTGAGCCTGCTTACGGCCCATCAAGTCCCGACGGCGCGGCTTGTGTTTGCACCCATTGGCGACATTGCGCAAGCGGGCTTTTGTTGTGCTTGGTTTTTGCATTTGATGGATCATGCCTATCAAGCCATGGGGGAGGTGCCTGGGTGCTATTTTTATGGCAATGACTATCAGGCCCGTGATTTTGCCCTGTTGACGGCCTTATTTCACCCGATCACCCTCCAAGAAGTGGTACGAGAACTCCCCAAATCAGGTACAGAACTCCGCCAAGCCATTAGCCAGCAAGACCCCCTTTTGATCGCTAAGTACAGTTTTGAACTAAAGCTGTATCCTCAAGCCATTCAAGACCAGATCCGCAGGGTCTGTCTAGCCTAGGGCCTGTTTCAGTACGCGGCTTACCAATAGAAAGGCCAAAATATTAAAGCCCACTAGGGCAAAAAGGGCCCCTTCTAAACTAAAAGGCCCCCAAGGAGCCAGGATCATGGCGCCATTCCAGGACCATGCGGGGTTGATAAATAAATAGCGCACCGGCTCAATGGCCCAGGTCAAGGGATTTAAAGTAGCGATCCACTGGAGCCACAGGGGCATGAAATTCAGGGGCGCTAGGGCGGTACTGGCAAACAGCAAGGGTAGATTGATCACCAGTAGGATCCCTAGGATCTCAATATGACCGGGCACCACAAAAGCTAAGGCCAAACTCAAGGCTGTAAACCCTACTACTAATAGCAGGACCACTAGGGCCACGATCAAAAGACCCACCGGACCCCCGGCAAAATGAGCACCTAACAAAAAACTAGCCCCCAGGACAACGATTGTCTGGATCAGGCTTTGGAGCACGATATAAAAGGCAGAAGCCACTACGATGGAGAGCCGCGACACCAAAGGGGCAACAAGTAAGCGGTTAAAAAATCCAAATTCGCGGTCAAAAACAATGGGTAACCCAGCATTTAAGGCCGATCCAAAAGCAGTAAAAATAATTACCCCAGCGGCTAAAAATTGGGTATAGTTTTCGGCACTGCCAAATAAAGACCCTGGCGCATTACGAAACGCTGCTCCAAATAAGATCAAAAACATCAAGGGCTGGAGGATCCCCAGCATTAAGGACGTGGGACGGCGCTTCAGTTGAATAAACAGTCGGCGGGTTAGGGCTAACGTCTCTTGACGAAATTCACCCCAATGAAAGCCAGAGGACGGGCGCGCCGCTAATCCAGCCGTGGAAGGAACCACATTACTCATGACTTCACCCCTTTGTATGTCCATTGTGCCCTAGCCTTGCTGTCTTAGCACCCAGAGGACTCCCCCTAGAGCGGCAATCCCGACTACCACGAGGGCAGGCAGACTGGGCAATAAGAAGCCCACTTCCAAACGATTGATCCGTTGGGTACTGATCTTCCAGATCAAGGTATTGCCCTGGGTGAGGGTGGCATTGGAAGAAAGGGCAGGCCAAGGTAAGGTAATGGCCAGTTCTAGATTGACCAGACGGTCCCCGCTGATCTGGAGTCGCCCCGGTTCTAAAGGAATTGCCATCACTTTAGTGAGATCTAGGGCGGCGCTTAAACGATAGTAATCAGCAATCCAAAAATTGCGCGTTTCCAATTTTGGGCTTTTGAGGGCTTCTGCCACCGGACCCGTTGGGGGCACAGCAGCTTTATTTTTTGGATCCGGCTCAAAAAAAAGATCGAGCTTAGTTTCGATCTCTTGGGGTTGTTGAAAAGGAATCACAACTTCTAATTGACTACCATCACTGGTCCGGCGAAAGATCCCCCCCGCTTGTTTTGCCCTTTGGCGGGCTTGGAGTTCCAGTTCCCGGAGCTGGTCTTGGGCAAAAAGAGCAAGGGCTGGCTCCACGGTCATCAGTTGGCTAATTTCGCCACTGCCATTCCAATGGATCACCAGCCCTAAACGGTAGTTAACACAGCCCGTGAGGACTAATCCCAGGGCAAAAAGCCCTAGGTAGCGTCCCCACCAGGATTTAGCGACGGGCAGCCTGAGCATCTCCAGGATGGATCCCCAAACGGGTCAGGTTAATGCGGCCTTTACCATCCACTTGCTTGACCTTGACTAAGATCTCATCGCCGACATTGACCTCTTCTTCCACCTTGCGCACATGACGGTCAGCCAGTTGGGAGATATGGACCATACCTTCTTTACCAGGCAGGATCTGGACAAAGGCCCCTAGATGGGAGATCACGCGGTTAACTGTACCGACATACACGCCACCGACTTCGATGGTGCGGGTCAGGTCCTCAATCATGCGTAGGGCGGCCATGGCCTTCTCGCCATCTAGGGCTGAAACGGTGACGGTACCATCATCTTCAATGTCAACCTTGGCTCCGGTTTCTTCGGTAATGCCCTTGATCATCTTGCCCCCAGGCCCAATGACCGTGCCGATTAGTTCCACAGGGATCTTGATCGTCATCAGGCGCGGGGCATACAAGGAGATCTCCGCACGGGGTTGCTCAATGACACCGAGCATCTTTTCGAGAATATGCAGTCTCCCCGCCTTGGCTTGGGTAAGGGCCTGCTGAAGCACCCCTAGGGTGATCCCGTCGGTTTTAATATCCATTTGCAGGGCAGTGATCCCAGATTTGCCGCCTGCGACTTTGAAATCCATATCTCCTAGAAAATCCTCAAGGGCTTGGATATCCGTCAGGATCCGTACTTCATCGCCTTCTTTGATAAGGCCCATGGCCACGCCTGAAACCGGCTCGGTAATCGGCACCCCAGCATCCATCAGGGCCAAAGTTGAACCGCACACCGAACCCATGGAACTCGATCCATCGGAGGAGAGAATTTCCGAAACGACCCGAATTACATAGGGAAACGTATTTTTATCCGGTAAAACCGCCACCAAGGACCGCTCCGCCAAAGCGCCATGTCCAATCTCACGGCGGGAAGCGCCCCGGAGGGGTTTCACTTCACCGGTAGAGTACCCAGGGAAGTTGTAGTGATGCAAGTAACGCTTTTCGTGGTTAGGGTTGAGGTCATCCAGTACCTGAGCATCCCCAGAGGTCCCTAAGGTGGCAATGGATAGAACTTGGGTTTTACCCCGCGTAAATAGCCCGGAACCGTGGGCACGGGGTAATAAGCCTGCGCCACAACTTATTTCCCGGATCCCATCTAGCGCCCGACCATCCACGCGCGTATTGTGGGCGATGATCTGCTTACGCATCAGCTTTTTGGTCAAGGATTTAAACAGCTCCCCAATACTGACGGGCTGTTGGGCCAAGGCGACGGCGACGGCATCTTCGGCGGGAAGTGTGGTCAAAAGATCTTTGACTTCTTTTTCAAGTGCCTCAAGTAGGGGGGTGCGTTCGGCTTTAGGCAAATGTTGTCCCAAAACGTCAGCTACCCGGTCACTACATTTAGCGGCGATAAAGTCGATCACAGGCTGGTTAGGCACAGGGGCAACGAAGGGCTGCGGCACAATCCCTAGGTCTTGAAGGACTGCTTTTTGGAGGTCTACTAAAAGTTGCACGGTTTCCATGCCGTACTCGATCCCTTCGAGGATCGCCTCTTCTTCTAATAGACTTGCGCCTGCTTCAACCATCATCACGCCACGCGCAGTACCCGCAACAACTAGATCGAGTTCTCCATCAGCGATCTCTTTGTAGTTGGGATTGATGATAAATTCATCGCCGATTAAGCCCACCCGACAGGCGGCCACTGGCCCTTCAAAGGGGATCCCAGCCAGCATCACCGCTAAAGAAGCGCCCAAAATAGCCAGGGTTTCCGGTGGC
>JANNOF010000123.1:0-4727 GCA_031398925.1 Gloeobacteraceae cyanobacterium SOY_34_metabat_371 | reverse complement strand
GCTTTTGACCGCCCAACCCGAATTGATCCAAGAGCTTGAGCGCTTGGAGGAGGCCCTGGGCCTCATGGCCTATACCCCCGATGTGGTGGCTCCCCCCCCTGGGGTCGAGCAGGCGGTCTTTAAGGCATTTCAAGGGGATTTTGATCAGCAAAAGCGCCGTAATCCTCCCTGGTCTTGGACGATGATCGGCGGGGCTGTTGCGGCTTTAGCCGCGCTGGTGTTGGGGTTAGATAATTACCGGATCCGGCAGGAATTGGTGCGCAACCAGGAAATCGTTGCTTTAGTCAACCAGCCCGGAGTCCAACAGGTGGTCCTCAAGGGTATGGGAACGACGCCAACCGCGACCGCCAGTGTGCTTTTGGACCGCACCCAAAACCGTGCGGTATTGGCCATAGGTAATCTGCCTACCCTGAAAAAAGGGGCCTATCATCTTTGGGCCATCAGCGGCGATCAAAAGATTCTCTGTGTCAACTTCACCCAAGTGCCTACGGGCGTGATCCTTTTACCGCCCAGCCTGAAGCAAGGATCTTTAGATGCCTTGGTGATCACGCAAGAGGCCGTTCCCGCGTCACCTACTCCCTTGGGGCCAGCCGTGCTTTCCTCGGTGTAAAAGGACCACCTATAAAAGGTCCAAATGATCAATTGCTGAGTATGCTGGGAAAAACCGAGTTTCCCTGTGGCTGACGTTGTTCTGATCTATCCCTTTGTTAACCGTGAATCTCCCCGGCGCAAATTGTGGCTTTTTCCCTCCTTGGGCTTGGGGCATATTGCCGCCTACTTACGGGCCCAAGGCCACACGGTGCGGATGCTCGATTGTACGTTTCGGGGCCTTGAATGGGCGATCCAAGAGACGATCAAAGAAGCGCCGATCCTCGTCGGGATCTACTGCATGGTGACGCTGCAAGACGATGCCCTAGCTTTAGCCCGTAGCCTGCGCCCCCAGCTAGGACCAAAGGCGTTACTGCTGGCAGGAGGACCGATGCCTTCGGGAAATCCCAAGGTATTTTTGGATGATTTTGATGCGGTGGGCCGGGGAGAAGGGGAACTAATGCTTGCCGACTTGGTACACTGTCTCAAATCAGGACAGGAGTATCGGCATTTAGAGGGCCTGTGTACCCGTGATCCCAGTGGCAAACTGGTTGGGGACAATAAAGCGCCCTTAATTGCTAAAGAAGTATTGGTAACCTTGCCCATGCCCAGCCGTGAAGACTATGATCACGAACTTTATCAAGCCTATTGGCAACAAAAATTTGGTTTTACCCAGACTCCGGTGTTTACAGCGCGGGGCTGCCCCTATGCCTGTGAATACTGTGATCAGCCAATTTTTGGCTATACCTACCGCGAACATAGTTTGGAACAAGTGATCGCGGATATCGAACGCGCCTTGGCAGATGGTTACACCCATATTTGGTTTGCCGATGATATTTTTATGCTCAATTGGCAACGGGCGCTCAAGATCTGTGAAATTATCCAAGACCGGGGCCTGAAATTTAAATGGGATTGTCTGGGTCGCGTAGATGTAAATCAACAAGTTTTTGAGCGGATGGCAGAAGCCGGGTGCCAACGGATCTTTTTTGGCATCGAGTCAGGGAGTCCCCGAATTCTCAAGCAAATGGGCAAACGGTTTAGTCCTGAGCAAGCCCGTACCGCCATTGAAACCGCCCATAACGTCGGGATCCGTCCGGCGGCCTTTTTTCAGGTCGGTTATCCCGGTGAAACCACCGCAGATATTCTGCAAACCATTGAATTTGTGGCAACCTTACCCCTTGATTATCTGAGCTTTACGATTACCTATCCGCTACCTGGAACTAAGCTCTTTAATCGCGTGGTTGCTGAGGGCAAGCTCTCCCCCGAAGATCAAAAAAATTGGCAACGGGCAGGTCATAATGTCGTCACCTACCAAGCGGATCATTCGCAATTTAAATTGCGTTGGGCGATCTATGCGGCCCGTGCCCGGTTTTTAGCCCAACGGCATTGGGGGGCTTTAGGAGAAATTTTGGGTCAGGGGATCACGGGGGTGACCCTTAGGACTTTGCCCCATTTGCCCTAGATCTAAGTCACTGGTGTACATTAAGACTGCTTAGGCAGTACTGATTTTGGCGTTATCCATGAGCAAACCAATCACCGTGGGCATTTTGGGCGGTGGGCAACTGGGCTGGTTGCTAGCAGAATCCCTCCAACGTTATGGCGCGGGCCTAGTGGTCTATGATCCCGATCCCGAGGCGCCCCTTTGCCAACATATCCCCCAGGTTTTTAATGGAAGTTGGGAAGATCAGGCCCTTTTGCAAAGGTTTTTTGCCCAATGTGATGTGCTGACCTACGAATTTGAAAATATCCCCAGTGCGGTACTGGCGTCCTGCCCTATTCCGGTGTACCCCAGTCAGCAGGTACTGGAAATAACCCAGGATCGGATCAGTGAAAAGAAGTTTTTAGCCAGCGCTGGTTTACCCCATGTCCCGTTTCAACCCTATTTTTGCCCCCGGGAACGGGAACAGCAGGCAGATGAAATCGGCTACCCGTTGATCCTCAAATCCGCCCAAGGGGGCTATGACGGTAAGGGACAAAGCCGTGTCAATCAAGCCCTAGACCTGCCAGAATTTACGGGGGCAGGGGTGATCGAAGAAGCAATCTATTTAGATCTAGAAGCCAGTTGTATTGTGGCCCGGTCTTTATCAGGCGCAGAAGTAGTCTTTGGCCCCTTTGAAAATTGCCATAAAAATCATATTTTGGATCTGACCCTTTATCCAGCCCGGCTCTCGGCCACAGTCGCTGAGTATCTCAAAGATCTCGCCCTCAGAGCGGCGCGTAAACTCCAAGTAATCGGGCTATTGACCACAGAGTTTATGTTGACCCGCACGCCACCCCGTAACGGAGAATGGGTCACGATAGAGGGCTGGTATGTATTGATCAATGAATTTGCTCCGCGCACCCATAATACGGGCCATCTTACCCGTAATGCCTTGAGTATTAGTCAATATGATGCCCTGGCCCAGATTCTCCTAGGGCTGCCCTTGGGGGTGCCTGAACCCGTTGCCCCCGGTTCCTTTGTGATGATCAATCTGCTGGGTGAAGTCTGGTTAGCTCAGGGGCGCAACGAACTCGATCTAGGGAGTCGTCAGGACTTTCCTGAGGTCGTCGATGTGGTGATCTATGGCAAAAAAGGAATTACGCCCCGGCGTAAAATGGGCCATTTTATTGTTCATGCTCCTGATCCTGATACGGCGATCCTAAGGGCTAGGGCTTTTCATCAACGGTTGATGATCCAATAGATCCAGTTCAAGCGAAACATCAATTAAACGCTAGTGCTAGATCTACAAATCCATAGGGGCTTGGGCTACGTAATATGGAGTAACGTAAGGAGTGAATCCGTGCCCTCTTGGATCAAACCGCTCATCTTGGCCGGTTCCTTTGCGGTGATATTGGCTCTTTATCAGTTCACCCCGGCTAAAGAATTTTTAACTAAAGAAGCCCTTAGTGCTTATCTAGATACCCTAGGTCTTTGGGCACCGGCAGCTTATTTCTTTCTTAAAACCGTTTTTACGGCAATTGGGGTCCCCGCTACGATTTTGACGGTGATCAGTGGAGCGGTATTTGGTGTTGCCGCCGGATCGATTTATTCGATTGTCGGGGCTACGATTGGCTCCGTAGGTGCTTTTTGGATCTCCCGTTATCTGGCACGGGACTGGGCGCAGTCTAAATTTGCTGAAGGGGGAAAACTCGCGCAGTTAGATACGGGACTCAAGGAAAATGCATTTTACTTTGTGCTATCCACGCGACTAACCCCCCTATTTCCTTTTAATGTGATCAATACCCTATTTGGCTTAACCAGCGTTTCGCTAAAAGACTATACTTTAGGGACATTTTTGGGGATCATCCCTGGAACTATTGCCTACGTATGGCTGGGTGCTAGTGGTCAAGAAGCCTTTACGGGGGGTAGCCAGATTGGTTTTCTGGGGGCATTGTTTGCCCTAGGTGCACTCACCTTGCTACCGATTGTGCTGGGAGGCTTTAAAAAAAATTCTAGATCAGCGCCATGAACCCCAATACACCCACGGATTTAGAACTTTATCGAGCGCTTCAGCGCAGTGATACCCGTGCCTTGGGGGTACTCTACGACCGCTATGGCACCCTTGTCTACCGACTGGCTTTTAAGATGCTGGGCGCTGCTCCAGAGGCTGAAGATCTAACCCAAGAGATCTTTTTAACCCTCTGGCAAAAGCGTAATTATGATCCCCAACGCGGGTCCTTAAGTAGCTTTCTGATGACCATGACCCGCTCCCGCTCCATAGACCGTTTGCGTTCGCGGGGGTCTAACGTACGTTTTTTGCAACGGATCGGACTGGCGCAGCGCGATCAAAGCTTTCCCAACCCCTTAGAACAAGCCTCTTTGGATGAACGTTCAGCCCAAGTAAAAGCTGCCCTCGAAACCCTATCGGACCCGCAACGGCAAGTTTTAGAATTAGCCTATTTTGAGGGCTTAAGTCAGTCGGAGATCGCCGAACGACTCCAGACCCCCTTAGGTACGATCAAGACTCGGGGGCGTCAGGCCCTTTTAAAACTTAAAGGACTACTTTTTGAACAGGTGAAGGGCATATGAACGTAGACGAACTATTAGCCGGATATGTCTTGGGGGATCTAGACCCCCAGGAACAGCAAACTTTTTTAGCCCTAATCCAAGAACAGCCCGCCTTAGCCCAAGAAGTCGAACGGCTGCGGGAAACCTTAGG
>JANNOF010000140.1:0-5556 GCA_031398925.1 Gloeobacteraceae cyanobacterium SOY_34_metabat_371 | reverse complement strand
GGGCTACCGGGCACTAAATTCAACGCGCCCTTAAGCTGCAAAATATGGCGTTCTAGGTTAGTAATACGGTCGCGGTTCTGTTGATGGGCTACCTGTTCGGCGGCGTAGGCTTTGCCCATTTGGACGAGTTGTTGCTGTACGGCCAAAAGCTCCCGGTCTAGGGGCGCATATTCATTAAGACGCTGTTCGGCTTCAGTGGCCCGTTTTTTCCAGGTATCTACTTCTTGGCGGACTTGAGCCAGTTGGATCTGGAGTTCTGCCAAGCGACTTTTAAAGGTATCTTCGGCTTGAATCTGCGCCTCTAAAGATTCTTCGAGCTGTTTTTGATACCTATCGATCTCATCCTGGTGTTTTTCCTCTTGGAGGGTACTTCCGGGATCCGTGGCTTTATTGACCATGGCATTGATCACCCCAGCGGTGCGGTTCAAAGGATCGTTATCAGGATTGATCCGGGCGCGAAAGGGCTTACTCATGCCAATAGGTGCTCCGCAACGTGACGATAGGGATAGGACAACTCTGGGGCTTCGGTAGCATAGCGGTGAATCGGCTCCCCGGCAAGGTTAGATTCGGCAAAGCGGGTTGAGCGTTTGACTGCCGGAAAAATCTTGATCCCTTGAAGATTGCGCTTCAATGAAGTCAACACATCCTGACTCATCATGGTCCGGTCTGCCATCGTCGGCAAAACCCCCAGGATCTGTAAACGTGGGTTTAAACGACGCTGCACATTGGTGATCGTATCCATCAGCGCAGATACGCCCTTGAGGGCAAAAAATTGGCACTGTACGGGGATCAAAACCCAATCGGCACAGGTCAAGCCATTGAGGGTCAATAGTCCCAAACTGGGCGGACAATCAATGAGAATCTGATCATAGTCACTTTGAATAGATTCCAGACATTCTCTGAGAATAAACGAGTTGCCCACTACCCCTAAAAGCTCACTCTCGGCCTTAGCTAGGGCAATATCCGCCGCCAAAAGATCCGCCTGAGGTGTTTTAAGGATGGCTTCACGGGCGGCAACTTTTTCGAGTAAGACATGATAAATCGTGGGCTGGTCTTGGATCTGGACTCCTAAAGCCGTGGTTAAATTGCCTTGGGGATCAAGATCGATCACCAAACAACGGCATTGCTCCGCCAAAACACCCCCCAATGCTGCGGTGCAGGTGGTTTTGCCAACGCCGCCTTTTTGATTGACAACGACCGTGATCATAGGGGCCTTAGGATTACTCTAAATTTTAGGGGATCTACCCCAATTGTCAAAAAACTAGCGTCGCTAATTGCTCCAGATCTAGAAGTGCGATCAGAGCCAAGGCTAGAACTAGAGATCAGGCTACAGTGAGGCATAGCCCAGGAATGTACATGCTTGAAGTCAAAGATCTACAAAAGCGCTTTAAAAATATTCCAGCAGTGTCGGGCGTAAGCTTTCAGGCCCCCAATGGACTGATCACCGGGTTGTTGGGGCCAAATGGGGCCGGAAAAACCACGACCTTAAGAATTCTCTATACCGTCCTCAAGCCAGATAGCGGTACGGCCCTGGTGGATGGCTATGATGTCTGTACCCAAACCCTCGCTGTCCAAGCACGTTTGGGGGTTTTACCCGACAGCCGGGGGCTATACCCGCGTCTTACGGCCCGTGAAAATATTCGTTACTATGGGCGCTTGCATGATCTGTCGGGACTGGCGCTAGAGCATGAGATCGAAAACTTGGTAAAACTTTTGGATATGCAGGAATTTATAGACCGTCGCACCGAGGGGTTTTCCCAGGGCCAACGGCTCAAGGTAGCCTTAGGTAGAGCCTTAGTCCATCGTCCGCAAAATATTTTATTAGATGAACCCACCAATGGCCTGGATGTCATGAGTACCCGCGCCCTGCGGGGCCTAATTGGACGCTTGCGCGAAGAAGGTAAATGTGTGTTGTTCTCAAGTCACGTAATGCAAGAAGTGGCGGCTCTCTGTGATCAAATTGTGATCATTGCCCATGGACAGGTGGTGGCCCAGGGTACGCCTGAGGCCCTAAAAGCCCAAACCGGTCAATCGAATCTAGAAGATGCTTTTGTGCGGGTGATTGGTTCTGAGGAGGGCCTTGAAAAATGAAGCGGATCTTGATCGTTTTTCAAAAGGAACTAATTGATAACCTCCGTGACCGCAGGACGCTCCTGACGGCGGTGCTAACACCCCTAATGGGACCGGTTTTGCTAGCAATTATCCTCACCTTACAAGTCCAGATGCTAACGGAAGATACCGAACGGCCCCTAGCGATCCCTATTGTCGGGGCCAACTATGCTCCAGGCTTAGTGCAATTTCTCCAACAAGCGGGGATCAAAACGCTTCCTGCGCCCCGTGATCCTAAGGAGGTAGTGCGCTCTGGGGCCTATGAAGTGGTTTTGGTGATCCCCCCGGACTATCCTGAACAATTTAGGGCCGGACGCCCCGCCACCGTGCAACTGGTGGTAGACAAGGCCCGGCAGTCCGCCCGCCCGGAGATCAGCCGCACCGAAAATTTGTTAAGTGCCTACGCGCGACAGATCACGGCGCTCCGTCTTTTAGCGCGCGGAGTAGATCCGGGGCTGATCAATCCTGTGACCATTGAAACTGAAGACGTGGCAACGGCCCAAGGACGGGCAGCCTTTATTTTAGGAACCATGCCCTACTTCATTATTTTCTCTGTCTTTCTGGGGGGGCTTTATGTGGCTATTGACACCACAACCGGCGAGCGCGAACGGGGCTCCCTAGAGCCTTTGGTGATCAATCCCGTAGCCCGTTGGCAACTGGTGGCGGGTAAACTTTTGACGACCTTGCTGTTTACCCTAGTCGGTGCCGCAGAAACCATTGTGGCTTTGGCTTTGTTACTGAGGCTGGTGCCTATTGAACGTCTAGGATTAGAACTCAGCCTAACTCTGGGTAACTTTTTGACCATGTATTTATTAATTGTTCCGGTGGCCCTGATCGCTTCAGCCTCTCAAATGGTAGTGGCAACGTTTACGCGTAGTTTCAAAGAAGCCCAAAACTATGTCACCCCGTTGATTTTGATCCCGACTTTGCCGGGGATCTTTTTGGGGTTTATCACCATCAAGGGTGAGTTATGGCAAATGCTGATCCCAGTTTTTGGACAACAAATTTTGATCAATCAGTTAATTCGTGGGGAAGTTTTGAGCTGGAGCGCGGTCTTACCCAACGCCCTAAGTACGTTAGCGGTGGGTATGGCCTTGACTTGGGGAGCAATGCGCCTCTTTGAACGAGCCGAGATTGTAGCGGGACGCTAGATTTTAGGAGCGATACGCGCGTGACTTATTTAGCCTATCAACCCATGACCCTAGACGATCTGACCGAGGTGATCGCAATTGAACGGGAATGCTTTGGGGGCTACTGGCAACGTCGGGTTTTTGAAGAAGAAATTAAACAACATAGTCAACGCCTGTGGATCTTACGCACAGAAGATGCGGTCGTGGGCTATAGCGGGCTGTGGCGCGTCCTCGAAGAAGCCCATTTGACGACCCTAGCCGTTGCCCCGGCCTGGCGACAAAAAGGCTTGGGAGAAGTGCTCCTGTGGCTAGCGCTCCAGCGCTGTTATCAAGACCAAGCCCATTGGTTGATCCTAGAAGTGCGTCCCTCTAACAGCACCGCCTTGCATCTCTATAAAAAGTATTCTTTTGTCCAAATTGGTCGCCGCAAACACTATTACCCTGACGATGAAGATGCGCTTGTCCTATGGCGTCCTGAGATCCAAACAGCGCTATTTCGGGCATTGATCGAAGAGCGCAAGCAGATCGTGCTTACTAAACTCACCACTGAAGGTTTTAAAAATACCCTAATTCTTTGAGAAATTGCGTATTTTGGCGCCAATGGGTTTTAACTTTGACAAAAATCTCGAGGTAAACTTTTTTCTGGAGCAGTTCTTCCATGGCCAAGCGGGCTTCGGTACTAATGGTCTTAAGCATTTGCCCCCCTTTGCCAATGATGATCCCCTTTTGGGAATCCCGCTCCACGTAGATCACCGCTTGAATCCGTGTGATCTGGGGGAGTTCTTCCATTTTTTCAATTAATACCGCCACGGCGTGGGGAATTTCTTCGGTGGTTAAACTCAAGATCTGTTCGCGGATCAGCTCCGTGCAAATGCCCCGCTCGGTTTGATCGGTAAAATTGTCAGAGGTAAAGTAGTAGGGCCCTTCGGGGAGTAGGGCTTCTAAATCGGTCAATAAACGATCAAGTCCTAGGTTGCGTAGGGCAGAGACCTTAAATACCGGCACAGGTTCTGGCCAGAGGGCTTGGTAACTTTCTGTGTGATCGTGACCCTGGGCCAGATCAGCTTTGTTGAGTATGAGGGCCACCGGGAGTCCGGTGGGTACCAGTCGGGTCGCAATCAACTTGTCCCCCGCCCCCGCCGCCCCCGCGCCATCGACGACAAAAAGCAACAGATCTACTTGACCCATGGCAGCGCGGGCCGTGGCCACCAAACTCTCCCCTAGGCGATGCCGGGGCTTATGAATACCGGGGGTATCGACAAAGATCAATTGACTGGTGGGGCGGGTTACCACCCCTTTAATGGCATGGCGCGTGGTCTGGGCCACAGCGGAGGTAATAGCGATCTTTTCGCCCAATAGGGCATTGAGTAGGGTAGATTTACCCACATTAGGACGCCCCACCAAACCAATGAAACCGGAGCGAAAGCCTTCTGGGGCCTGGGGGATCAACTCCATCAGTTTTTAGGACAGTTGAGGGTTTCGCGGGTCTTCTGCTTGGTAATGGGATTGATCCCGCTTGCGGTTTTGCACAGCTCGATAACGGTCATGTTATCGATGATGGCCCTGGTAAAATCGGCTCCCGTAATGGAGACTGATTTGAAAATAGCCCCATTGGCGATCACATCGGTCAGATTGGCATTGTCCAACTTAGCGCGGGTCAATTTACCCCGCTCTAACAAGGCTCCGGTGAGGTTAGCCCCCCGAAAATCAGCCTCAGTCATGTCTGCACCACTCATGATCGCCCCAAAAAGATTGGCCTGTTGAAAGTTAGTGCGCTTGAGGGTTGCTTTATTAAAGCGGTAGCGCTTTAGATCTTGTTTAGAAAAATCTTTGCCCGCTTGATTGCTGGAATTGTAGTCATATTGCACCCGTTGGGCTAACCCTGGCCCAGCCCATGCCACCATTACCAAAAAGATCACCCAGATTTTTTGCATCGCCTGCCTCCCTGCTACCTTTTCTATCTTAGGGCTTAGCACGCGCACCCTGATGCGGTTCACCGTGGATCGGGAATTGAGCAGAGCCAGCAGGAGAGGATAGACCTCTTGCACGAATAGTTGCCAGATCCGTTAGAGCGCTTTGCGTTGTGGCGGTTGTCAGGGGCTACATGCTCACTGACCCTGAGGAGGAACCCTAGGGTACCGTCTCCTAGGAGGCTTTTATTCTTACTCTACCTAGGTGACTTGATCTTAGTACCCGCAAGGGGCGTGAGGGGTAAAGATAGCTTTGTAACTTTTTGTTTCACTGAAGTGATCAATCCCCAGCTTAACGAGTAGAGTTAAAAAATGTTTTTTATAGGAGTTACTTTTATGGTTAATGG
>JANNOF010000289.1:0-5923 GCA_031398925.1 Gloeobacteraceae cyanobacterium SOY_34_metabat_371 | reverse complement strand
GTATCAAGGGGATGCGGGGGATACCAGTATCCCGGTAGGTACCAATAGTGATAGCTTCACCACCCCGATTTTAGAAGCCACTACCAATTACTGGGTCCAGGTTACGAACACCTCAGGCATAGTCAATAGCACCACTGCCATAGTTACCGTTCTGGGTGTGTAACCGTTACTGTGATCGACTAACGAATAGGTGCTAATCAGCCGGGTGCTGCTCAGACTGCTACAGCATGGCCTCCCGGCTTTCAATTACCGACTGGATCGGGAGCGAAACTGCTGAAAAGAAATCATAGCCCGTTAGTTGCTCTACACGATCAACACTGGTGATGTAGCTTTGCCAATTGCGGTTCAGCCGTTTACGATTGGGGATTACGACGGCAATAACCTGAGTGCTAGGGGTTATGCCCTGTAGCCCACTTCCTGGTTGATCTAAGACTAGGATCACTTTCCAGAGTTGTGTCGGAACTGTGATTTGTCCGGCAATTCGTTTCTGTTGCCCACTGGGGCCAGCAACGATATAAAGCTCTTTGCCCTGTTTAACCAGATCCCGACTATATTCTTCTAGGTCTGCCCAGGTTCCCCGGTTATTTTCGGGGGTTTGGGGGACAATGTTGGTCATTACAAAAGTTGCACAATTATCTAGGGTGTTGGCTGTGCGGTCCCCCGAAGGAATTAAATGCCCCCGGTCATACCCCGATCTACGGTAATCGTTGGTTTCAATAGCCGTTAAAGTAGCGGGCAAACTAGGGTCAAGGGAAAACCCGGCTTCACAGCGCCCCACGGGGCCCAGATCAGCCTGAGTAAGCCGCCAACTCACCCAATTAGCGGTGCCCTTAGTAGCGCTGTAGGATAGGGCGTATTGCGGTTTATCCAATAAAAGATTTTCTAGATCCCCGCCGCTTGCTCCACTAGGGTTGCCCATCAAAAGATGGGGATAGGAGTTACTGAGTGGGGTACACCCCGTTAAAAGCAATAAACCAATGAGCCAAAGTATACGCATCAAAACACCGGGGATCAACTCCAGGATTATGTCATAGAGCGCTACCTAATCAGGATCTTCATCGGGATCTGCACCCCAGGGCACTATCCCTTCATACCAAGGCATGGATTCCTCCTCCAGTTCGCTTTCAGTCACATACCCTGTGCTGGCCCTTACCAGGGCCCGGATCTCAGGACGTAGTCCTGGAGGTTCTGCAAAGTCTGGACTAGACTTCCCTACAACCTGACGCATATAAGCCCCCCAAACCTGGGCAGCGAGGCGGCTAGATTGCTGGGTTGGTACGTCATCGTCATTGCCTAGCCAGACCCCAGTTACGAGCTTAGGCGTGTAGCCCACAAAAACTAAGTCACGCCCCCGGTCTGTCGTCCCGGTTTTACCTGCTGCTGGAAAATCAACCTCCGTGGCCTGCCCCGTACCCTCCGTAACGGCATACCGTAAAAGCTCTGTCATGGCCCAGGCTGTTTCAGGATGTACCACCTGCTTTCCTGCCGTAGGTGATTGATAGAGAATTTGGCCCTGACGGTCGCGGATCTTGCGTACGGCCTGGGGCACCACCCGGATACCCTGATTGGCAAGAACTCCATAGGCACTGGTAAGTTCCAATAGGTGTACTTCAGAAGCGCCTAGGGCTAAAGAAGGTTCGGGTCTGAGGGGTGTACTAATGCCCAACCTACGGGCCGTTTCGATCACCTGGGTAGTCCCTAAATCCATCAACAGTTGTACAGCAACCGTATTACGGGACTGGGCTAGGGCCTCGGCTAAAGAGATCTCGCCCCAATATTCACCATCGGCATTTTGCGGGGTGTAGTTACCCACATAAAAGGGGCGGTCCACATAAACCCGGTCTGGAAGATAACCCTGCTCAATGCCTGTCAAATAAACAAAAGGCTTAAATGCTGATCCTGGTTGACGCTTAGCTTGGGTGGCTCGATTAAATTGACTCTGGGCATAGTTTACACCGCCCACTAAAGCGCGAATTTCACCATTAGCCGGGTCCAAACTTACCAAAGCCCCCTGTTTAACCCCCTTAAAAGAACGGACCTGCCGCGTTAAAGTTCGCTGGGCTAGGCCCTGGGCCTTGGGGTCTAGGGTTGTTTCAATAACGAGTCCCCCCTGGGCCAAACGCTCTGGATCGATCAGACTCGGTAAAAGGCTGGTGACATAGCTAGAAAAATAGGCATGGGTCTTAAAATCAGTGCTTTGAAACCGATACCGTGGAGTCTGTTGACGAAGTGTAGTAGCGGTAGCTGCGTTAATTACGCCCTCACGAGCCATACGCTCCAGCACAATATCGCGGCGTTTACGGGCTAAATCTCGATTTTTAAGCGGTGAATAAACGCTAGGAGCAGGTAAGACGCCGATTAATAAAGCAGCTTCGGCAGGGGTCAATTTGCCTACGGATTTATTGAAATAAAGACGGCTGGCATCGGCTACCCCATAGGCTCCACCCCCGAAATAGCAATAGTTTAGATAAAAAGTCAGGATCTCATCTTTGGTATAGGTTCCTTCTAGTTTAAAGGCGAGCAAGATCTCCTGGAGTTTGCGCCCAATGGTCTTATCTTGATTGAGAAAAAGTACCCGTGCCAGTTGCTGGGTAATCGTACTTCCCCCTTCAGCCAGTTCTCCCTGGCGTAGGTTGGAAACAAAGGCCCGTGATATACCCCATAGATCCGTACCATTATGTTTATAAAAACGGCGGTCCTCACTTGCTACCGCTGCTTGCTTGAGGATCGTAGGGAGTTTGGATACTATTTGGCGGGGAGCAGTTCCCTCACTATAAATTAAGGTCCCATCACGGGCGATCATACGTAGACTGCCATCGGGTTGCAACTTTTGGATCTGACGCACATCCGGTAGCCCCCAAGCTAAGTACAGGTAAAATCCCGTAGTCGTCAAAACCAATCCCCCTAAAAAGATCAACGGCACGTAGCGACGATCAAGGGGCGGGAGCTTTTTTTGCCAACGGTATAGCTGAAGCTTGATGTGAACCTGTTTATGCCGGAGCCAGCGCCAATGGGAATCAAGGGCTTTCATAGGTGCCATCCCTTTTTTCTAGGATGGCACATTGCCCCCAAGTCTATGGTGAGAAGCTGTTGGATCCTGTGGGTTAAAGGCATAAAAAAATCCCCCGCCGTAGCAGGGGATTAGGATCAAACCCAAGACAATTTACATAAACTGTTTTTCACCTGTTTCCCGATCAATCCCTTTCTCAAAGCCCGCAAAGGCCGCGCGTGCACGGCCAGCGTGCCACAAATGGCCCACCAAAAGGAAGAAGCCAAGGAGAAAATGGGAGCTAGACAGCCAAGTACGGGGGCTGACATAGTTGATCGTGTTAATTTCAGTCGCAACGCCACCCACTGAGTTCAAAGAACCGATGGGAGCGTGGGTCATGAATTCAGCCGCGCGGCGGATCTGCCAAGGCTGCGCTTCGGTAGAGAGCTTCTCAATGGAGTAGCCGGTACCATCGGTCACTACTTTGTTCGGATCCGTTGGGTCAGCAACATAGGTGCGGAAAGGCTCAAGATGCGGGCTTTTGGTAGACCAAAAGCGCATGGATTCACCCCCAAAAATGATCGTTCCAGAGGGAGAGCGCATCAGGTATTTACCCAAGCCCGTAGGACCTTGGGCAGCCCCAATATCTACCCCCAGACGCAAGTCACGTTGCATAAAGGTGAAATCTTGACCTTGAGCTGCTTCAGAGTTGGTAGGACCATAGAACTCGGAGGGATACGCAGTGTTGTTAAACCACACGTAGGCCGAGGCAATAAAGCCCATGAGCGACAAAGCACCTAAAGAGTAAGAGAGATAGGCCTCACCAGACCAGACCAAAGCCCGCTCTGCCCAACGATAGGGCTTAGTAGCAATGTGCCAGATCCCACCCAGGATGCAGATAAAACCGATGTAGATGTGACCACCGATAATATCCTCTAGGTTATCCACCGAGACCAGCCAGCCTTCGCCACCAAAGGGAGACTTGGCCAAGTACCCAAAGATCACCGTTGGATCCAAAGTAGGGTTACTGATAACCCGAACTGCTCCACCGTTGACCTGAGTTGCACTATCTGGGGTAGGTACGAACTGAGGAATAATGCCAACGCCATCAACACAGGTAAATCCGGTTACGCATTGGTCAATAACCTTAGCCCAAGGGTCGTAGACCCCACCAAACCAAGCAGCCTTAACGACCAAGAGTAAAGCCCCAAATCCCAAAAGAATAAGGTGAATACCAATGATCGTGGTCATCTTGTTCTTGTCTTTCCAGTCGTAGCCAAAAAAGCCCGACAGAACATCTGGACCCCACAAGGAGTGGTAGATCCCGCCCAAGCCAAGGACCAGAGAGGAGATCAGGTGCAACACCCCAACGACAAAGTAGGGATAGGTGTCGGTGATTTGACCACCGATCATATAACCCCCACCCCAGCCAAGGGTTGCCAAGTGGGGCAAGAGGATCAGACCTTGCTCGTACATGGGCTTAGCGGGGACATAGTGACCGATTTCAAACAGGGTCATGGCCCCTGCCCAAAAAACAATCAATCCAGCGTGGGCAACGTGAGCACCCAAGAGTTTACCAGAGAGGTTGATGAGACGGGCATTACCCGCCCACCAAGCAAAGTCTTCTTGACGCCCCTGGAGTGTCTGGGCGTCATAGGTTGTATCAAAGCGCGTTACCACGGGGCAATACCTCCTCAGGGAATACGAGGTCCGCATGGGGTTGGTCGGCAGGACCCATCCAAGCGCGGATACCTTCGTTGATCAGAATGTTAGCAGTGTACAGGGTCTCGAACTCCGGATCCTGAGCAGCACGTACTTCCTGAGAAACAAACTCGTAGGCACGCAAGTTCAGAGCCACCCCAACGATCCCAATGGAGGACATCCACAGACCGGTTACGGGCACGAAGAGCATAAAGAAGTGTAACCAACGCTTGTTAGAGAAAGCGATCCCAAAGATTTGGCTCCAAAAACGGTTAGCCAACAACATTGAGTAGGTTTCTTCTTCTTGGACAGGATCAAAAGCTTTAAAGGTGTTGGTTTGTTCACCATCTTTAAACAAGGTGTTTTCTACCGTAGCGCCGTGAAT
Organism: Gloeobacteraceae cyanobacterium SOY_34_metabat_371; assembly: GCA_031398925.1. Classification (GTDB taxonomy): domain Bacteria; phylum Cyanobacteriota; class Cyanobacteriia; order Gloeobacterales; family Anthocerotibacteraceae; genus JANNOF01. Next base: position 848 of record JANNOF010000289.1, on the reverse strand, counting down.
AGCACATAGTAGGGCACCACCAAGAACACCGGCTACACCCATCATGTGGAAGGGGTTAAGGGTCCAGTTGTGAAACCCTTGAAAGAACAATAGGAAGCGGAAGATCCCGTTTACGCCGTAGCTGGGTCCAAAGAACCAAGAGTGCTGGCCCAAGGGATAGAGCAAAAATACCGACACAAACACCGCAATAGGAGCCGAGAAAGCAATGGCGTTGTAAGGACGAATCCCAATCAAACGAGAAATTTCAAATTGGCGCAACATAAAACCAATGAGGGATAAGGCTCCATGGAAGGAAATAAAGGTCCACAGACCCCCTAATTGGCACCAACGGGTGAAATCACCCTGGGCTTCAGGACCCCAGAGCAAGAGCAAAGAATGGCCCATAGCGTCGGCGGGAGAACTGACTGCTGCGGTAAAAAAGTTACACCCTTCTAGAAAAGAACTCGCCAAACCATGGGTATACCAGCTAGAAACAAAGGTGATCCCGGTAAACCAACCGCCAACGGCAAGGTAGGCGGTAGGGAAAAACAGTAAGCCTGACCAGCCAATAAATACAAAGCGGTCTTTTTTGAGCCAGTCATCCAGGGTATCAAACCACCCTTGGCGCTCCTCTTGTCTTCCAACTGCGATAGTCATTGTTAACAGTCTCCAGAAACAGGGTTGAACATCCAATAAGTAGGGGGCGTTTGCCCCCTACTCAAGCTTTTTTAACCAGCAACTTTGACTTCAGCACCGGAGGCCAAGTCGAGGGGGAAGTTGTGGGCATTGCGCTCGTGCATTACTTCCATGCCCAAGTTGGCACGGTTTACGATGTCAGCCCAGGTGTACACTACCCGGCCCTGCGCATC
>JANNOF010000085.1:0-1588 GCA_031398925.1 Gloeobacteraceae cyanobacterium SOY_34_metabat_371 | reverse complement strand
GGGCTCATCGATAGCGACGGCACAATCATCTCCGACTTCGGAATCGAGAGCGTGACCCAGGTCGGCCGCGGTCAGTACGAAGTTGTGCTTGACAACGCGGCGGTAATGATGACGACGTCCAAAGGCGGAACCGTCCCCGCGCTCGCGCCGCTCATTCAGCCGAGTATACTAACCGACCTTTCCTCGCCACTTTCGGTTCAGTGGCACTTCGCCGCCGCGGGCTCCTCAGCCGTCGATCGCACAGTGCTCGTCACGACCTATGCGGCGCCGAATTCGACGCCAGTGCCAAGCAATCTGGCGTTCTCGATCGTCGTATTCGGAAGGCCCGCGCACTAGGAGGGGGGACTCGCGCTTCGCGCTTAGGGACAGAGGGGACAAGCTTGTGTTTTTGGCGGATTCTGGTCGTAGGGCCGGAATCCGCCTTTTTTTGACCGGAAATCGCGCTCAGTCCCCTCGGCCAAAGCCCGTGTCCCCTCGGACGAAGCCCGTGTCCCCTCGGGCAAAGCCCGTTGCAAAGCCCGTGTCCCCTCGGGCAAAGCCCGTGTCCCCTCGGGCAAAGCCCGCGTCCCCTCGGGCAAAGCCCGTGTCCCCTCGGGCAAAGCCCGCGTCCCCAGGGCGAAGCCCGTGTCCCCAGGGCGAAGCCCGTGGCGAAGCCCGTGGTGCAGCCGATGGCCTAACCTTTCCGTATCCTGATGTGTTAGGCAGGCGGCAAATTCTGCGGCGATCGGGCACTTCTCGTCCATCGCGTTCGCCGCCGCTGCCAAAGTCCGACGGACCTCTTATCTCCTCTTATTCCGAGTGGCCCTGCACGAAGTGTTAATACCGCGGTCGTCCCGCTGGAAAGAGCTCACCGACGACGAGTTGATGAGCCGTGTCCAGGACGGTGATGTAGTTGCCTTCCGGCAGCTCTACGACCGCTATAAGGTGCAGCTGTTTCTCTATTGCCTTCGGATGGTGAATGATCGCGATGCGGCCAAAGACGTCCTGCAGGATGTCTTCATCCGCATCCACACGCGGCGCGAACAGTATCGGACGGGAACAAACTTCCCTGGTTGGGTTCATACGATCGCCCGCAACCTTTGCCTGAATGCGCGGCGCGATGCGAAGGATCATCAGAGCTATGACGAGTCGATGCCGTACGCTTCGTTCGATGCCGCAGCAAGTGATGTCGCACTTCGCCAGCGTTTAGCCGAGGAGATTGCACGGCTGCCGGTGCTTTATCGCGAAGCACTCGTGCTCCGCGAGTACGAGGATCACTCCTACCAGGAGATCGCCGACACGCTCGGTGCAACGATGGCGACGGTCAAGTTCAGAATCTTCAAGGCGCGCGAGATCCTTCGACAGCGCCTCGGCAGCAGCCTCGACGAATACAACGGAAACGCGAATCCCAACTCGGCCCAGTAAGTGGTCGCAAGGTGAGCAATGATTACCGATGACATCCAGGAGCTTCTCGACGGCGCGCTCGGTGACGAGCGGACGGCCGAGTTGCTGCACAGCCTGTCAGTGAGTCCCGAGAAGCGCGCTGCATTTCAGCAGCATCTGGGACTACGTGCAGCGATGGGACGCGACCGAATTTCAAACGCGCTCG
>JANNOF010000286.1:0-15835 GCA_031398925.1 Gloeobacteraceae cyanobacterium SOY_34_metabat_371 | reverse complement strand
CTAGCGACCCATGCCCAACTAGTGATCCTCTGTGGACACTATGAGGGCGTAGATGAGCGGGTGCGGGAACATTTGGTCACCCAAGAAATTTCCCTAGGCGATTTTGTCCTAACCGGGGGCGAAACCCCTGCCTTGGCCTTGATCGATGGCGTCGTGCGTCTTTTGCCGGGGACCGTGGGCAAAACGGCTTCCTTGCAGGAAGAAAGCTTTGAAGATGGACTCCTTGAATATCCCCAGTACACGCGCCCCCGTAGTTTCCGAGGTTGGGAAGTACCAGAGATCCTGCTGTCGGGTCATCATCAAGCCATTTCCCAATGGCGGGCTAAGCAACGCCGGATCCGTACGCAACAACGGCGCCCGGACCTTGGGCAGATCCCTCCCTCAGAGGTATCGTAGAAAGCATGAAAACCCGTTCCCTTGCCCTACCAACCCCCAAAGACTGGTATATAGCTACTGCAATTTTCCTGGCGGCCCTAGCCTGTTATTTACCTTTTCTAGGGGCTTTTCCTTTGTTGGATTGGGATGAACTGATCTATGGCGAAGCGGCCCGTGAAATGCTGGAGTCGGGCAATTTTTTGCAGGTTTATGTCAACTACAATCCTTTTTGGGAAAAACCACCGCTTTATTTTTGGCTCCAGGCGCTTTCATTTCACTTTTTTGGCGTTAGTGAAGCCTCAGCACGCCTCCCTAGTTCAGTCTTTGTGGCCCTCACCGTAGGGTTAGTGTTCTTGGTGGGTAAAACGCTCCACCATCAAAACTTTGGTTTCTTGTGGTGTGGTCTTTTGGGTACGGCCCTTCTACCGGTTTTTTATGGCAAGTACGGGATTATTGATCCTGTTTTTAATTTTTTTGTGATCAATGCTTTGTTGGGGCTATTTTTACGTGAGGCCACGGGGCAATGGCTGTGGGGATTGGGCGCGGCTATCGCCCTAGGTTTAGCTGTTACGGCCAAAGGCCCCTTAGCTCTGGTACTGGTCTTTGGTATTTTTGGCATTTACAAACTCTGGCAACGAGAACCTTGGCCTTCCATAGGCGGGGTAGTGATCTTTGTCGTAGGTAGTTTAGCCCTAGCATCCAGTTGGTTTGTAGTTGAAACCCTGAGCCACGGTCCGTGGTTTATTGAATCATTTATTCAGTACCAGCGCCGGATCTCTGGGAGCAATGACGGTCATCCTGGGCCTATTTACTATCACCTGATGGTGTTTTTAGCGGGTTGCTTCCCCTTTGCTCCCTTTGTTTTCGGGGGGGGGCGGGTTGCTACCACCGGAGATTTGGCACGGTTTCACAAACTCGCCCTAGTTTGGTTTGTGTTGATCCTGGGGCTTTTTTCCCTAGTAGTCCAGACCAAACTTCCCCACTATGCTTCTTTACTTTATGTTCCAGGTAGTTTTCTAGCGGCCCTCCGGCTTAATTACCTATCTGAAAAAGGGTTGCGGGCCCATCCTTTAGAACTCGGTCTTTTGGGCCTTACTGGGGTATTGATCAGTGCTGTGGTTTTGCTGATCGTCTGGGTTGGACAAGACGTTTCCGTCCTTTATCCGTATTTGTCTACGGATCCCTTGGCTATGGCCTATATTCATCTACCGGTGACTTGGCCTTGGTGGACATCCTTAGCTGGGATTTGGATTATTTTAGCGGTGGTAGGCGGAATTTGGCTGATGCTCAAGCTGCATTATCGACCTGCTTTGATCCTCTTGGGGGGGCTGAGTGTGCTCACCATGAATAGCTTTTGGTTGAGCCATATTCAACGCTTTGCCACCTATGCCCAAGGCGATAGTATTACCCTGATCCAAAAAGCCCGGACCCGCCCTGAAGCCTTAGCTTTTTATGGACCTAAGAGTTTTGTGCCACCCTTTTATAGTCAACGTCAGGTTCATAATCCCGCCAACGAAGGCGAACTGCTCGCCGTACTCCAAGATCATCCCCAATTAATCATGCTTATTCGGGAGGTAGATCTGGAGCGTGTGGGGCAGATTATGGCCCTGCAACGTCTGGAGCAGTCGGGTCCATTTTGGCTGGTGAAAATAGCTGATGGTGGAGTTCCTGAAGCATCACCGCCCGCGGGGCCGTCAAACCCGTCCAGTACTCCAAAGCCCTTGCCCCTTGCCCCATCAGCATCTCCAAACCCCCCAAAGTCTTGAGGCCCAAGTCTTGGGCGATACGGATCAAAGGCGTTAATGCTGGGGTATAAACCAGGTCATACACCGAGCACGCAGGAGGCAGGAGGCTTAACTCTTGCAGCGTTAAGGGAGCCTGATCGGCGAATACATAACCCTGCATTCCTAGGGGGGTTGCATTAACTACCAAAGCGCAGGTTGCCAAAATCTTAGGACTGGTTTGATCAAGGGCCACAATGCCAAACCTATGGGCTAGATCCTGAAGCACCTGAAGATTGCGTCCTAAAACATAGACCGGCTGATAACCCAAGTGTAGGGCTCCAACGAGGGCACTGCGGGCCGCACCCCCGGTGCCTAGCACCAGACAAGCTCCTTTAGACACAGGGGCTAAGGGGCCCATAAACCCCGCCAAGTCCGTATTCTCGCCACGCCACCCCAAGGGCGTACGGATCACGGTATTGACCGCTTGGATCGCGCTTGCCTCAGGGCTAAGTTCAGCCATTAAGGGGATCACAGCCTGTTTATGGGGGATCGTGACATTAAATCCTTGACACCCCAAGGCCCAAAGCCCCTGTACTGCTGGGGCAAGATCAGCGGCTTTCACCGCAAAACCTAAATAGGTCCAGTCTAAATGCAAAGCTCGGAACGCTGCCCGGTGCATAGCAGGGGACAGCGAATGGGCTACCGGATCACCCACCAAGCCGACGAACTTAGCCATAGCAGTTTAGCGACCCAAAAGCTTAAGGGTAAAGGCCCCAGTAAAATATAAAATACACACGGCCCCGCCCAGTAAGGCTTGGGTCATGGGATCGGTGGAAGGGGTCACCACCGCCGAAACCACCATCGCTCCCACCAGGACATAGCGCCAGACGTGTAACATCCGCGCAGAACTAAGGACACCGGTTAAGCCCAAACCAACTTGCAATACGGGTAACTGGAAAATGACTCCGGTACTGATCATGATCACAAAAACCAGATTAAAATAGGCCCCAATCGTATAGTTTTGTTCTGCAATCTCGGTTCCATAGCCCACAAAGAAACTCAAAGCCGCTGGGATCAAAACATAACGGGCAAAGGCCAACCCCGTAAGAAATAATACACAGGAAGCAAAGATCACGGGGGTTACAAACCGCTGTTCTTTACGGCTAAGTCCCGGCAGGACAAATTGAATTATTTGATACAAAACGACAGGGGAAGCTAAAAGCAAACCGCAGTAGGCCGCCACGGTAATCGAGGCAAAAAATACTTCCCCAGGGGTAATCTGAATAAACTTAACCCCTAAATTTAGGGCTGGCTCCTGAATAAACAGCAATAGGGGGTCTTTAAAGACAAAACAGCCAATGGCTGAGACAGCAACGGTACCCAAAGCCCAAAAAAGTCTACCCCGAAGTTCTTCTAAGTGTCCAAATAAGGACATTTCTACTTCATCGGGAAATTCCACATAATCCAGATCCGAATCTTTAATTTCTGGTTCAGGATCGCGCTGAGAAAGCGTCATGGGGTCGTCCGTCTGCTTCATTTCCAGAGTAGCACTAGGACTAACCCATAGCCTCGGTGGGGATACAGAGTATCCCCACTCGGGAGAGGAAATAGGACTACTTAAAGCGTCAAGGGATGAAACAAGGGGTAATCAGCAAGTACATTGGCAAAAATCAGCACGACTAAAGCCAAAACAATGAAGATCAGGCCCCCGATAGGAGCCAGACGAATGATCATCAAGGGATTGGGCGCGGAATTTTTTTCATCAGCCACGGTCTGGTCCTCTAGGGTTTGACTTTTTCATCACGGATCTGCCCACTGATGAGTTGTGGGATGGCCTGTACGGGCCATAACAAACCATTTAACAAAGAAGGAAAGGCTTTACCTAAGTCGATCAAGATTTCATCCATCGGATTTTGGGTCTTGAGGAGATAATCCCGTCCGGCCCAGGCCAAGGCCCCCGTCAGATAGATCCAAAGCAAGCTAGGAATAATAAAGTCCCCAGCATGGCTCCAGCGCCCATCGGTGATGAGGTGCGGATAACCAGAGACTTTGTCACAGTTGGCATTTTTTTCATAGGTCGCATAGCGACGCTCCCAAAGCGCTTTAGATTGATTGAGCTGCTCGATGTACGCGCTGCTGGGATTAATTTGCTTAGCGGCTTCGATTTGGGCATCGATTCCGCTAAACCGGGTGGCTTGTAATTCTTTAAAGGCTTGGCTCTCGGAGCAGGGGACTGTGTAGCCAATCGGCTCAGCCATTGCCAAGGGGCTAAACAGCAGGGCCAGCAAAACCCCCAAGAACAAAACGTAGGGCGTGCGGTGTGTCATGGTAGATTCCAAACGGAAACAAGGCAAACGTTAAAGAATGATTGCTGAAAGAATCATAACTTTAGGACTCTTGTCAAACCAAGCTAACCCTGGTAAAGAAATATGAGTAATCATTACAAAGTGCAAAGAAATGGATCCCTACACCCTTTTATGCCAATACAGCCTGCGTTTTCCCCAAGAGTTGCTATGGATAGAGGTCTCCACAGTTACCCGTGAAGACCTCCTCCTGATTTATAAAGGTCAAACCAGTTCTCTTATGCAGGGTACCCCTGCTGATGAGTATGTGTCTCTTTGGGACCCAGACTATCAGATCAAGAGGATCGACCGCATTAAAGCTCCCTATAATCCAAATCAACCAGTGATCCTGGAGTCAGGGATAACTTTAGAAAGGCTTGCTGAACGCTTAAAAACAGTTTAGTAACGACGATTTCCGCCACCGCCGCCCCGTTCACCGCCGCCGCCACCACCACCGTAGCGACCACCGCCACCACCGCCGCCGCCGCCGCCGTCATCACGACGACCGGTAGGCTTAGGTTGGGCTTTATTTACCCGTAGATCGCGGCCCAACCACTGGGCACCGTCTAAGGCTTCGATTGCTGCTTGTTCTTCAGATTCAGAAGAAAGTTCTACAAAGGCAAAGCCCCGCATTCTGCCCGTTTCCCGGTCTACCGGAAGTTTTACGGACTTAACTTCACCATATTCAGAAAAAACATCCCGAATATCCTCTTCTGTAGCCTTGAACGAGATGTTACCCACGTAGATCGCCATGACTTCTCCGAAAGAAAGCGTGTATCTTGACCGCTAGCAGTGGCTAGCTTTGTCCCAGACCCGGAGAATTGGCAAGGACCGCTTCTAGACCGAGTAACCGTAAGGACGAGGATTATGCAGATGCACAATCATTTCCAGTATAGTCCAATTTGCTTAGCTTGTTAAAAAAATAGTTATGCTTCCCCTAAGCCGCCCTACACGGGAAAACTACCCTGAGGAAGGACGGCGTGGGGATTTTGGTTTGGGTTCGTCAAGCACTTGGGCTAGAGGGATAAAGTCTTCACTGGGTAAGAGCACAGGAGCATTAAAGAGCAGGCGCAATCCCTGGGTATCTCGATTGTAGACGAAACCCGTGGGTTGCGCCGTGCGATGGCCCTCGCAATAGGTTTGATACAGTTGGAGGGCGCGCTGGCGTACCGTAGGCTGCATTAGTCCACCAAGGACTTGACTGCCTGAATGATATCCGCTGGTTGAGGAATGGTAGCGGCTTCCATTTTGCCATTGTAGGGAGTCGGTATATCTTTTGAGGCAAGCCGCATCACAGGTGCATCGAGTTCATCAAAGAAGTACTCATCGATCAAAGCGACGATCTCGCCCCCAATGCCACCGGTTTTATAATCTTCTTCGACAATTAGTACGCGATGGGTCTTACGTACGGATTCGCCGATCATCTCCATGTCTAAAGGTTTCAGGGTCCGTAGATCAATTAGATCCGGTTGGTAGCCCTCGGCCTTCAAGGTTTTGAGTGCCTGTAGACAGTGATGAACCTGGCGGGAGTAGGTCAAGATCGTAATGTCGTCGCCTTCATGGAGCTTATTGGCTTTACCTAAAGGAATAACCACGTCTTCGTTATCGGGGATTTCATCCTTGAGGTTGTACAGCAGGACATGTTCAAAAAATAGAACCGTATTGTCATCCCGGATCGCTGCTTTCAATAGTCCCTTGGCGTCCGTAGGCGTCGCCGGAGCCACGATCTTAAGCCCAGGAACGCCATAAAAATAGGCTTCTAAGCGTTGAGAATGTTCAGCGCCCAACTGCTTGCCCACGCCCCCAGGACCGCGCACAACCATCGGGACCGTAAACTGGCCCCCACTGGTATAACGCAGCATGCCGCCATTGTTGGCAATTTGTGAAAAGGCCAAGAGCAAAAAGCCCATGTTCATACCTTCAATGATCGGTCTTAGACCCGTCATCGCTGCGCCCACCGCCATGCCAGCAAAGCTATTTTCAGCAATGGGGGTATCCAGGACCCGCAGTTCACCAAATTCTTTAAATAGATCCTTGGTTGCTTTGTAGGACCCGCCGTAGTGGCCCACATCTTCACCCATGACCATGACCATGGGATCACGGACCATTTCTTCGTAGATCGCATCCCGCAGGGCTTCAAAATAAAACTTAACCGCCATGATTCCTCCTATTCGTCTTCGGCGTGAACAAAACGGTAGATCTCATCCACCGGGGGTTCCGGGGAATCTTCAGCAAAACGGACCGCATCTTCAACCCGTTCTTGAATTTCGTCATCAATGGTCTTGAGTTCGGCTTGGGTCGCCAACTCGTTTTCAATTAAATAGCGAATTAATTTGGGAATCGGGTCTTGCTTGCGCCAGAACTCTTTTTCTGCCGGGTCCCGCAGTTCGTCAGGATCCGCTAAGGAGTGGCCCCGAAACCGATAGGTCTTGCACTCCAACAAGGTCGGCCCTTCACCCCGACGGGCCCGTTCTATGGCAGTTTTGGCGGCCCGACGCACCGCTAGAACATCCATGCCATCCACTTGATAGCCCGGAATATCAAAGGCCAGCGCTTTTTTGTAAATATCCGTCACCGAAGAAGCGCGGGCATGGGCCATGCCAATGGACCACAGGTTGTTTTCAACGACATAAATAACCGGTAAATTCCACAGGGCCGCCATATTAAGACTTTCAAAAAAGGCCCCGTTATTGGTTGCACCATCGCCGAAGAAATTTACCGATACCTGATCCGTACCGCGGTATTTGGCACTAAAAGCGGCCCCGGTTGCGACCGGGATCCCTTCGGCGACAAAGGCATAACCGCCTAAAAAATTGTGCTCGGCGCTAAATAAATGCATCGAGCCACCCCGGCCCTTAGAACATCCGGTGACCTTACCAAAAAGCTCCGCCATCACAGCGCGGGGGGGGACCTTTTTACTGAGGGCGTGGACGTGATCCCGATAGGTGCTGGATACATAGTCATCCGCCCGCAGGAGCGTACTCAGGCCCGTGGAGACAGCTTCTTGACCGTTATAAAGGTGAACAAAACCAAACATCCGCCCTTTGTAATACATCTGGGCGCACATATCCTCAAACGTCCGACCAAGCACCATATCGTAATAAAGCTCTAGTCCTTCAGTGCGATTGACTTCGAGTTTGGTAGGTGCGGGCATTTCCTGAACCATGGAGGGCTCCGTCGAGACAGCAAGTCTATTAAATGTTACCAGCCTCTTTACCCTTGAGTTGTAAGCCATGAACTGATCCGGTCCTAAGAACCCTGTAACGCGTCGAGCGCCGGGATCTTTTCTTCAAAAAAGTACTTGATGGGAACGACGGAAATAGGAGTACAGCCCAAAAAGCGCAATTTTTGAATTGCCGGATAAAGCGTGGCTTCGGTAACCACCAAGGTCACATGGTGGGCCTGGATTTGAACATTTAAGCTCAAAGGCGCAAGGACAGTGGCGTGCTCTGCCCCTAAAGCCTGGGGTGCAAAGGCTTGGATCATGGAGTAGGACCCGGCCCGCAAATAGCTTTCTAAACGATCTACTAGCTCCGCAACCCGGCTGTGCTTATCGGCTGTGAGCCCACGATGGGCAACCAAACAAGCCTGGGAACTAAAAATAGTGGGGGTAATGGGTTTGAGCCCATTGGCGCGGAGGGTATTGCCCGTGGTTACCGTATCGGCGATTAGATCAGCATTGCCCATTTTGGGGGCAATTTCCGTGGCGCCATCGGTGGGGATCAATAAAAAATGATTTAACCCTTGGCGCTCTAAAAATTCTGTGGTTAGGTGCTTAAATTTTGTGGCGATGCGCAGGGGGCGTCCCTGTTTACGCCATCGTAAGCTGAGATCCACCAAATCTTGGACTTGGGTAACATCGATCCAGTTTTGGGGCACCGCCAGCACGAGTTTGGCGTGTCCAAAGCCCAGATTTTCGATCAAAACCTGGGTATCAGGGGTTTGAGGAGCGCACTCAGCGACGAGGTCTAGGCCCGTTACCCCCAGATCGACTACGGCTTGATGAACTTTTAAGGGGATCTCCGTAGGCCGTTGGTAAAGGACCGTGGTTTGGGGCAAATGCCGGATGGCAGCCTCATAGCTACGTTCGACAGGGTTACTGACGGACAGGCCACAATTCTTTAATAGGGCTAGGGTAGCTTCGTAGAGCGTCCCTTTACTGGGCAAAGCGATCTGTAGGGTATTCATGAAAACCGGCGCAACAACTCAGAGACTAATTCATCTAGCGAGACGGTGACTGGACGGAGGAGATCTAGAATTCGGGCTTCATCTTTGGTCACCACTATGCCCAAGGCTCCCTCTGGGAACACGGACTCTTGGGCCGTTAAAACCTGGGTCCTGATCCCGTGGCCCCGTAACTGTCGGGCTAAGCGCACCCCTAGGCCATAAACAGTAGTTTGGATCGCCACTTGCGTAAAATGAGGAATCTGCCAGTGGGGGACATGACGGGGCATAAGCGTTTTACCCAGGCGCTCTAAATCATAGGAAAAGCCCACGGTCGGGCAATCAGGGCCCCCTAAGCTACGCAGTAGACCGTCATAGCGCCCGCCACCCCCTAAGACAATTCCTTCATGGCGCAATTCAAAGATTAGGCCACTGTAGTAATGCAGGGCACGTCCAAACCCCAGGTCTAAACGCAGCGCTTCTACGGGGATCCCACTTTGGATCAAGTCTTGGTAGAGGGCTTGGAGATTAGTATAGGGAGCGGGATCTAAACCATGGGTTTGTAGAAAGTCCCTTAGCTGCTCTAGGGCAGTGGCCATCGGGCCTTGAATTTGCGCTAGCGCCCCCGCCGCCTCAATAAACCGTTGGATGCCTTCTTGGTGGGCGGTGCGATTGAGTTTGGTGACTAAACGCTCTACCACTTCATCAAGGGGGCGCAGTCCATCTACGGGCACTTGGAGCAGATCAAGCACTCCTGTCAACAGGACTTGGCTTTCTTCAGTCCCCAAACGGCTTAGAAGGCGCACAAATTGCTGTTGGTGCTCGGGCAGTTCTTCTAGAACCCCTAGATCTAAAAGTCGGGTTCTCAGGTCCTTAACCGTGGCAACTTCTTGTTGTTGCCCCAGATTGCCATAGCTTTCAATGACTAAATCTTGGTAGCGGGGGTCTATGATCCATTGCTCAGCCATGGCAATGACGACACCCATCGTATTGAGCACTAGGTCTACACCCTGCATACCCAGTTGTTCAAGCCCGGTGTAGGCCAAATGAATACATTCGGCTTCCGCCTGATCTCCGGCTAAACCGATCAGCTCCACACCAACTTGGGTCATTTGGGCCGGGGTTTGCCCTTGGCGGAAAACGGCCCCTTGGTAATGCACCCTTAGGGGTAAAGGGGGAGCTTCATGATCCAAAAGTGCCCTAGCAACGGAGGCGGTGATCTCGGGCCTTAGACAAAGCTCAGCACCCTGTCGGTCTTGAAGTAAGTAAAGCCAGCGACGAACGCCTTGGCCCGTTTTGCGCAAATGCAGGTCTACCAGCTCCAACAAGGGTAGTTCCATACCCTGATAGCCGTAGCCCTCAAAATGCTGGGCTAGGGTCTGTCGAATCTTTTGGCGCAGGTAGTAACTGCTAGGTAGGTGATCCATCTAGCCCACTAAAGCTGTGGTGATCCTACCATTTGCCTTGGTTAATCTCGGATATCTTCTACTTTCGGGGGTTCGCCTTGGGGACCTACGGGCTTAGCCCAGTCTTGATCCGCCCAATTTGGCTTTTCGTTATCGGCAAATTCCCAGCCCGCAGGCTTTTCAGAGTTATACCAGGCAATGGAACCGAAGACTACCGCTGCAATCAAACCCAAGCCCATAACGCCCCAGAACCAGATCATGTGTACACCTTTATTACTAGTTAAATCATATCACGGGGATTGTTAAGAAATGTATCATTCTTTTACGCGATGTTGCTGCATTAGGGTTACAAACTCTTGAAACAGATAATCTGCATCGTGGGGACCGGGGGAAGCTTCTGGATGATACTGCACTGAAAAAAGCGGTAGCTCTAGATGACGCAAGCCCTCGACCGTTTGATCGTTGAGATTCTGATGGCTGATCACAACGGCGGCTTGGGCTAAGGATTGGTCATCCACAGCAAAGCCATGATTTTGACTGGTGATCTCTACGGTCTGGGCAATTTCCCGTAAAGCGGGTTGATTGAGGCCCCGATGTCCAAATTTGAGTTTATAGGTCTGACCCCCCAGGGCCAAACTCAAGATCTGATGCCCTAGGCAGATCCCAAATACCGGAGTCCGACGGGCCACTAGGGCTTTGACCGTAGCAATCCCGTAATGAACTGCAGCGGGATCACCGGGACCATTGGACAAAAAGACGCCATCGGGCTGGAGGGCCAAGATTTCTTCTAAAGTCGCCGTTCCAGGCAGCACAAAGACTTGACAGCCATAGGCCACCAACCGCCGCAAGATATTGTGCTTGATGCCAAAATCAAGGGCGACTACTTTGAGCGGTGGCTGATCTAACGTCGGTGCTTTAAATTCCCACTCCTGGGCCGTAGGTCGGGTCCACTCGTAGCTACTGGGTGTGGTCACCCTGGGTACCAGGTCTAGCCCTTGCATTGATGGGGTTAGGGCTAATCGAGCCCATAGGGTTTGGGGATCTAAAATTTCAGTTGAAATGATCCCATTCATGGACCCTTGGGTACGCAAGTGACGGGTTAAGGCACGGGTATCTACCCCAGCAATGGCGACGAGTTGCCACTTTTGAAAGTACTCGGCGAGGGTTTCGTTCATCCGCCAGTTAGAAGGCTCGGTGCAGAAATTACGACATACTACCCCTTCAACCCAGGGTCTAAGGGATTCTACATCCTCATAATTAACCCCGGTATTGCCCAATTCTGGATAGGTGAACGTTACGATCTGACCGCAATAACTAGGATCCGTGAGGACTTCTTGATACCCTGTCATCCCGGTATTGAAAACCAATTCTCCGGTGGTAGTGCCCGGTGCCCCTACCCCTTCACCCCAAAATGTTGTGCCATCGGCTAGAACCAAACACGCTTTCATCAGAAGAAAAACCGATAGGGACGTCCAGTCAGGGAAAACCGCCTAAAGCGAAAGCTACACTCTTGGCAGGTAAAAGGATGGATCCGCAAAATGCTAAGACTGGCTTCAATCGGGGTTTTTACGGCCGGAGCAATGCGACCACTGCGACAGGAAGGGCATTCAAAACCCGCATCGGCCTTATCCCGTGCATAGCGGATCCCGGCTAAGGCAATTACAAAAAGGGCGGCCCCATGAAAAACACCATTGGCAGACATACGCAGTAATCTACGCCAGTATTGCCCCTGGGCCACATCAATTGCTGAATTAAACCGCACTGCTAATTCAGACCCCGGTTCGGGTTTGATCTGGTCGCGCTGTTGTTCTACTTTGGCAATTTGGGCATCAAAAATCTTGGTGACATTGCTGATATAGAGGGGCACCAACAAAAACAAGGCAATGCCAAAAAGCAGGACTAGGGCGTAGACAAAGCGCTGAATGCCCTTATTTTTTTGGCCCCGGATAGCATCACCCAACCAAAAACCCAACAATAAAAAAATGCTGCCAATTACAGGTACCGTAGCGCTGTTCATCGCTCCTTCAGCAAAAGCAATTTGCCATTGCAGATCGTAGAGCCGGGGTGGAAATTGGGAAAGCAGATCCGCGGTGTAGGCACAGATGAGCATCAGCCCCGCCACTAAAATACTCGCTGGAAAAGCTCTGGGTAAGAGGGCTAAATCCAGATTTTTTGTCTCTAGATCTTTGTCTGAAGTCGTGTTCATGGGTTAGAAACCGGTGTAGGACGGGGCTGCTCGGCAAGATAAGGGGCAATCAAGATCAATACTACAAGGCCATAGAGACCCATGGTGATCAAAGAGTAAATGACCCTTCCTAGGCCCTCATGCCAAAAGATAAAAGCGCCATCGCCCCAATAGGTTTTGGAAAAAAGTAAGTAGGCTACCCGCGCCGTATTGCAAAATATTGCCATAAAAGGGCCTACTAAACTCAGACGAACCCGGTCTTTTAAGGGCATGGAAACTAAAGCTGGGATCAAAAATCCCAGATAGGTCAAGGTGAAACCGATGGCCGTGCCCGAACAGGCTTCCCCCACTTCAACGACCCCAATGGGCTGAGGGCCGGTGGGGGTGAGATTGAGTATGTAGAGAAAAACCCCATCGGAATAGGAGGTGCTCCCGGTGTAGTTGAGCATAAACGCCGCACCGTGGGCTGTGATCGTTTGAAAAAATGTATTGTGGGTCAGGTCAAAGACCACCTGGAAGGGGAGCGTCAACCAAAACAAGCCCAATTCTTGCCAGAGTAATTTTGGTGCACTCCACCCAAAGTTGAGGACTAAATAGGCAATGATCCCGATAAAAAGTCCTGTAAAACGCACATCTTTGACCGGACCAAGGAGGGCACAACCCAAGGCTAGGGCAAGTACGCCCCATCCGGTCCAGCGTTCTACTGGCTTGGGAGTCATGGACTGTAGGCTATTTTTTTTGCTGAAGACTAAATAAATCAAAGCCGGAACGCCAATGGCTCCGTAGGTGAAAATCGCACTGTAGGTTCCGTAGGCAAACCACGCCTCAAGACAATCTTGGACAGCCCGATAGGAAGAAGCCAGTAAAAGAACTAATGGCAACCACAAAGACCAGTGATCAGTTGCGCTAATAGAGGGCTGTTCAACCCCTTGATTCCCCTGTAGCATTACACCCCATCACCCCTACGTCATTATTCTAGCGGTGTTTTGGACCACCCTTGGCTAGGATCCCACAGGCGCAATTAGAACGTGTAGGCTAACCCGGCCCGAAAGTTGATCCCAGGGGCGGCATTGCCATAGGAACGCTCGTAATAGGTGCCTAACAGATTATCAATGTACGTGTTAAGTATTAGACTATTTCCCAAAGGGAACCGGGCCGACAGATCAACGGTGGCGTAGCCCTCAATTAGGGTACCGGGGGCTAACCGGGCCGGATTGGTGGTATCAAACGGGCCGACATGATTTACGTCCACGGTTCGTTGCCCAGAAAGATTGCCAAACAAACTGACTTCTAGACCACTGGGCTGGGCATAGGTCACCCCAATGCGGGCGGTACTGTAGGGCACAAGGGGATACTGGGTTTGGATCAGGCGATTACGTTCTGCGACATCCACGCCGAAGAGTCCTTCATCGGAATTATTAAGTGCACCCACTTGATCTAATTGCTCATTGATAAGTTGCGGGTCTGGGGCACCCACAACCCGTGAATCCGTCAGGGTCAGGGTGGCAAAGGTATTCCATTCAGGAGTAATCTGCCAATTAAAGGCTGCTTCAAACCCCGAGGTGCTGACTAGGGGATAATCAACCCGAAAACGCTCCGCATTGCTTGCCGGATCATTATTAAAGTCAGGATTACTAGTGCATGCTAGGGAGCTGGGATCTAAGCCATTGGCGGCACAGGAATTACGGACCAAAAGATAATCCACTAGGTTATTGATATCAGAATGAAAATAAGTGATCCGCAATAAGCTGGTATTACCGGTTTGCCAATCAAAACCAATGTCATAGGCCGTACCGGTTTCAGGTTCTAAAAAAGGATTACCAATATGGGTCGTACGTCCAAACAGATCATTAAAATTGGGTGCACGGTAAACCTGTTGATAATTGGTCCGAAAAGCAATTGTTGGGGTAATTTGCCAACGCAAGCCCAGACTAGGATCTAAAGAACTCGGAATCGTGCGGGTCAAGCCCCGGGCGGTGATGGGATCAGGTATGGTTTGGCGGATGCCACCCACCAAAGTGACTTCGGAGACAGGCTTCCAGGTATAGAGCGCAAAAAGGCCCGGTCTACCCGCAGCCGCATCAAAATTAAAAGTTCCGCCGGGATTATTGTCAGCGGATTTACCAAATTCACGAATGTAGTCAAATCCGTAGGTAATATTATTATTTTCGTTGATCTGCCAAGCATGACGGATCGAGAAGTTAAAGGCCGATACATCGGTAAATGTGCCCAAGTCCTCAGGATCATAGGCGGCGGCTTCGGTAATGCGGGTATTATCCAGCGCTGAACTCACTTGTACTTGTGAACCCTCAGCAATTTCCAGATTATAGGTCAGGGCTAACCCATAGCTGGTATCGGTTAGGCGGCTTACTTCAAATTGGGTTTCATTGGTATCGGGATCGATCAGTGGACGACTGGGATCGATAATCGAAAAGGGCGCAATGCCTTTAGTAACATTTCGATAATAGCTATCGAAGCGCAAACGATTACGTTCATCAAAGTCATAGCTCAAGTTTAGATCGTAGTCTTTAGATCTGGCGTAGCCATTGGTACGGGTGCCTTTGAACACTCCATTGGGGCGTTTGATTTCATAGTAATAGTCATTGCTGGCATCAAATTGTTGGTAGTCTACGTTAAAGCCAAAGCGCTCGATCTTACCCCGATAGCTCACCAAATATTTACTATAACCATAGCTGCCAAACTCAACTTTAGTAGTGCCTTCAAGCGGCCCAGTGGGTTGTTTAGTGATGACATTGATCACGCCGCCCACGGCATTAGATCCATAAAGCGTAGCCCCGCTTCCCGTCAATACTTCGATGCGTTCTACGTTAAATACAGGCAAGTCGGCTAGATCAAAATGTTCTTGATTGAGATTGGTGATCAAACGACCATCGACTAAGATCCCTAGGCCAGAGTTGGGCAATCCTCGGACGAAATAGTTGTTATGCACATCGGCGCCGGCCCCAAAGATGTTGCTCTGAACGCCTGGTACGCCCCGGATCGCTTCACCCACTGAATTAGCGCCCTTCCGTTCGATTTCTTTAGCCGGGATCACATAAATCGTGCTCGGCGTATCCCGGAGGCGGACCTCACGGCGGGTAGCAGTGACGGTGATCTCGTCTAAAAGATCACTCCGCAGCGGTTCGGCGGAGGTAGGGGGGGCTTGGGCCAATAGGTCTTGCTTGGTAATAATCGGTTCTGCCCGGAGTGTCGGGATCAGGCCCAAAGTGGTCAGGAGTAACAGGAGTTTGCGGTTCATTAGATAGATACAGCAGCACCCTTACCATGCCTCTGAGGCTTGGTGGGTGTCAAACTACAGCGTGTAAAACTGTGTATGTTATCTTTTGAAACATGACTACGCCCTATTGCCCGAAACAGCTACACCTTGGCCCCTTGGAGCAGGAACTGCTCACGGTACTGTGGGATCTAGGGGAATCGACAACCCGTGAAGTACAAGAGCATTTATTGCAAGATCCTGACCGGGAGCTGAGTAATTCCGCTGTCCATACGGTCTTAAACCGCTTAGTGATCAAAGGTTGGGTCGATTTTACGCTTGTGGGGCGGGTCTACCATTGGCATACTTTGGTATCCGCCCAAGAGGCTCAGGCCCTCGCCATTCAAAGCCACGTACACCATGTA
>JANNOF010000063.1:0-1576 GCA_031398925.1 Gloeobacteraceae cyanobacterium SOY_34_metabat_371 | reverse complement strand
AGCCGTTAGTAAAAGTGCGCCACTCAACATCAACTCAAGCACCATTAGCATTTCTCCTCAATTAGTGGTTAACGATTAGCCTAAGTGAGCCAAGAAGCTTTTTGCCTTATCACCAATTTACTAGGGACTTGTCCAAAATTTAATACTGGTAGGTAGACATCTGTTGAGGATCGGGAGCAAACGCTAACCACAGGGGAAATTGCAGCATTGATAGGCTAATTTCGTCTTCTGTCTCATCCACAATAATCAGTGGTAACAGCTTTTGAGTCAGCAATCGGTCAGCTTTTTGCACCAAGGCAGGAGGCTCTTCAAATAAGGTAATTCCCCGTTCTGGCCCAAAATCAGCTCTGGAGATGCCCAAACAGTCTTGTAAGCCTCGGCGCCACTCTCCTAAACGTTCGGGAGTATTAGCAATAATCAGAGTCCGTAAGCGATCGCTATAAAGTGTCCGCATCACGGAAATTGTCGCCGAGGCAACCAAAATATTTTGTAAGCGGCTACCCATTGTTTTAATTGCCCCACGCCCTCCTTGAGTGAAAAACCAATTCGACACTCGTTCGGCATGAACGGGTTCAAATGTGCGACGTAGTTGCCACGGTGGGCCATAGTAATCTGGTAACGTTCGGTACTGATCGAGAATTTTACGAATTTGTCGGGTTTGCTCCTGAAACCCCTGTTCAGCAAATTTTGGTGAGGGAGCTTTTTCTGGTTCGCTATATTCTTCTATAACCTGTCTAGGTGGTTCATTGGTTGGGGCGAGTTCCAACTGCTCAGCCGTAGTGGCTAAGTCTTGTAAACTACCCACTAAATAATCTTTAAAACCTTGAACTCGAATCGCCAACTCTTGAGAGACACCCGCAAAGCTGGTTCGCATTTCCGCTCGAATTCGCTCCCGACGGCGTTCTAGTTGCTCAACAGAAACTTGTAGCGCCTGCTTGCGTTGCTCGAGATCACTCAATCCTTCTTGTACCATTCGTTCTACAGCCGCTTGAGTTTGTGCTAACTGATCAGCAAGAAGGCGGCTTTGAGTTTCTTGTAAAACAGAGATTGTTTTTCTTAACTCCTGTTCTTTGTGCTCAAGCTCAGCAATGGTTTGAGCTAAGGTAGTAATTTGATTGTTATCTGTTGGTTGTCCGATGGTGACGATTACAGGTCGTTCCTCTAAATTCTTTGATTCACCCGATGCTTTTTCCGGCTCATCTCTAGGTAACCTCACCTCAAATGAGGTACTTGATTCTTCTACATTACCCACTTTTGCTGTAGATATCCCATCACTCGGTCGCTGACTACCCAATTGAAGGGGGGGACGTTGCTCCTGTTTATCAGACGCTTCAGGCGTTGGTTGCTGCTCTAGCTCATCAAAAGACTCAACCTCTGGTGGTTGTTCCTGCTCTTGTTCGTGGTTTTGTGATTCGTCTGAATTCATCTAAAACAATTAACGATTAACTACTAACTAATCCCTACTGGATAACTGAGATAACTAGTTTAGATTTTGGGACAGCGTTGCTCTAAACAAGTTTGTAGCATCTTCGGGTCAAATAGAACTGGAAGGAAGTGAATGCTCTTGACTTCTTTG
>JANNOF010000281.1:0-1944 GCA_031398925.1 Gloeobacteraceae cyanobacterium SOY_34_metabat_371 | reverse complement strand
TGGGTCAGATATTGGTCTTTAACTAGCCCCAAATGGAGCATCCCGGCAAACCAACCGATGGCTAATAGAAAGCCCAAGGGATCAAAAATACCCCCCAATAAACTGAGGAGACCGTAGGTCAGCGCACTCAACATCCAAGAGCGTTCTTTAGCGCGATAACCCGCAATAAACAGAGATAACCACCCCACGCCAGGAATCAAGGAAACGTAGAACCAATTGGGAATTGCCCTTTGTTGGTCCACCTACATGCGCTCCAAAAATTGTCTGCGCTTGGCCTCAAATTCCTCGTCGGTGATCAAGCCTTTAATGCGTAGATCGTTTAATTTTTCGATGCTTTGGGCCTGCTGTAGGGGGTCATAGTTGGGCAAAATACCTTGATTAAAACGGCGATCAAAGGCTTGGTCTGAGGTGGTCAGTAGGATCACAAACTCAACAAAGCCTGCCACGGAGGGAATAAACGTCCAGCAAAAAACTAAATAGAGGATGCCCCACCCCGTCTGACCTAAATAAAATTTGTGGGCACCAAATCCACCTAGAAAAAAAGCAAACAAGGCTGCAATAATGCGATTTCTCACCGCTTAAACCCGTAGACCGCGTGTTCTAATTCTAACAAGTCCTTAGAGCGAGCGCGGTAATGCGGATACTCGGTATTGATCCTGGCTTGGCACGGGTAGGCTATGGACTGGTGATTACTGAGCCAATGATCCATGCTCAAGATTATGGGGTGATCACCACACCTAGCCATCAGGCGCTTGCCCAACGTCTAGTCATGCTCTATGGGGATGTGCAAACACTTCTAGCGCAGTGTCAGCCGGATCAGGTGGTCATTGAAAAATTGTTTTTTTACCGCATGGCCAATACGATCATCGTGGCCCAAGCTCGGGGCGTGATCCTTTTGTGTTTGGGGCAATGGGGTGGCCCGGTGATCGAATATAGTCCACCGCAAATAAAGCAAGCCCTCACCGGACATGGCAGGGCAACGAAACTAGAGATGCAAGCGGCGGTCCAGCGAGAACTGGGTTTTGAGAAACTCCCGCAACCAGACGATGCCGCCGATGGTCTAGCCCTTGCGCTAACGGGTTGGTTCTTTCGGCATAATAGTGAGCTTTAGATCACTACGCCGCTAAAGCTGGATCTTGACCACAAATCCATCCCCACCGCCGCTATAAAACCGGTCGTAGGCCCCCAAAGTAATCGGCAGATCATTACCTGGAGTTGATCCGGTCATATAGACTCCGTTTTGGTTATCTACGGCGATACTAAAGGCCGTATCAAAGTCATCGGTTCCGTAAAACGTACTGTAGGCTAAAAGCCCATCTGGGGTGAACTTGGTGATAAAACCGTCATAGGAGACATTTTTAATAGGCGTTACCGCATCGGGCGTTGTCGGGAATTCCGCAGAAAAAGTCTGCCCAGTTACATAGACATTCCCCTGGGGGTCTAATGCCAAGTCAAAGCCATACTCTTCGTTTGTACCCCCCAAATAAGTCCCCCAAAGCAACCGTGATCCATTAGGGGAAAGTTTCGCCACAAACGCATCAAAACCGCCATTCCCCGTTGCAAACGTGGTATCAAAGGCCCCCGGCGTGACGGGAAAATCAGAGGAACCCGTAAATCCTGCTACATAAACGGCACCCGTACGGTCAACGGCGATGCCATTGGCCCCTTCTTGCCCGGCATTACCGCCTAAAAAAGTCGAGTAAATAAGCCGACTGCCCGTAGGATCGAGCTTGGTAACAAAAGCATCATAGGTAGCCCGACCCGCACGGGGATCAAAACTGCCGGGGGTGGTGGGATAGTCACGGGAATAAGTCTGTCCAGCAATATAGGCCGCCCCAGTCTGGTCTACGGCGATCTTGTTACCAAAGTCACCTGATGTTCCGCCGAGATAGGTACTGTAGACCAGGTCATTGCCCGCCAATTTGATCACATAGGCGTCGCTAC
>JANNOF010000287.1:0-2390 GCA_031398925.1 Gloeobacteraceae cyanobacterium SOY_34_metabat_371 | reverse complement strand
TATGGTGGACCCCATGGTTCGGACAAAAATTGGGCTTAGCTAAGCGAGACTCTGCTGGGATTGACGGTCTGCTTTTAGCCTTAACACTCCATCACTATATTACCTCTTGACGACGGTTGCCCACTATTTCTAGGCAGTTTTGGAGGCTACCCGCCTCATAAACGGCTCGTGGGGTCAAATACTCCAAGCTTTGGTGCAGACGCTCTTCGTTGTAAAAACGAAAATACCTACTGATTCCCGCACGGGCCTGTTTCCCATCTTCATAGGCCTTCAGGTAAACCTCCTCATATTTAAGAGATCTCCACAACCGCTCAATGAAGATGTTATCGAGGCAGCGACCCCGACCATCCATACTGATTTGTATGGACTTAGCCAATAGTGCTCCTGTAAAAGCTTCACTGGTAAATTGGCTGCCTTGGTCACTATTGAAGATCTCAGGCGTACCCAATTCCAAGGCATCCCCCAGCGCGTCCACGCAAAAACCTGACTCCAGGGTGTTGGATAGTCGCCAGGACAACACATATCGACTATGCCAGTCAATGACTGCGACCAGGTACAAAAAGCCTTTGGGCATCGGGATGTAGGTAATGTCAGTAGACCAGACTTGATGCACGCGCTCAATGGCGACCCCTCGCAGCAAATAAGGCCATTTCTTGTGTTCTGATACCGGCTTACTCGTCTTGGGGCGCGGATAAATCGCCTCAATTCCCATCCGCTGCATCAACCGTTGCACCCGCTTGCGATTGACCACATAACCTTGGGTTGCCAGCCATTCCACCATTTTGCGAGACCCATAGAAGGGAGTCTGCAAGTATTGCTTATCCATCAACTTCATCAAGTGCAAGTCGGCGGTATCAGTGGGTACAGGCTGGTAATACACCGAGGAACGATTAAGTCCCACAAGCTGACATTGGCGCGTCAGGGGCAAGTCGGTCGTCTGGCGGTCGAGTACAGCTAAACGCTCTGTCCGGGTCATAGCCCGGACCTGCGTACTAAAAAATCACGTTCCACCGTCAGTTGCCCAATTTGGCGGTAGAGTGTGTCAACCAAAACCTCATTATTTTCTTGGGCGGCGGGCTGACCATTTTGGAAAAGGGAAGAGGCTTCTTCGAGTAGGGTTTTCTTCCAAGCATGGATTTGGGAGGGGTGAACTTCATAGCGAGAGGCCAGTTCTGCGATGGTTTGTTCACCCTTGAGTGCTTCTAGGGCAACCTTAGCTTTGAAGGCGGGACTGTGTTTCTTGCGGGTCTGTTTCATCTCGATGCTCCTGTTGGTGTCCAGTTTACGGAGCAGGAGACTCGCTTAGCTAGCTGTCCAGTTTTCCGGGTCCACTATACTACCCACCGCCCAGTCCACGGGTTCTTGCCTTGATATCCTCCCGACGCTGACCCTACGGGTACAGCGCGGGACTTCCCGGCGGTTCTGTTAAACTTGAGTTGCACGATAGGCTGGAGAACTAACATTGGCCGCCATCAGTTTAAACTTAGAACCGTTAACTCAAGGGTTAAACCATGAGCAGTTTTATGCACTATGCATGGTGAATCAAGACCTTGTAATGGAACGCAGCCCAAAAGGAGAGTTAATCATTATGGCTCCTGTGGGTGGTGAGAGTGGAGAGAAAGAGGCGGACTACATTGCTGATTTAGTGTTCTGGAATCGTCAAACAAAGCTAGGAAAGGTTTTTAGTTCATCAACTATCTTTAACTTACCTAACGGGGGCGACCGTTCTCCTGATGCGGCATGGATCGCGAACGGGCGCTGGAATGCCTTAACTCCAGAGGAACAGAAAAAATTTCCGCCACTTTGTCCTGATTTTGTGATTGAACTACGTTCTGAAAGCGATAGATTGAAGCCTCTGCAAGACAAGATGCAGGAATATTTAGCTAGTGGACTGCGCTTGGGATGGTTGATCAATCCCCAAGCACGAAAGGTAGAAATTTACCGACCTAATCAAGGGGTAGAGCTTGTTAATTTCCCAGCTACCCTTTCAGGAGAGGATGTACTACCTGGTTTTATTTTGGCAATTCAATGACGGTTGTAGTAGTCTCCTTAATTTGATGCTAGCATGTCGGCATTATGATGATAATGCATCAATTTATTCATACTGCTTCCCCATATTCCCTAAGTGACCTTCCCCCGAAAAAGTGGACACTCGGCTAAAGTTGATCCCCTAGGAGAATGTCTTCATGACGACCCCCAAACGTCCCATCTTTACCCCTGAACACTGATTTAACCGCTATCCTGTGATCCTCAAGGGGTGACACCGAAATAAACGAGAGTGGGAAGGACTTCTAGAAATATTCCATAAAAAAAGGTAGGCTGGCTTGCGACCTGCCCACCACTTTAAAAATGTTGTCTTCACTATACCAAGCTTTGCTGCGGTCGCTACT
>JANNOF010000275.1:0-4502 GCA_031398925.1 Gloeobacteraceae cyanobacterium SOY_34_metabat_371 | reverse complement strand
TAATCTGACTTCGCTGGTGGTCACCGTCTTGATCCAGCCATTCTTTTGGGTAACCCTCATGGTTTGGTACTACGATTTACGTTCTCGCAAAGAAGGGCTCGATCTGGTGCAACAATTGGGCCAAGCACCCTACTAACCTATGCCTAAGATCGACGGGATTTTGCAGGAATTACGGGACTCAGGACGATTTCGCAGCACCCAAGATCCCTCTGCGGCTCCCCTGATCGACCTTAGCCCAGAGCAAGCAACGGCGCTCCTCGTGGTGGGAACTGGTTTGCTCATCTTAGTCCTTGGCCTACTGGCCCTTCAGTTGGCCCCGCTCTTTCGGAAAAATGCGGCGTTAAAAGACCTGCCCGAGCCAGCAGTTCCGGTCCTAGATTGGCAAAAATTGCGCGATCAGGCCCAAGCTCTAGCGCAACAAGGTGATTTTCGGGGCTCCAGTAGGGCTTGGTATCTAGCATTGATCCTGTGGTTGGATAGTGAAAAACGGGTGCGCTACCAGCCCACGCGCACCAATTTTGAATATTTAGAAGACCTAGTTGATCAGCCCCAACTCCATGTGCCCTTCGCCCGTCTGATCAAAATTTATGAGCGCCTGTGGTATGGCGAACAACCAGGAACGGCTCAAGACGCAGCCCAATGCCAAGAAGTAGTTACCCAGGTTCAGCGGACCAATCGCCTTTGATCCCATCGTGCGGATCTGCACCCAGTGAACAGCTTTAGCCTAGTCCTGCGGGTTATATTTGTAAGACGGTTGGCGGGGCGGAAAGGCAATGTTAGAGACGGTAGCGCGGCAAACTGCGGAGCAATTGGCGGTACAGGTATTGGAGTTTACCCTACCGGATCCGAGTGCACCCAATTTTGATCATGAACTAGAGCAAGCTTGGTTGGTCTGTGACCGCGTTGATCTCCAGACGGATATTTGGCGCGGGCGCTTGTTGCGCTCCGTCCGGGATAAATCCCAAGAAGGAACAGGGGGTTCCTTTGAACGCTGGTTAGCCACCAAAGAGGTCACCCGCTCACGGGCTTACCGTTTGATCGAATTAGCCGAATGTGCGGATCGTTTTTTAAATGAGCATCCGCTCCAGGCGGAGGAACTGAAACATTTTAGTAAAGCCGCCTTTGTTAGTGCCGCTAAAGCAGAAGGCCCCGTCCAGGTTTTAGTTGCCGAGCAGGCCCGGCGCGGTGAGCGCGTCACCCAACGCCAAGTGGAGCAATTTAAAGATCAATGGCTTTTGGCTAACGAGACGATTCTGCCCGAAGAGGTCCGCGAACGGGTAGCCAATGCCACCTTGCCGGTTAAACCGGTTGCCCAAGTCGCCCAAGCCCTCGCGGATCTGCCCGATGCGGACCGGGAGGTTTTTTATGAAGCGCTTAACCATACCCCCGATCTAGCTACGCTCCGCCAAGTAGCTCAAGACGCCCAAGCCATAGGAAGGACCCTATCCAATCTATCCAGAGTGCAAGTCTTAGCCGAAGACGATGTCGCCCGTGAAGCCCTTAGGGAAGCCGCCCGCATCGGCGTTTTGGCCCAAACCATGGATCTATTGCGGTGGGCTACTAGGGTAGAACGTTCTTTGAGTCAGCTTTATACCGCTTGGCAACGGTTAGGTGTCTTACACAATGAGATCGCCGAAGCCAGTGGGGCCAGTACCCGCGCCCTACGCCAGATCTTGACTGCCCTAGAACCCTTAATCGAAGCTTCCCCGGCCATAGATGTTGGATCAGTGCGCTTAAGCGCACAATTGACCTGTGCCGAGCGTTGGCCGGCGGAATTATTGGAACCCTAAGCTATTCCCCAACGTCCAAGAAATAAAGTTGGCAGTAACCATAAGGGGAGCCAGAACGTGTTGGATCAGACTTTATCCTTAGGACCCCTGGGTTGGTTGCCAGAAGCCCTCCAACCAAAGGTACTTGTTCCGGTACAACAACTGGCTGTGCAAGATTTGGTCGAGCGCTGCCAAAAAGGGTTACACCCAGACCGGGCTGCTTTTGCTGAGTTGTTGCGTCGCCATCAGGTCTATGTAGACCGACTGTTGTACCACTTAGCCCCCGAGTGGTCAGATCGTTCTGATCTGGCCCAGGAAGTTTGGCTACGGGTCTACCGCTCCATCAAAAAACTCCAAGAAACCAGCAAATTTCGTGGTTGGTTAAGCCGCATTACCACTAACCTTTTTTATGATGAATTGCGCAAACGCAAGCGCTACCGTCCGGCCCTTTCCCTAGATGCCAAGATCCCCACCGCTGAGGGCAATCTAGATTGGGATCTGCCGACTCCCGGACAAGGCCCCCAAGAGATCCTGGCTACCCAAGAGTTTTATGACCGCCTCCATCAAGCCATTGCTGAACTCCCTGAGGTTTTTCGCACCACGATCATCCTTAGGGAAATTGAAGGCTTAAGCTATGAAGAAATAGCAGAATGCCTTAAAGTATCGGTGGGCACCGTGAAGTCACGTATTGCCCGTGCCCGTCGTCGCCTTCAAGAAGAGCTTTATCCCTTCTTGAATGATTCTTAGGGAGTCCCCGTGATGTTCGATCCAGAGCGATTTGAACAACTGAGTGCTTATTTAGATGGTGAACTTACCCCCGCCCAAAAACGGGAGGTAGAGCAGTGGCTACACAACCACCCGGAGGCAAGACGTCAATATCAACATTTAATGCAGTTTTCTGACCAATTTCGCCAGACTCCCGTGCCCACTACCACCGTTAATCTAGATACGGTAGTGCTTCAGGCCCAAGGACAGATGTACCGCACCTGGGGATCGGTGGGGACTTTGATGGTAGCAGTGAGCGGCATTCTTCTATGGTTCTCAGCCGTCGAGACACCCCAAACCGCAAGCATTGGTGGCCTACCCAGAATGCAGTTTAGTCAGTATCTTTTGGAAGACGAAGCCCCCGTAGACCCCTATGTGATCTTGTTAAACAATGTGCAGGTCGCTGATAAATAGGGTCTGGTACAAGCTGGTTTTGGCATGCCTATGGTGCAGCCAACCTGTCTTGGCGGAGGATTGTAAGGCAGAAATTGACCGACGGTTTCGCGAACGCATTGTCCTTATCAATGACAAACTGATTCGGGCGCAAAATATTTTGGAGCGCCGTATTGTGGATATCAAGACCCCCGATGATGTGATCCGGGCCATGCAGCAGGATATTTCTAAAATGCGCCAAAGGCGGGATGAGGCGGCGGTGGAATGGATTTTGATCGTACGTAGGCACCGTGAGCCGGTCGATTGTAACCGTGAGTAAACTCCAAGGGATCCTCCTGGGAGGACTATTGATTTTGACCCTGGGCCTAGGGGGCTGGTCGAGCTGGCAAGAGGGGCTGCAACCCCTAGGGGGAGAACCTGTGCGGGTCAAAATCCGCTCCGGGCTAGGCAGTGCGGATATCGGTGATCTTTTAGTTACCCAAAAAGTAATCCGTTCACAGCCTGTGTGGCGGATCTATCTATTGACCCAGGGCTGGACCAATAGCCTTAAGGCGGGTACCTATGATTTTGATCCCCAACAGTCTTTACCGCAGATCGCGCAACAACTCTACGAAGGCCGGATTGCTCAAGTCCGGTTGACGGTCCCCGAAGGCTGGAATCTCAAGCAAATGGCCCGCTATTTTGAGATGCAGGGCGTCTTTCCTGAAGCGCAGTTTTGGCCTCTAGTCAAAGGCCCTGAACGGCTTCAAGTCCCTTGGTTACCTAAAACCGTACCTCAATTAGAAGGCTTTTTATTTCCTGATACCTATTTGATCCCGGTGGATGCCCTTAGCGCCCAACAGGTTGTGCAACGGATGCTTCAACGCTTTGAAGAAGTGGGTTTACCCATTTATCAAAGCAATAAAACGACGCTTTCAATGGTGGAGTGGGTGACCTTAGCCAGTATTGTCGAAAAAGAAGCGGTGGTTGCCCAAGAACGCAGTTTGATCAGTGGGGTGTTTTGGCAACGACTCCAAAAAAATATTCCCTTAGGTTCTGATCCGACGGTGGAATATGCCTTTGGGATCACCCAGACGCCAGAACGGAACTTGACCTATGCCCAGGTCCGCCAAAAATCGCCCTACAACACCTATGTGACCCCAGGACTTCCCCCGACACCCATTGCGGCCCCTGGAAAGGCAAGTTTAGAAAGTGCTGCCCAACCGGAATTAACCGACTATTTATTTTTTGTGGCCCGTTATGACGGAACCCATATTTTTAGCCAAACCGTGGCGGAGCACGAACAGGCCAAACGAAAGATCCGTCAGGACTTTAAGCTTACTGATCAGCGAAAAAAGTAGCCTAGCAGGGCTAGGAACGCTACGGTTGCTATAGATGTCAGGAAAAAATGAAATAAAGAAATGCCACGTTTGCGCACCATATTACGCATGGCGAGCTTAACGTAGCTTGGTTTGGGTTCTGGGGATGGCGTCATAGTTCCAATGTAACACTTCGTTACTTTTTATTTGCCAATACAAAAACGACTAAAGATCTCATCCAATAAAGATTCAGTGACTGCTTCTCCGGTGATCTCCC
>JANNOF010000261.1:0-11108 GCA_031398925.1 Gloeobacteraceae cyanobacterium SOY_34_metabat_371 | reverse complement strand
TGAGACAGGGTGTGATGGATCAAATCAAGGGCCTGATCTTCTTCGGCCATAGAACGTATGGCATTGCCCTCAAGGTCAAAGTGTAGGGCCGGGGCGGGCATGCGGGGCCAATCAAATTTTGCAAAGTGGGCAAATTTACGTGGATCACTGGTATTGGTGACCGAGAGGCAATAGCCACTACGCCCATGAAAGGCCTGCTGAAAGTGCATTACTTGATAGCCTTTACCATGAATATCCTGATCAAAGTTACGGCGGATCTTATAATCCATAGCTGTTTTCATGGCGTTTTCGACGGCTAACGTCCCGCCATCAATAAAAAACAAATGACTACGGAAGTCTTCAGGAAAAGTACTGGCAAAGGCTTCGACAAAATCCGCATAAAAGGCATGATAAATATCAGGAATCGCCACACGATACTGACTGGCTTGGGAGAGTTTGTGTTGATAGAGGCTATCTTCAACCATACTGGGGTGATTATAGCCAATGGGTAAAGAAGCAATAAAACCATGAAAATCCACCAGTTCTTGACCGGTTTCCGCATCCACCAAGATCGATCCACGGGAGCGTTCAAGATCTACTACTACATGGTCTCCGTCCGCCAAAATATGCTTACGTAAGCGATCAACAATAGGATTCGACATGGTTGGTCCTTGGGCGCAGCATTCAGTATATCGATGGGTGCTAACCGAGGGCAACGCTTTAAGCTAGTGCTAGCTCTCTGGTTTTTCGGAGGGAAGCAGCGCTTCTAGACGTTCCTGCGACCAAGACTGGGTGGGATAGGCCACCGAAACAATGGCATCGAGACGGATCAGCCAAACCGTTCGGTGGTAGGCAGGTTCCTCCTCATCGCGCACCAGAACCATAAGCTCTAGCCATTCTTGATCTAGGGCCAAGGGCGTCCCACTAAAGCTATCGCTATCGAGTTCGATCCAAATTTCTTGGCTCTGGTGGATCGCTTCGGTAAGCCGTTGAAACAAAAGACTGGTAGCTTTGGGACGGAAGAAGGGGAACTGCATGGCTGGACCTCGTAGTCAGAAATACCCCTCATCCCCAGTGGGAGAAAACAATTATAACGTACTATGCCTGACACTTTGGAGGCGCCACGGGAGCACGGGCAAATCTCCGACTTCTGTAGCCCCCCTCACCTTGGTAAGATAATAGGCTACTCATTACGTCCGGTCATGGCTTCAACGTGGAATCTAGCGGCAATTACCCTTGCGCCGACAACAACTCTGGATCAGGCGGTGCATTGTATGGCGGGGGCGGCCCTCCAAGGGGGACCCTCTGGTTTGGTGGTGATTATCCAAGACGACCGGGTGATCGGGGTGATCACCGACGGGGATGTGCGCCGCGCCTATGTCAAAGGCATTCCCTTTGATAGCCCGGTAACTAAGGTCATGAGCCAAGATCCCATTGCCGTGTTACCGGGATTGACTGCCCGTGAAGTGATCCAACAAGCCTTGGCCCAGGCCCGCACCAAAGCCCGGTACCGTGATTTGAGAATCGATAAAGTCCTGGTGTTAGATCAAGAACGCCACCTAGTCGATGTACTGAGCTTTTTAGAGCTGTATTTAGCCGGGGATGTGCGGGCTAAAAAAGTCGCGGTCTATGGGCTGGGCTATGTGGGTTTGACCCTAGCACTCTCCCTGGCTAACAGTGGCTTTCAGGTGACCGGGGTAGATATTAATCACCAGACAATCCAACACTTGCTGGCTGGGGTTCCCCCAGTCTATGAACCGGGTTTACCTGAGCTTTTAGTAAATCATCTCAAATCCGGGGATATTCACTTTAAAACGGACTTAACCAGCGGGGATCATGACCTTTACATTGTGGCGGTGGGAACCCCCGTCGATCAAAACAATCAACCGACCCTAGGCATGATCGAGCAGGTAGCCCGTGCCATCGGTACACTCCTGAAACGGGGTGACTTGATCGCCCTACGCTCCACGGTTCCGTTGGGTACGACCCGCCAAGTCTTCTTGCCGTTGGTGGAACAATACTCAGGACTGGTTGGGGGCCGTGATTTCCATGTGGTCTTTACCCCAGAACGGACGATTGAAGGCAATGCCCTCCAAGAGCTGCGGACGCTACCCCAGATCATTGGGGGTTTGACGGCCCAATGCGTCGATCAGGCCAGTAATTTTTGGAGCACCCTGACCCCTGCGGTGGTGCGGGTCCAATCCCTTGAAGCGGCTGAATTGGTCAAGCTGGCAAATAATACCTTCCGGGATCTGTCCTTTGCCTTTGCCAATGAGTTGGCCTGGCTCTGTGAAGACTACAACATCGATGCCTTCAATTTGATCCAAGCGGCAAATGAAGGGTATCCCCGTAACCCGATCCCTAAGCCCAGCCCCGGTGTCGGTGGCTATTGTTTGACTAAAGACCCCTATATTTACACAGCGCCCCTGTTGCAGCGCCAAGGCCAGGGCTATCGACCGCTCTTGGGGGAAGTCAGCCGGAAGGTACATAGCTTTGCCCCAGACGTTCTTCTTCGTCATCTGGAGCATTTTAGTCAGCACGCCCAGCGCGATCTAAAAGATCTGGTGGTCTTGATGGCGGGATTTGCCTTTAAGGGCATCCCCGATACGGCGGATCTGCGGGGCTCCGTGACCGTGGATATTCTGCACATCCTTCAGCCTTTGGTCCGCGAGATCCGGGGCTATGACGGGGTTGTGCCCCCCGAAGACCTCGCACGCTTAGGGGTAGTGCCCACTGCCCTCGAAGAGGGGTTAAACGGTGCCGATGCGGTGATCTTTTTAAACAATCACCCTAGTCATACCCGGTTTAATCTCTATCGAGGCTTAGAACCCATGCCCAAACCTGCCCTCTTTTTTGATGGCTGGCATCAATTTAATGAATCTGAGATCCTGCGCGTTCCAGGGATGATCTATGCCACCCTCGGCTACCAAAGTGCCCGAACCCTTCTGTCAAACCCTAATTGAGCAGTATCAATGGCGAATTGATCCCACGGGACAGGTGTGGGGTCAGGTCGAAGTACCTCCAAATGGTATACCGATCACGACCTTAGAACAGATCCAACAAGTCCGTCAGCGCCATCAAGCCCTTCCCCCTGAACGCCAACGCCCTTTGATCTGGGTAGGCGGGGGCGGCGCGCTGGTCCTCCAAAACCGTTATGTGGTTGCCCTACAGCGCAGTTTGAGTGCCTACAGCAGTCCGGGTAAAGTTACTTTACCCACGGGTAGAGCCGATCACCCAGCGGAATGGCATCAGCCCAAGGTCTTGATCCGAGAACTCTTTGAAGAAATTTTGATCTGCCAGCGGGATCAACTGGTCATCCCGCATATTCCTGGATCTGAGGCTGCCCTTAGCGCAGCCCAGGAGTTGGGCTTGGAATATTCCCAGATCAAAACCGTGTCTTGGGAGCCCATACCCTTCAGGGATTGCGTTCTGGTTTCCGGGCAAGAAGTATTTGGATTTTGGCACCTAGACCCGCGCCTCGGCGAAGTGAATTTGATCCACGTCTTTGGGTGGTCTGGGGATGCTGAATTGACCTTTTATGACGGGGAATGGGGCTGGCAAAACGGGAGCTATGGTCCCCTAAGGCGCACGATTCTATTGATCGACCTTTGGGATCTCAGTCAATCGTGTCTGCCGGACGGTACGCCCTGTCCGTTGATCTGGGCTGACCTCACGACCCACTGTGCGGCCCTGATCCAACGGCTGAGGCAGCGAGCAGGACTTTATGACAATTGTTAAACCGACCCCGCTTTATCCCCTCTGGGCCCAAAATACCCTATGGTAAAAGTCAGTCCTTCCCACACAACCCATGGAAACAGAGTCCGGTAAGTCTTATGTTGCACCTTGGCTCGTCTTCTTGCTCCGCCCGATCCATACTTTGTTTTTCTTCTTTTACTTTGACTTTCATATGCACCATCAGGAGCGGATCCCGGCCCAAGGACCAGCCATTTTAGCCCCTGTACATCGCTCCCGCTGGGATGCTTTTATGTTTTACTGTTTAACCAAGCGCTACCCTCGATTTATGGCCAGTAAAGATGAATTTGTGGGTTTGCAGGGCTGGTTTATGCGCCGCATGGGTGCTTTTCCGGTAAACACCCAAAAGCCCAGTACCTCAACCATGCGCCACTGCCAGGAGCTGATCGCCCAAGGGGAAATGTTGGTGATCTTCCCGGAAGGTAACTTGCATTACTATGCCCCCCATGAGGTTCACCCGCTCAAGCCCGGAACCGCGTGGTTGGCCCTAAATTTTCAAAAGGAATGCCCAGAGTGTTCGTTGCCCGTAGTACCAATTCGCTTTGTGTATGCTCAAAAAGTCTTAGGTTTTCGGAGTCGCATTGATGTTTTCGTCCAAGAGCCGATTTCCGTACAAGATTACTTAGCGCTACCCTCCAAAGAAGGGATCCGTCAACTAACTGCTGATCTACAAAAAGCCCTTGGCGATGTAGTTAACCCGGTGCCTGCTCCCCAGGTATTGCCAGCAACTCGGTAAAGGGATTTGCGCTTGAGCGACAAGATGTCAAACATTCATCACGGTATAATAACTTCGGGTCATGCACAGCCACTCCTACCGCGCTGGCACCCCAACCTACATTCCATTACAAGCGAGAAAATCCCATGCGCAGTTTGAGCATGCTGAGTTTAGTATTGGTCGGAGCTACCCTCCTTGCCCCCATGACCCAAGCCAAAGAGCACATCGTTAAAATGGGTGATGCCAAAGGTAAATTGGTTTACGAACCTAAGGAATTGACCATTGCCAAAGGCGACACCGTCAAATGGGAATTTGTCAAAGCTGGTCCCCACAACGTGGTTTTTGATACCAAAAAAGTTCCTGCTGGTACCGATCCCGTTAAGCTCTCCCACAAGAAATTGTTGAGCAAAACCGATCCTAAGATGATCACCAAGTTTGATGTAGCCGGGGAATATAACTACAATTGCACGCCCCACAAAGCCGCTGGCATGGTTGCTAAGATCATTGTCAAGTAGTCTTTAGCAAGCTCAGGTAGCGGCTAGCTTGTTTAGTTTTGCTACCTGAGTAACCGTATTAACACCCTTTTAGTCAGTACGCTCCGTTGGACACCTAGCAAGAATTAAGGGAGTATCCCGAGGCAGATTTTTAATGCCATGATCTGTATATGAAACGTTCTAAAAAAATCCGATTCCCCTTTTTACTAAATTCCAAATGGACTTCCCACGAACCCGTTGAAGGCTGGCGGCATTTTCAGGTGTTAGACCGCGAAGAACGTGCAGGGCGGACCTATGCCCTGATCCAATCGGTGGTTGACCCTAAGGTGCGTCTGTGGATCCAGGCCAAAGCCCTTTATAATCTCAATATTTGGCAGGCCGGTTGGATCACGACGCAAGAGGACGGACCATGCGGTGGATCATTCGATTAGTATTGGGCGTAATTTTATTTATTCCAGTCCGGGCTGAAGACCTGACTGTTTCTGCCGCTATCAGTCTCAAAGAAGTTTTAGAAAACTTGGTTTCCCCATTTGAACAGGCCAATCCTGGTACTAAAGTCCGCTTAAATCTGGGTGCGTCAGGAGCTTTGGCCCAACAGATCCGCCAAGGCGCCCCTGTAGATGTGTTGATCAGTGCTGGCCCTATGGACGACCTCAAGGAATTTTTACGTGCGGATACCCTCCGACCGGTGGCCCAAAATCGTCTAGTACTTATCATTCCCACAGGCAAGCCGTGGATCAAGAAGCTTCAGGATCTCAGCCAAGTCCAACGACTGGCTATAGGAAATCCACAAACTGTCCCGGTGGGGGTCTATGCCCGTCAGGCCCTCCTCAAAGTAGGGATCTGGGATCAATTACAAAATGATCAAAAGCTGGTTTTGGCCGATAATACCCGTCAAGTCTTGAGCTATGTCGCCGGGGGGAACGTGGATGCCGGGATCGTCTATGTCACTGATGCCCGTACCAGTAACCAAGTCATGATTACCCTGGCCATTCCTACCGTTATGAGTGGAGCGATTATTTACCCGGCAGGGGTGATCAAAGATAGCCCCCGGCCTGAGTTGGCGCGCCGTTTTCTGGATTTGCTCTCAGGGGCTACCGGGCAAAAAATCCTCCAAAAACAGGGATTTCTGCTGCCGTGAGCAGATCCGGTGCCTGATCCTTGGTTCTCCTTTCGTCTTTCGCTGATTGTGGCGAGTATTGCTACGGTGATCGTCGCCGCCTTGGGGACCGCGATTGGCTATGGCCTTGCCCGTTATCGCTTTGCGGGAAGGGAACTGGTCGATGCACTCTGTACGTTACCCTTGGTGTTACCGCCGACGGTGGTGGGTTTTTATCTGCTAGAACTTTTGGGTAAACGGGGCACCCTCGGGCAATATTTAACCTGGACGGGCTGGAATCCGCTTTTTACGGAACAGGCTGCCGTGATCGCGGCGGTAGTGATGGCCCTTCCCCTGATGATCAAAATCGCCCGTGCCACCATCGAAAGTATTGATCCGGTTTACGAGGAAGTGGCTTGGACCTTGGGTAAATCCCACTGGGAAACCTTTTGGCTCGTCACCCTACCCCTTGGGAGCCGGGGTCTGTTGGCGGGTGTAGTTTTGAGCTTTGCCCGCGCCCTGGGGGAATTTGGGGCGACGTTGATGTTGGCGGGCAATATTCCTGGTAAAACCCAAACGATGCCCCTCGCCGTATATCAGGCTACGATCTCAGGCGAAAATAATCTAGCCTTCATGCTAGTTCTGTTACTCACGGGGATCTCATTTAGTGTGGTGCTTTTTACCAGTCGTTTAGTGCGGTGAGATCCCCTTGGGGATTAAAGTAAGTTAGCGTTAAACTTTTGATTGAAGCTATGGGGTTTAAAGGCGAGTTATGGCGCAACTCATAGATGGATTAAAAAACTGGATCGCCGAAGTAATCAACACCTTAGGCTATTGGGGCATTGTGCTGATCATGGCCTTGGAAAATATTTTTCCACCGATCCCCTCAGAGCTAGTACTGCCCTTTGCGGGATTTCTGGCGGTGTGTGGTGGAGATGCTGTGCCCTGTGAGCAGGCTCCTTTTACTTTGCTAGGGGTGATCTTGGCGGGAACGGTCGGCTCTGTGCTTGGCGCTGTGGTGCTGTATTACCTTGGACTTTGGGCGGATGAACGGGTAATCCGCAACTTTGTGCGCCGTTTTGGGCGCTGGCTTTTGCTCAGCGAAAAAGACTTAGACCAAGCCCTTGATTATTTCAGCCGCTACGGGGAAGCGGTGGTGTTTTTTGGACGACTGATCCCGTTGGTACGAAGTCTGGTATCGATCCCGGCGGGTATGCAACGGATGCCCTTGGGTAAATTTTTGCTCTTTACCGCCTTGGGCACAGGGTTTTGGAGTGCGCTATTGGCCTCGGCGGGCTACTGGCTAGGGGCTAATTGGGAGCAAGTCTTAGGCGTAATTGAGCGCTACCAAAGTGTAGTCTTGGTGCTGATCGGCTTGGGAGTGCTGTATTTCTTGTATCAAAAATTGATCCAACCCCGGATGAATTCCTAGCCATAAGTATCTAAGCCCCCATACGTTCCACGGGAAGATAGGGGGGCTTGGCGTGCAGCGACTGCGTTACGAAAATTTAAGCCCTAAAGAGCCTCAAGATCGCGGTCGCCGGTGCGGATACGGACCACACCTTCGATAGGCATGATGAATAACTTGCCATCCCCGATTTCACCCGTGCGGGCTACGGACAGGATCTTATCCACTACCATTTCTACTTGATCGTCTTCAACCACTACTTCAACTTTGAGCTTTTGTAAAAACTCGACGGTGTACTCAGAGCCACGATAGCGTTCGGTTTGACCTTTTTGGCGACCAAAACCCCGCACTTCGCTCACGGTCATGCCAATTACCCCGGCATTGACCAAGGCCACTTTGACTTCATCTAATTTAAACGGGCGGATGATTGCCTCAATTTTTTTCAAAGTCACTCCCTTGAAAATTCCTGACTAGTAGGATCTACCATCGACTGGTGGTGTAAAAAGTAATCCTAGCTACTTTTTAACATAAAGAGTCTTGAAAGCCGTGAGTTTCTCCATATCTAGTAGAAAAATTGCTCCAATCGCTATACTTGGGGTACGTGTTAGGAATATGCCGTGCTAGGTAAGCGGATCACCCTTTGGAGTTTGGGCATCGCCTTGTGGGGAGGGCCTCCGGTTTTAGCCCAGACCACGCAGCAATATGAATATGTACGGCCTACGCCCCCGATCCCAACCTTACCTTCAGCTCCGGCTCCTCAGATCCAACCTCCGCCGCCTGTTGCACCGAAGCCCGTGGTTCTGCCCAAGGCGGCAGTCCAGCCCCAAGTACCCAACAAGCCGCAACCCGTCGTCCAACCGCGTCCGGTGCGTGCTTGGCAACCCACACCGCTCCAGGCGCGGGGTACGGTATTATTGCCCGCTGGCGCCCGGATGCCTGTACGGGTTTATCAGTCTACTTTGGTGACAGCCCGGTATGAATTGCCCTTGACCCTTGAGGTCACCCTAGATGTTATAGACTCCAATGGACAACTGGCGATTCCCAAGGGCAGCCGGATTGAGGGGGTTTTTACGCCAGTTTTTAAGGAAAAACAAGAACGCCAACGCTCTAGCTATCGCATGATCACTAAAAAGATCTTAATCGGCAATTATTTTCAAGCCCAAAAACTGGTGATCGGGGCCCGTAGCTATGGGATTAACGCCGTGAGCTATCCCTTTGATCTGGTTCCTAATCCCGATCTAGTGGGTGAAGATACCAACCTCAAGGGCGCAGCCTACGGATTTGCAGGGGGCATGGCGGCAACGATTGCTACGGGGGGCTTGGCTTTGCCTTTGCTACTGGCTGGCAGTGCCGTAGGGGTTGCCACGGGTGGCTCGCCCCCTGCTACCGTTGTGTTAGAACCGGATCAACCCTTGACCCTAGAGCTTAAAGAACCCCTCAAAGGGCAGCCTGGGGCCTAAAATAGGGACATAGCGTTCGAGATGGTCTACATGGTTGTTGCTGCTGTACCCCGCGTAGCCTATGAAATGGTAATTGGGCTGGAAACCCATGCCCAGCTCAGTACACAAACCAAACTTTTTTGTGGGTGCCCGGTTTCCTTTGGCGCACCTCCCAATGACAATACCTGCCCCATTTGTACCGGTCAGCCTGGGGTTTTGCCCGTACTCAATGCACAGGTGTTGAGTTACGCTTTGAGTACGGGTTTGGCCCTCAATTGCCAGATCGCACCCTATAGTAAATTTGATCGCAAGCAGTATTTTTATCCAGATCTACCTAAAAATTATCAGATCTCTCAATATGACCTGCCCATTGCGGAGCATGGCTGGGTAGAGGTTCCTACGCCCCAGGGACCCAAACGGATCGGCGTTACCCGGATGCACATGGAAGAAGATGCGGGTAAGTTAATTCACGCTGGGGCAGACCGACTTTCGGGATCAAGCTATTCATTAGTGGATTACAACCGGGCCGGAACCCCCTTGGTCGAAATTGTCTCGGAACCGGATATTCGCACTGCCCAAGAAGCCGTCAGCTATGCCCAAGAGATCCGCCGCATTGTGCGCTACATCGGGGCCTGTGACGGCAATATGCAAGAGGGTTCGATGCGTTGTGATGTGAATATTTCCGTCCGGCCCATCGGGACTGAACAATTTGGGACCAAAGTTGAGATCAAAAACCTCAACAGTTTTGGTTCGATCCAACGGGCCATTGAGTACGAATTTAACCGTCAAGTGGGTATTTTGACCGGGGATATTGTTGATGATCAGATCCGCCAAGAAACCCGCCTCTGGGATGAAAACGCCCAAAGGACGACTTCAATGCGCCTCAAAGAAGGGTCCGATGATTACCGCTATTTTCCTGAACCGGATCTGGTGCCCATCGAGCCGAGTCTAGAGCTTATTGATCACCACCGGGCCAATTTACCCGAACTGCCCCTAAGTAAGCGCAGACGCTATCAAGAAGCCTGGGGCCTAAGTGCCTACGATGCAGAGGCGATGAGCAATGAACGGGCCACAGCGGAATACTTTGAGGAAACAGTAGCTCTGGGAGCATCAGTAAAACAGGCGGCCAACTGGATCCAAGGGGATATTTTTGCCTATCTTAACGAAGCCCGTCTTACCCTAGAAACCCTCCCTTTTCGTCCGCAGGGGCTGGCTGAATTGATCCACCTCATTGAAAAAGGGACGATCAGTTCCAAGATCGCTAAAGAGATCTTGCCCCAACTGCTGACTACGGGGGTTGCGCCGGCCCAGCTCGTGACGGATCTAGGCTTGACCCCAGATCTCTGACGAAGGTGCCCTTAGGGAAATCCTTCAAGCGGTGATCCTAGAGAGTCCACAGCAACTGGCGCAGTATAAAGCGGGTAAGACGAAGCTTTTGGGTTATTTTGTCGGTCAAGCCATGAAAAAAACCCAAGGTCGCGCTGATCCCCAACTGCTTAATACAGTGGCAACCGCATTGCTGGATGCATAGTCTGCTGTACTCAGGAGTTAGATCGCTTCGTGAATGAGGCGAATATCGACTTCCCGATCAACATAGGCCCACTCCGGCGAAGTGCGGAGGACGCTGACAAGTTCATCAAAGGCAGCCGCGTCCGAAGGAGCGTATTCAAACCAAGTTAGAAAGTCGAAGGGTTCTTCAGGGCTGAGATCGCGGCAGTGGTGTAACCGCCGCGCAATGGCTGGTAGATACATCATGCCAACGCCAATATGGCGGGACTGGGCTTCAAAAATTTCGCGGCGCTCATCTTGGGCCAACGCCCACCAAGCCTTATTTTTGCGGATCGGTATGAGTGCAGCGCATTTCGAGGTGGGACGACCCAAACCCTCTTGCTTGCTCATGAGTAAAGCTTTCTCTTCTTTTATGACATAGCGTTCATTGCTGATGATCCCACGAATTGCCCAGGATGCATCTTCGGGAGGTTCCTCTAGAGAACGTGGAACAACCATAAGGCGTTGGGATGCAAAGAGGGATTCTCCGAGTACAGCATAAACGTGATCCACCCTCCACGGTCCAGTGTTACCGCCAACGAAAGTAAATAGACGATTGATCAACGGAGTTGTCGATGGCATAGGTAAGTGATGTAACCCTTGTGTTAGCTATGCTTAGCTTAGCAAATCTCCTAGAGGCACTACAGAAAAAGCTTAAATAGTAAGCTCCCTA
>JANNOF010000234.1:0-19081 GCA_031398925.1 Gloeobacteraceae cyanobacterium SOY_34_metabat_371 | reverse complement strand
AGGCGTTGCAATAGAAATTTACGGTAACTGTAATGATACTGATCGGCAAAATTTGTCAGCCCTGCTTCCAGATCCGCTTCTTCCATAATTAGACTTAGGGGGCGTTGCAACATTTGAAGATTCCACTGACAGATCATCGGTTGATTGCCATAGCTATAGCGCCCGGAGTGATCAAAATAGGCAGCAGTAAACGTGGGATTGTAGGTAGGAATAAAGGCGTAGGGACCGTAGTCAAAACTCTCCCCCGTGACCGACATATTATCTGTATTCAAAACGCCATGACAAAATCCCGCCGCCATCCACTGGGCTACCAACCTTGCAACGCGCTCCACTAGCTCACCATAAAACCGGGCATAGGCATCTGGTTCCCCCTCAAGGTGGGGGTAATAGTAATGGATCACATGATCAAGCAAGGGCCGGATTAGATCGGGGCGCTTAAAGTGGTACAACCGTTCAAAGGTACCAAAGCGAATATGGGAACGGCTAAACCGTACCAGTACTGAGGATCGGGTGGGAGAGGGTTCATCACCGCGCCAAAGGGCTTCTCCGGTTTCGATCAGGCTAAAGCTCCGCGAAGTACGGACTCCCAAGCGTTCCAGCATCTCCGTTGCCAAGACTTCTCGGACTCCTCCCTTGAGGGTAAGACAGCCATCGGCTTGACGAGCGTAGGGCGTGCGCCCTGTACCCTTGGTCCCAAAATCGTAGAGTTCCCCATCAGTACCACGCACCTGCCCCCACAGAAAGCCCCGCCCATCTCCGAGTTGGGGATTGTAGGCGCCAAACTGATAGCCGTGGTAAGCCATGGCGAGGAGGGGGTGTCGTCCTTGAAACTGACCAAAGGCTTCAATAAACTGCTGATCCGTCACCTGTTCTGGGGTAAGCCCCAAGAGGGGTAAGCAGGGGTCATTGCGGTAGCGCAGGGTATGTTGCGAAAATGTAGCGGCTTCAACGAGGCTGTAATAATCTGCGCCTAACTGTTCAAAGGCGGGTTCAAAAGACAGAGAAAGCAGAGGATTGGACATAATGGGTCAGGGTGGGCCTCAACTAAGCTAATCTACTTTGGAAGTCTCTGCCCTAATCTAGATCCGCGATCCATTTTAAAAGCGCCGCATTAACCGGTTCGGGACATTCATCATGGGGGCAGTGACCGGCCTGTAACGGGATCCAGGTTGCCGCAGGATAGATCTGGCGAAAACGTTGGGCACGGTCTACGGACATCCAGGGGTCTAAGGCTCCCCACAGTAACAGAAGGGGCAGCTCTAACTGTCCCAAGAGGGTATTAAGACTACGTCCCTGGGGCGAACTAAAAACCCGGGCAAAAACTTGCGCCGCGCCAGGATCTAACGAAGCCCGGTGGATCTGTTCCACAAGCTCATCATTGACATTGCGGGGGTCTTTGTAAACCTGCAACAGGGTCTTGCGGATCTGCTGGGGATTACGCATGTAATCAAACAATAAATTACTGGCCCAGGGTTGCTGAAAGAAGCCTTGGATGGCTTTGCTGATCACGGCTCGGAAGCCT
This sequence comes from Gloeobacteraceae cyanobacterium SOY_34_metabat_371, assembly GCA_031398925.1. Lineage (GTDB taxonomy): Bacteria > Cyanobacteriota > Cyanobacteriia > Gloeobacterales > Anthocerotibacteraceae > JANNOF01. Next base: position 17,559 of record JANNOF010000234.1, on the reverse strand, counting down.
TCATCTTTGGGAGCATCATCAAAAGGTCCTGCCCCGTTGATTAAGACCAGACCCCTAGACAATTCAGGATGATCGGCGGCGAAGGCTAGGGCACTGTAGCCCCCCAGAGAGTTGCCCACCGCAATTACCGGGGCTTGGATAATTTCTTGGCAAAAATCTCGTAATTGATCCCGCCACAGGTCTCCGTCATAGGCCAGATCCGGTTTTGCAGAACGTCCAAAACCCAACAGATCCACGGCCCAAACCCGGTGATGCTCCGCTAAAACCGGGATGTTGTACCGCCAATGATCGGTGGAGGCCCCAAAACCGTGGACCAGTAAAATCGCTGAACCACTGGTGCCCGCTTGACGATAATAGACCCGATGGCCCCGCCAGATCCAATATTCCGTTGAGGCTGCGACAGTCATGTAAAATATTCACTCTATTAACAATTGTAAACCCTAGATCCTAGAGTGCCACAACTCTCCAGTCCCGGTACAATCCGATTCATGACCCGAGATTTAGCGCAACGGATCCAAGCCACAGTCGAACTTTTACAGAAGCGGGGCTATGCCGTCTCAGTGGCACAGTTAGCCCAATGGCTCGTCGGGGGCAAAGCCGATGTCCAACAGATCCACCAGACCCTAGCTGGGATCGAGGGCTTATGTTTAAGTAACGGTCTGGTTCATGCCAGGGATCTGCCCGAAGCGGTACTGGAACGGGCACAGCATCGGCAAAAATTTCATGAATGCCATCGTCGGCAGTATTGGCCCCAGGTTTTAGCCTATGTCGATCAGCTCAACCGCCATTGTCCGCAGATCCGTTGTATCGCCCTAGCCGGGTCTATGAGTAGCGGTGGCTTTGTGAGTTCTGATGATGTGGATTTTAATTTATTTGTCCAAGATGGCAGTCGGTATTGGACTTATCTGCTCGCCAATATTTTGGCTTTGGGCTTCGCGGTGGCCCATCGTAAACGGCCCACCGATGCCCATACCCGTCGTTTAGTAATTCCTAAATTAATGAGTATCAATGTGATCTGGTGTGATGGGGATACCCAGCCCTTTATCCGCCAAGATGGGCCCATGGCCCTAGAGCTTTTGCTCAGCCAACCCCTCACGGGTCAAGACTATTATCAAGCGATGTTAGGGCGCAATCTGTGGCTAAAAGAGTATTTCCCGCAACTGTATACGGGTCTGCCCAGGGTCGAGCCTCAGTCCCCGACCGTGCCTCTGTACCCAGGCCAAGAACTCCTCGCCCGCGGGATCACCTATGGCGGCTGGCGTTGGATCATGTGGACCCGGCGTAATAATCCCGAAGCCCTAGCCCGGGTGGCCTATGTACGCCAATGTCAAAGTCCCTATGCGCTCTTTGAATCGTAGGGATTCTTAACGAACCACCGGATCGGGGACCACTTCCAGGCGCATTTGACCGGCTTCTCGGGCCGCCCGGATCAACAATCCTGCGGTGATTAAAGCGGCACAAAGCCCACTACCACCCGAACTCACAAAAGGTAAGGGCATACCCGTGGGGGGCAGACAGCCCGTTACCACGCCAATGTGTAGGAAACTTTGTACCACCAGGACCAAGGTTGTACCCAAAGCCAAAAGACGCACAGGGCGCGGGGCTGAAAAACGTACACTCAGCCTTAGCCCCAACAGACCAAAACAGGTAAGAAAGATCAAAACCGCACTTACCCCCACTAAGCCAAACTCTTCGGCAAAAACCGCAAAGATAAAATCCGAATAGGCATAGGGTAAATAGGAAACTTTTTGGGCCGACAAACCAAAGCCAACGCCCCAATTGCCCCCTAAACTCACGGCTAAAAGGCTCTGGATCACTTGATAGCCACTGCCTTGGGGATCAGCAAAGGGATTTAGAAAAGTCTGGAGGCGCTCAAACTGATAACTGGTTTGACTGACTTTGATCGCGAGTCCTACCCCTAATACCAGTGGGCTTAGAATTAAGATTCTGAGCGGGAAGCCCCCCGCAAAAGCCAAAAGCCAAAGGACTAAGGCTAATAAAAGCGCCATACTCAGACTGGGTTGCGCAAAAATAGCTGCGATCAGACCCACTAAAGCCCCACACCAAAAAAGCCGCTTGATCGGACTTAGGCGGGGCCAACGGTCTAAAACCCACACCGCCTGCAGGATTAATAACGGCTTGGCAAACTCAGAGGGCTGAAAGCGGACCGGACCGAGGACTAGCCAACGCTCTGCCCCATTGATGGTAGCCCCCAGCCATTGGGTAGCAATGACTGCCACAAAGACCGTGAAAAATAAAAAAGGACTCCAGCGCCACCAGTGGGCTAAGGGAATTTTGGTAACGGCCCAAAAGAGCATTAGGCCCACTACGCCCCAAGTCACTTGGCGGGTTAAAAAATAAAAAGGGTCCTGAAAGGACTCTAGACCTTGGGGCAGAGAAGCCGAAAATAATAAAACCAGTCCAAAACCCAACCAGCAAAAGATCATGGTCTGGAGGGGCTGGGCTTCAGGTGCCCAATGCGTAACATAGTTTACGGAAACGGGATCCCCGTTCTTCGAAGTTGGCAAACTGGTCATAACTCGCACAGGCTGGAGACAACAGAACGCTAGATATGCCTTTGGCTAAAGCCCACTGCCACGCAAGGGGCACCGCTTCATCCAGCGTCACACAGCATTCAAAAGTATCATAGCCAGCTTGCCGCAAAAGATCCGCAAAATAGGGTCCTGCTTCACCATAAAGTACTACCCCTAGTGCTTTTTGCCTGATCTGGGTTAACCAATCCTGAGGATCTCCCTCTTTGGCGCGTCCTCCGGCAATAAGGATCACCGGGTCGGGCATGGCACAAAGGCCCACTTGGGCGGCTTCATAGTTGGTAGCCTTGCTATCATTGATCATCAAGACGCCCTTCCAGACCCCCACGGATTCGAGGCGGTGGGGTACTCCTGGAAAGCTCTGGACCGCTTGGGCAATAATTTCTGGAGCAATCCCGCAATGATGGGCAGTCGCCACAGCCATCAGAACGTTGTGGAGATTGTGTACCCCTGGTAGAGGGATCGTTTCAATGGCTAAAATCGGAGTCTCGTGACTATAGATCCAGCCTGCTTGGACCCGGACTGGGGCCAAAGGATCTTGGCTCGAAGTCCACAGTACCTGGGGCCAATCGTAGATCCGGGTGCGTAAATAAGGATCATCGCCATTGAGCACAACCGTATCCGCTCGGTCTAGGAGGCTGGATTTGATCTGAGCGTAGTACTCCTTGGTGCCGTGTCGATTGAGGTGATCCGGGCTAAAGGTCGTCCAGAGGGCCAGCTTGGGAGCGACTTGAGGGCTTTGTTCAATTTGAAAACTGCTTAATTCAGCGATCACCCAGTCTGGATGAGGATCTAGGGCAACCTGGGCGATGGGTAAACCAATATTGCCGCAGGCGGGGGCCTGATAGCCAGCTAACTTCCAGATCCAGTGCAAAAGGGCCGTGGTCGTGGTTTTACCGTTTGTACCCGTAATGGCGATCCAAGGGATCTGGCTTAAGCTTTCCCAGGCCAAGTCAACTTCCCCTTGAACGGTGATCCCCATTTGGCGGGCCTGGATTAAAAAAGGCGCATCCCAAGGGACACCGGGGCTGATAATGATCTTTTGTAGCGCTGGATCAGGAATAAACCTCTGACCCAAATGCACCGTGACGCCGTGATCCGCTAAAAGTTCTGCCCGTTCTCGTAGGGCAGGGGTATCCTGACCATCCCAGAGCGCAACAGACCAACCTTGTTTCACCAAAAGCCAAAGTGCGGCTTCGCCCGACTTACCTAAACCGATCACCGCACACTGCATTGGCCTTCACCAAGACTGGGGACTATTGTTGCACACCTGTTGTACGTCGCCTTGGCGGGACTTGTGGCCCACAGTTAAAATAGATAAACAAGCTATTGCCCTCCGCCATGTCCCCATTGGTCAATTATTATCACTTGCTGGCTGTGCCCCAGACCGCCAGTCTTGAGCAGATCAAGCAAGCCTTTCGTAAATTGGCCCGTCAATACCACCCGGATCTGGCTGGGGCTGCCTCTAAAGATCAGTTTTTGCGTATTCATGAAGCCTATCAAGTCCTCAGTGATCCTGAGCGTAGGCGGGCCTTTGATGCGCGTCTTCAGGAACACGCGCGGCCTAATACCCCGCCTAAAACCGTTGTTCAGCCCCCTGCTACGTCGCGCACGCCGGATCTTGCCCTCAAGCGCTTCACGCTCCGTGAGCAGCTCAAAAAGAAACGCTATACCCTAGTGATCACAGAAGCGGAAGCCTTTTTGCAACAGGCCCCAGATCTGGAAATACGACATCTTTTGGCCCTAGCCTATCAACGTTTGGGCAATGCCCTGCTCTACCGTGGGGACCGTGTCCAGGCGAAAAATTACTTGCAAAAAGCCCTAGCTACGGAACCTCAAAATTCAGAACTAGCCTTTGAGGTCCAACGGGACCTCGCTCGGTTGTAGGCTCCCTAGCTTTATCAACGGAATTTCTGCAAGCGCCCTACATTTTTTGCCAAAAATGAAATAATCATGAAATAATGAGGCCAGTTGGAGGAATTCCCATGCGTCCGCATCTTTTTTTTGCTTTGATCCCGTTATTGCTGACCCACCCCGTCCTAGGACAAAATCAGCCCACCGTAGATCAAGGGGCTTATTCCTTGTTTAACCCGACCCCCAGAGACCGCCTGCGGCCTTTGAGTACGGACCGCCCTGACAAAACCGAAAGCCCCTATACCGTTGATGCGGGGCATCTCCAAATCGAAATGGATCTGGTTAATTTCTCCCAAGATACTCAAGATGACATTCGGACAGAAGCTTGGTCCATTGCCCCGGTCAATATTAAAGTCGGCCTTACCCATAATGCGGACCTACAATTTCTGCTAGAACCTGTGAATATCGTGCGGGTTAATTTTTTAGAAACGGGTCTAGGTAATGAAACTACTACGTTTGGAGACTTGACGACCCGTGTCAAGATCAATTTTTGGGGCAATGATGGGGGTTCTACGGCCTTTGGCATGATGCCCTTTATTACGTTTCCGACCGGGCCCTGTACACAGTCGGCTCCGACTAACCTGAGTGTGAGTTTTAATACTGTTAGTGCACCACCTGTTACGTCCAGCTCTTGCAATCGCTCGATTGAAGGCGGACTCATCCTACCCTTAGCGATTGATCTGGGGTCCGGCTGGGGGCTCGGGCTAATGACGGAGTTTGATTTTATCCCCAATGAAGATCAAGTCGGCTACCATACAGACTTTATCAACTCAGCGGTCTTGGGCTATGACGTTGATGAACGCTTAGGCGTATATTTTGAATTGTTTACGGTATTGAGTACCGAGCAAGATGCGGACTGGATCGCCACCGTAGATACGGGGTTTACCTATGCCCTCACCGAAGATCTGCAACTGGATGCGGGGATTAATGTTGGATTAACGCCCGCCGCCGATGATGTGCAGTTATTTGTAGGCTTATCGATCAGGTTGTAAGGGCTATGCGACTGAAGATCTGTGGTTTAACCAAACGGGATCAATGTATCGCCATCGCTCAATTAGGCGTTCATGCCCTGGGGTTTATTTTGGTGCCCAGTTCACGACGCTATGTTGCCCCCGATCAGCTAAAAGAGTTGATCGATGGTCTACCTCCCTTTGTGGCGCGGGTTGGGGTTTTTGCCGACGCCACCGTGGAACAGGTGATCGATATTGTTTGCTATACGGGCCTTTCGGCGATCCAGCTCCATGGTCAAGAATCCCCGGAATATTGTGCACAGCTACGCGCCGCTTTACCCAACTGTGAATTGATCAAAGCTCTGCGTCTTATCTCGCCGGATCAACTTGAAGGTTTAACTGCCTACAGATCCGTAGTCACGGCTCTACTGCTCGATGCCTATCATCCGGATCAGTTAGGTGGGACAGGTCACGTTTTACCCTGGAACCTGTTACAAGACTTTCGACCCTCAATGCCCTGGATCTTGGCCGGGGGGCTAACTCCAGAAAATTTAGCGCAAGCCCTTGATCTACTCCACCCCGAGGGGATCGATCTTTCGAGTGGGGTGGAGCTTGCTCCGGGGGATAAGGACTTAGGGCGGGTAGGTCAGATCCAACAGATTCTCTATGGACGCAGTCTACGATCTGTGGGAAACTAGGATCTCTGGATCAGGGCGATTAACTCAGAGGTAGAGTACCACCTTGACACGGTGGGAGTCATTGGTTCAATTCCAATATCGCCCAAGCCTTTTAACCCGCTCTAGTGGCGGGTTTTTAATTTAAGACATTTTTAAAATAGACGTTAGCAGTCGGGTCTAGCGTTAAACTTGGATCTGCCTTGCTTTTCGTCTATTTTGTAATGGATATCCTACAAAAATGTCACATCTTCGGATCAATGCTGCCTTACAACGGGCATTACAGGATGCTAAAACACCCTACCAGGAACAGTCCTCTAGCAATAGATCCTTCCGTCGTAGGGTCGCCATGGGAGATCCCCAAGCTCCTTTACAACAAGTTCTAAGTATCCTGGATCACTACAGCCTACTGGGATCTAATGGGAAGCTAGCCGAAGATGTTCAGTTGGTTTCCTTAGGGGATCATTTTGATTGGGGTAAGCGCGCACAACGGCAACAAGCGACTCAAGATGGGTTGTTACTGTTAGCTTGGTTGGCTGCCCATCCCCCTGAGCAGGTGATCTTACTCATTGGAAACCATGATCTAGCTAGAGTTGATGTTTTAGCTGCGTTTACGGCCCAGGAATTTAGCTATGCCCAGGCAGAAGCCGATGCGCTGTATACCCATGCTCCTTTAGATCCTGCCCTAGAATTGGCTTTTCTCCAACGCTATCCGGCAGTGCCTTCGGTAGAAATCTTGGCCAGAGATTTTTCTTGTTTTTCAACGGAACAAAGAGTCCTAGTGACTGATCTCTTACTAGCGGGACGGTTTCGCATTGCCTTCGCTGCAGATAGCGATCTACTGCTCTGTCATGCTGGATTCACTCAAAGAGATTTACGGCGGGTGGGGATTGCGCCAAAGGATCATCACCATGCCCCTACAGTTGCAGGCGTTTTAAATGCCTATTTAGATCACGTACTCCAAGACTGGGGTGGGCAAGGCTCCCTGACTATCCCCCTATTACATCAACCTGGTCATAGCACTACGGGGGAAGGGCTAGGCGTTTTTTATCATCGACCAGCGCACCCTGATCATATGCCCCAGGAAACTACAGCCTTAATGCGACGCATGGATCCACGCACCTTGCCTTTGGGGTTGACGCAAGTCGTGGGACATACGCAGGATGAAAAATGTCGGGCACTTCTGGGGGCTTGGGTGCTACCGGGTGCACCACAAAATGGTTTATTGCGGTCTTTATGGACCGATGGAACCCAGGTAGCCTATGGTCTAGGCTTAGCTAATCATCCAACATCTAGCACTGCTCACCTTATTTTTGGAGATGGTGCCATGGGTAAGATAGCCCCTGAATCCTATGAATTGCTAAACCTCCAGACCCGCCAAGCCCTATCCCTGGCATCAAAACCCTAACTTTTTGGGGCGAGCGTGGGCAATTTCTTGCGGACTACCACCTTGGGGATCTGGAAGCTTTTGTGTCAAGATACTGCCTATGATGCAGCGACGTAATTTTTTGTGGGGCAGTGCGGTGCTATTGACCGCCTGTGGTGGACCAGCTACGGCTCGTCCCTTAGAATTTTGGACCATGCAACTCCAGCCTGATCACACTGCTTTGATCCAGAGCATGTTGACGGCTTTTAGTCAGGCAAATCCCACCCTTGGGACCATCAAATGGGTTGATGTGCCCTGGGCCGATATGGAAAAAAAGATCCTCTCAGCCGTAGCGGCGGGTACCGCCCCCGATGTAGTAAATTTAAATCCTCAATTTGCCGTCAAACTTGCCCAACGAGACGCGCTGCTTAGCCTTGATGACAAAGTACCCCAAGTGGATCAAGAGCGTTATTTTCCTAGTTTGTGGCAGGCCAACCGTTTAAAGGGCAGTACCTTTGGGCTACCTTGGTATGTCTCGACCCAAGTCACGATCTTCAACCGCACACTGTTGGCCCAAGCCGGGGTACAAGCCCCCCGTTCCTATGGTGAGCTGCAAAAAGTCGCCCAGGCAGTCAAGTCTAAAACCGGTAAATATGCTTTTTTACCCACCTTTGATACCAGTCAGATCCTCGAATCCTGGGTCAAAATGGGCGTTCCGCTGATCACGGCCCAGGGTCAAGCCAATTTTAATCAACCCGACGGGATCAAAATGGCTCAGTTTTGGGTGGATCTCTATCAAAATCAACTTCTACCCCGTGAAACCCTCACCGAGGGCCACCGTAAAGCCATTGAGCTTTATCAGGCCCAGCAAACTGCTCTGTTGCTCAGTGGCCCGCAATTTCTCCAAGGGGTCGAAAAAAATGCCCCGGATCTGGCGCAAATCACCGGGGTTGCTCCTCAGATCGTTGGCAGTGCCCAAAAAACCAATGCTAGCGCGATGAATTTAGTGATCCCCAAGGCGACAACCCAGCCTGAGCAAGCCCTCAAACTAGCCCTGTTTATTACCAATAGCGACAATCAACTGGCCCTTGCCAAAGCCGCTAATCTTTTGCCTTCGGTCAAAGCTGCTACGCAGGACACTTTTTTTACGCTCAACGGTTCTGATCCAGCTACCCAAGGCCGCGTGGTGAGTGCCCAACAGCTCAAGAATGCTGAAGTGCTGATCCCCCCCTTCGATAATTTAGATCAACTTCAAAAATTGCTCTACGAAGAAATCCAACAAGCTATGCTGGGCAAAAAAACTGCGGATCAAGCGATCCAAGCTGCGGCCCTAGGCTGGAATAAATTAGTTTAAAGGTGTTGGATCTGCCAGCGTTGGGATTGATCTTCCACAGCATAATAAACCATGGGTGTCCCAATGCGGTTTTCTAAATAAATCGTGCCATCACCCCCTGCTAAAAAAGTCGCAGCTTGGGGAAAGTAATCCGCTGGATCCAGCCAAAGGGTTGCCCGTGGCGCAATCGTAATACTATTAGAAAAACAGACCGCCCCCGTATCATTGATCAATCCCAGCCGGGTACGATAGGCAATCAACCCTAAATTACTAATGATCAAACTAAATTTCAGGGTCGTATTGAGACTATAGCGATGCAGGGTATAGTAAACCGGGCGCTGGGGTTTAAGTAAAGGATCACTGTATTTTTCGTGGGTACTGGTAATAAAATCTGAACCATACCAATGCATGTAAAACCGCAGGGAGCGGACAAGATCTGTCTTTAGCGCAACCTGTACTAAGCCATGGGTTTGATCCGCCAAGGTATTGAGTTCTAAACCCCAGGTATGATTGCGCTGCAGCGTATGTTCTTGTTGCGCAATGCGTTTTCCCTGGGGATCAAAAAGGGTCACGGTTAAGGGTACATCTTGAAAGCCTGTGGGGTCATTGATCGATTCTAAATTAGTCAGACACAGTCGGCTGTGGATCCCTGGTTGATTGATATACCAAGAAGCCATTTTAATGGGAACTACTTTACCTTGGAGGGCAATTAAGTTTCGACGGACCCACTTGCGTAATAGTTTCATTAACTCAACTCCTGATCTCAATTAACTCAAATTCTGGCGTGTTTCAAGCACCAATTCCTCAAAAAGCCTTTGGAGGAGCAGTTGTCGCTGTTGCGCGGTCTGGACATATACTTGTCGGGCTAAGGCCAAGGCCCCCGCCATACTGCCGCCCATCAACAGGATCCCTAGCCAGGGAGAATTAAACAGCCCGATGCCCAAAAACATCGCCGGAGCCGCCATACCCCCTCCCAGTCCACCCCCTAAACCGCCATACAGGCCGCCCGCAAGCCCACTCAGGTCTTCTTCAATACGGACTAACGTCCCCTTGCGTTGGATCGCCAAAGTAATAATTAGTTTACGGCCTTCGGCATTGTTGGGCATTCGCCAAATAAGCCGCTTATTTTTAAGCGTAGATTTGCCCTTGATGCCTAAATAATCTTGGAGCCACTGCCGGATCGCAGGAAGCTGATCCTCCGGGAAATCCCCGGCTAATGTAGTCGAAAAACACAGGCGAAATGGCCCGCCCCACCACTGTACAGGTAAGGGTTTAGGGGTCGGGAGCAGGAGTTCTTCAGCCCCTTGGCGCACTAGGGCCGGATCTATCCCGGCTAGATAAGCCGCCTGCTCTATTTCTTCGAGGCTTAGCCCTTGGGCATTATCGCCGCGCAGTTTTTGGAGTTCAGCCGCCCGCTTGAGGATCTTGGCAACTTCTTGATCACTAAAGCGTCTTGGCTCTGTCATATGGCTGCACCTTGCCTTACCCTCGATCTAGTGTAAAGACTCTGGGGGTGCATCCGCTAGATTTAGGGGATCAAGATGCGCTTTAACAACGTATTTCAGAAGAAGCGTCTTTATAAAAGAGCTACAGAGAGAAAAGATTAGATCATTGGATCTTTTGCACGAATACGGTAGATCAACAGCCCTTGGGAGGTGGAAAGGTTTTCCCCTCCCAAACCCGCCCCCCTCCTCGTCAGGGAACTTGCAGCCCCCGACACCCCCTACAACGCAAAGCGCTCTAGCGGACCCCTTGCCTAGGTTGATCCGACCGCAGGCATAGATCCTAAAGGGGCGGCAAGGGGTCGGACGGGATCGCGCTGATATTCCCGCAAGCGGTCTATTAGGAGAGGTTAGGCCTACCCCGACAGAAGCCCCTTAAACTAGAGATCTATTTGAGAATATTCATGCCCCACGATCTTGATCAGCGCCGCGCCTTGATCCAGCGCACCACCGGAGAAACCCAAGTTTCTGTAGAACTCGACATTGATGGACAGGGGGATCACCACGTCCATACCGGAGTGCCATTTTTGGATCATATGCTGGTGCAACTGAGTACCCACGGTCTGTTTGATCTGCGCGTGGAGGCCAAGGGTGATACCCACATTGATGATCATCACACCAATGAAGATGTGGGCCTGACCTTAGGACAAGCCCTTTATAAGGCGCTCGGCGACCGCCGGGGGATCACCCGTTTTGGGCATTTTTGGGCACCCCTTGACGAAGCATTGGTACACGTAGTCCTTGATTTTTCGGGTCGGCCCCATTTGAGCTATGGACTGGATCTACCTACGGCCCGTGTGGGCACCTACGATACGCAACTCGTGCGGGAGTTTTATCAAGCGGTAGTCAACGAAGGCCGCTTTACCTTGCACATACGGCAAGTCGCTGGGATCAATAGCCACCATATTATTGAGGCGTCGTTTAAAGCCTTTGCCCGTGCCCTGCGTATGGCAACGGAACGGGATCCCCGTCGAACCACAATTCCCAGCAGTAAGGGCATCCTGTAAACTTCGGTGAGTCCCTGTGGTAGCATCCTGTTGAGCGAGGGAGCATCATGGGTTTTGATCTGGCACAATACCTCACGGAACAAAAGATAACCGTCGAGCAGGCGTTAGAAACCCTAGTACCCCACGGCGACCCGGCAAATCTGTATTTGGCCATGCGTTACTCTTTGCTAGCAGGAGGCAAACGGTTACGGCCGATCCTGTGTCTAGCAAGTTGTGAACTCTTAGGGGGGCAACAAGCCTGGGCCTTGCCCACAGCCTGCGCCCTAGAATGTATTCACACCATGTCGCTGATCCATGATGATCTTCCGGCCATGGATAACGATGATCTCCGTCGGGGGCGGCCCACCAATCACAAAGTCTTTGGGGAAGCACTGGCGATCTTGGCGGGCGATGCGCTATTGACCCTAGCCTTTCAACTAATTGCCGAAAGAAGCCCCGTTCCCGCCGACCGGATCGTACCCGTTTTGGTCCATGTCGCCAAAGCTGCTGGTGCCCCAGGAATCGTGGGGGGGCAGGTCATGGACCTCGAAGCGGAAGGCAAACAGATCCCCTTAGCCCATTTAGAACGGCTGCACAGCCGTAAGACGGGCGCCCTCCTAGAGACAGCGGTAGTCAGTGGCGCCATGCTGGCTGGGGCCAAATCAGAGGCTCTAGACCGACTCAGTGCCTATGCCTTTAAGATCGGTTTGGCCTTTCAAGTGATCGATGACATTTTAGATATCACCGGGACGACCGAAAAAATTGGCAAAACCGCCGGAAAAGACCAAGCGGTACAAAAGGCTACCTATCCTAGTCTTTTAGGTTTACAGGAATCCCAACGTTTTGCCGAAGGACTGATCGAAGAAGCGAAAGGGCAATTAGCGCCTTGGGGAACTGCTGCCCAGCCTTTGCTCGCTTTAGCAGATTTTATTATCCAGCGCGAACACTAACCGATGGAGCAGATCCTCACTAACCAAGTCCTGTTAGCCTCGCTCTATGCTGGAGCCCTAGCTCAAGTACTCAAGTTGGTGATCAATGGTATCAAGTCTGGTAAATTAAATCTCCGCGTCATGGTCTCAGCGGGCGGAATGCCCAGTTCCCACTCGGCGCTAGTGACAGCCCTCGCCACGGGCGTAGGGCGCACCAGCAATTGGGCCAGTAATGAATTTGCCATTGCGACGATTTTTGCCTTTATTGTCATGTACGATGCCGCTGGAGTCCGACAGGCCGCCGGTAAACAGGCCAGAGTTTTGAATATCATGATCGAAGAGCTCTTTAGTGAGAAACCCCAACTCTCCGAGGAGCGCCTGAAAGAACTTTTGGGCCATACCCCGGTCCAAGTCCTAGCAGGGGCAGCGTTGGGCATCGTAGTCATGTGGCTTATTGGCCCCACAGGTTAGAGGTACCGTATGGATTTTCCCTGGGAATTTAGTTTTGTTGAAGCAAATGGACAAACCTTTCACTGTGCCCATCTAGGCTCAGGTCCGTTGCTGTTGCTCTTACATGGTTTTCCTGAGTGTTGGTATAGCTGGCGTCACCAGATCCCTGTCCTAGCGCAACAGTACCAAGTAGTTGTTCCTGATCTACGGGGCTATAACTTGTCCAGTAAGCCGCCACGGGTCCAAGATTATCTTTTGGACTACTTGGTCGAAGATGTGATCGCTTTGGCAAAGGCTTGGGGCGCAACCCAATTTCGGGTAGTGGGACACGACTGGGGCGCAATGATCGCTTGGGCCACCGCCCTACGGCATCCCTACCGGGTTTTAAAAGTTGCAGGGCTACAGGTTCCCCCGCCGATGGCGTGGCGAAACAATATTACCCCACAGCAGTTGGGGGTTAGTTTTTACATGGCCTTATTTCAGATCCCGTGGCTTCCTGAATGGCAACTTAGCCAAGATGATTACCGTCTGATCCGCAGTATCTTTACCCACGAACGTGTGCGTTCCGATAAGATCACCGCTGGGGATATTCAATTTTTCGTAGATGCCCTAAAGCAATCTAGCCTAACACCACCGCTTAATTACTACCGCGCTAATCTCACCCGTGGTCTAGCCCCGGACCTGCAAACCCGTGTTCCGGTACCCTCGTTATTTATCTATGGTGAAAATGACTTTGCCATCACTCCAGATTTGGTGTACCGCGTAGACCGCTTTGTGCTATCGGCCTATCAAGAAGTGCGAATTCCTGGCTGTGGGCATTGGTGTCAACAGGAGTTTCCCGAAGTAGTCAGTGAAGCTCTTTTACGTTTTTTAAAATAACGCTAAGGTAGGGGCAGCTAAGGAGACGTATATGCTGCACCCTATGTTTTTACTACTTGCTGGGTTTCTGCTCGTGGGCCAAGGGGCACAGGGATCACCCTACACGGGTAACGTTGTAGACCTAAGGACCGATCAACCCCTAGCCGGGGTTAAGATCACTGTCCCCGAAGATGGGATCGAAACCATAACAGATACGCAAGGGGACTTTACCCTTCCTAAAGAAATACCCCCCTATCGGATCCTGTTGGCTGAATTAGCAGGGTACTTACCTTTGAGTGTGATCACGGCCCCAGAAAATCCCCAGATCCGACTTAGGTTAGAGCTACAAACCCCTGGCATGCGGGTGCTCGAAGCGGGTATCCAGCGTTTGGGGGATAATAAAATGACTCCTCAATCTAGTTCGGGAGGTTTTACCAGCCAAGCCACAGCTAAATATAAGATCTATACCTTTGAATTGACTGATCTAGGAGAAGACTATTGGATTCACTACCTCAGAATAGATGCGGTAGTGGGTGTAGACACCCCCGATTCGGTTGCAGCCAAAGAATCTCAACTTCCTGTATCCAATACATTTACTAGTGCAGAAACTTCAGGATTGCAGATCTTTCTCAATGACACCTTGATCAAGCGGATCACGCGCAATGCCAAAGAAATGACCCTCATGTTACCTTCAGATCTACTTAAAGTCGGTACCAATGAGCTTCATATCGTAACCGGAAATGATGCAGTACAACTTAGCCGTTCACCTGGACTCTTGGGTATTACTCAGCCCTATTCGATCATAGTCGGCGATTTTGACGATGTTGCCTATGGACCGATGATCCTTTTTATTCCGGGACAAAAATCTCCCCCGATCACCGTTCCCTGAGCTGAGTGGCAGTGAGGTCTGGGCAATTGTACCGATTTAGGATCGCAACACGGTAAGATAACGACAACAAATGATGGAGATAGCCCGATGGTAAAAAGCATTCAGGCGGCCCTAGCCCACCGACGCTGCGTTAAGATCATCAGCGGCCTGGATAACTTTGATCCAGCGCGGGTTATCCCCGTAGTCCGCGCCGCCGAAATGGGCGGGGCTACCTATGTCGACATTGCCTGTGCTGAATCTTTAGTGCGCCTTGCCAAACAAGCATCTTCCTTGCCCGTGTGTGTGTCGGCAGTGACTGCCCAAGACTTGGCCCAAGCGGTGGGTTGGGGTGCAGACTTAGTGGAATTAGGAAATTTTGATAGCTTTTATAGCCAGGGCCGCATTTTTGGTGCCCAAGAAGTTTTGGATCTTACCCGTCAAACCCGTCAGCTTTTGCCCACGGGGATCTTATTAACAGTAACCGTTCCCCATACGTTAGATCTGGTAGATCAGGTGCAGTTAGCCCAGGCTCTAGTCCAAGCCGGAGCCGATATTTTGCAAACCGAAGGGGGCACCAGTGCCCAACCTTCCGTTAGTGGCACCCTAGGCCTGATCCAAAAAGCCGCACCTACGTTAGCGGCAGCCTATGAACTCAGTCGGGCTGTGACCATACCGGTACTCTGTGCCTCTGGCCTTTCTACCGTAACGGTACCCCTAGCCCTTTGTGCCGGAGCCAGTGGGGTAGGTATCGGACGGGCGGTCAATCGGCTAAGTGATGAGATCGCCATGATCGCCAGTGTGCGCTCCATTGTTGAAGCGGTGCCTCAATTTTTACCCGTACGCGCATAGGGTATGGCAATGACCCAAAAAACCACCATCGGGATCGTTGGGGCCACGGGTTACGGAGGGATCCAACTCCTCCGTCTACTCAACGACCACCCTGAAGTGGAAGTTGTTTACCTGGGTGCCCAGCAAAATGTCGGGGTCAGTATCCAAAAGATCTACCCTTTTTTGTCTCAAGATCTGATCTGTGAAGCAGTTGACCCAGACCGGATTCTAGAGCGTTGTCAGGTCGTGTTTACCGCCACCCCCAACGGGGTTGCCTCAGCCATAGCTCCAGCCCTAGTCCAAGGCGGATGCCGGGTGATCGATCTATCGGCGGATTACCGCTTTCATAATCTCAAGACCTACGAGAGCTGGTACAAAACACCCCGTTCTGATCAGGAATTAGCCAGTAAAGCGGTCTATGGCTTACCGGAACTCTACCGCGAACGCCTCCCGCAAAGTCGTATTGTCGGCTGTCCCGGTTGTTATCCCACCGCTACTTTGTTAGCCGCAGCGCCTTTACTCAAAAGGGGCTTGGTTATTTTAGATAGTCTGATCATTGATGCCAAATCGGGAGTCTCAGGGGCCGGTCGTGCCCTCAAAACAGAATCCCTTTTTGCTGAGGTCAATGAAAGTATGGGGGCCTACAACATTGGTCGCCATCGGCATACCCCTGAAATTGAAGCCATTTGTACCGACTTGGCGGGGACCCCGGTTCAAGTGCAATTTACGCCCCACCTGATCCCCATGAGCCGGGGGATCTTAGTCACGCTCTACGGACAAATGGCAGATCCGGGTCTCGTCACCGAAGACTTACTCACGATCTATGAAGCTTTTTACCGTTTTGCCCCCTTTGTCAAGATCCTAGATAGCGGGATCTACCCCCAGACCAAGTGGGTGACAGGGACAAATAATTGCTTTATCGGCTTGGAGGCCGATAGCCGGACGGGACGCGTCGTCGTCGTCTCCGTGATCGATAACTTACTTAAGGGGATGTCCGCTCAGGCGGTGCAGTGTTTAAATCTGATGATGGGTTGGCCGGAGACCCTGGGGTTACCGCAGAGAAGCTTTTATCCATAAGGCCCCGTTCTTCCATTACTTGCAAAATATAGGCTGCGGTCTGGGCATTGTTCCCGGCTAAAGCCAGGGCTAGGCTCATTTCCCGTTGGGCTTCTAGGGGTTTTCTGAGATCGGCATACAATAAACCCAAGTTGAAATGTCCCTTGAGGTGATTGGGATCAATTATGACCGTATATTCTAAAGAAGTTTTAGCCTCGTTAAACTTTTGCACATCAAGGTATAACAGGGCTTGATTAAAATGCAAAAATGCTTTTTGCCGCGATACGGGTTGGGCCAGATCTAATTCAATGGCCTTTTGATAGAGTTCGATGGCGGCGGCGGTATATCCATTACTGGAAAGCTGTTCTGCTTGGGTGACCCATTCTTGAATCCGGTTGGCCTGTACGGGCTGGGCCAAGAATAGGACCCCTAGGGTCCAACCCAGGGTTATTGCACGTAAATTTGCCATGACACGCCCCTTAAAGTATCCCTACCATAGCGGATCTTGAGGGACAACCGGGTCTATTTTTATCGAGATCAAGACGATCCACAAGGCTAGATTTAAACTTCTCCAGTAATGAGCGACTGTATCGCTTCTACCAATACGTCTATCTCGAAGGGCTTATTCACTTGGCGTTGGTAACCATGGGTCAAGGCGCGCTGCCTATCTTCATCCAGCACATAGGCCGTTAGGGCAATGGCGGGAATTTTTCCCCCTTGCTCAGCCGGTAGGGAGCGGATCTGTCGTACCAAGGTATAGCCATCCATTTCAGGCATACCAATATCACTGACTAAAATATTAGGCTGGAAGGATGCTATGCAGGCTAAGGCTTCCACACCCGAGGCCACACTCATAACCTCAGCACCAAATTTGCTGAGCATAATGCTGATCAAAATACGGGTATCCGGTTCATCATCCACAGTAAGCACCCGGATCCCCGTGAGATTAGGTTCTTCTTGATCGAGCTGCATCGTTTTGGTCGGGGCTACTTGGGTATTGAGTAGGGGCAAGTGGATCGTAAAAGTCGCGCCCAACCCTTCACCAGGACTATCCGCTGTGATAGTACCGCCGTGGGACTCCACCAATTGCCGCACAATCGTTAATCCCAATCCCAGCCCCCCATACCTACGGGTGGTTGAAGCATCCTCTTGGCGAAATGAATCAAAAATATAGGGCAAAAACGAAGGCAGGATACCCTTACCTGTGTCGCTTACCGTAATTTGGGCTTGGTTGCCAACGCGCTCTAGATAAATGTTGATCTGTCCCTGCTGGGGCGTAAATTTGATGGCGTT
>JANNOF010000228.1:0-10271 GCA_031398925.1 Gloeobacteraceae cyanobacterium SOY_34_metabat_371 | reverse complement strand
AATAGAAGTCGATTTAACCCTATGAACTTTAAGTCTACACTATCAAAAGTATAAATCCCGGGCGGAACATCTTTAGGCGAAGGAACACGAACTTGAGCCTGTAGCGTGAGGGAGTTAAAGATGCAAATCATTACTATTCCTAAGAATAGAAATTTACGGAAAGGTTTATGCATGGCTTATGTAAGATCACTAGTAGAAAGTAGCACTGCTATTCAAGATCAGTCATCCGTAAATTCACGCCCTATCAATTACAACGTTAGATCCCTAGAATTCTTTTATTATCATGATCCCCTGAAATTGTAGCGAAGAAAACAATTGCGTGTGTTTCTGAATACATCGATCTAATAAAGCCCTCAGCTAGTATTTACACGTACGAGACTCCCGGCAGATAGTCCCTAGGACACTCCGGCAAAGGAAGCATTGATGTTGAAGCAAGCTATTTATTCTACCCGTTCTTTGGTCCATGGTCTTCTAGCGCTCTCCCTGGTGACTGTTTTCGTGCCTGTTGTGGCACAAACTACGGTGCGGATCCGGGATATTCAAGGTGCTGGTCACACCTCGCCCTACAACAATCAAACCGTAACTGGAGTACCGGGGATCGTGACAGCGGTACGGTCCAAGGGATTTTATATTCAAGATGCTAGCCCCGACACTAATGTAGCCACTTCTGAAGGGATCTATGTGTTTACCAACGCTACCCCAACGGTGGCTGTGGGAAACTCCGTTTTAATCAGTGGTACGGTTTCTGAATATCTACCCACAGGCGATACCACCAGTCTTTCTTTAACTGAACTTAAAAATGTCACTATTACCATCCAGTCGACCAGTAATGCTTTGCCCACACCTATTATTATCGGTAGTGGTGGACGGATCCCTCCGACAACAGTGATTGATGATGATAACCTGACTTCTTTTGGGGCGACCACCGACGGGATCGATTTCTACGAAAGTCTTGAGGGAATGCGGGTCCAAGTCAATAATGCCGTTGCCGTTGGTCCTACCAATAGCTTTGGGGAAACGCAGATTATTGGCGATAACGGAGCTAATGCCAGTATTCGCACCACCCGTGGTGGTATTGTCGTCCGGTCTACAGACTTTAATCCGGAGCGGATCATCTTAGGCGATGATATTGTTGCCAATCCACCCAAGCTTAACGTCGGAGATAAATTTAACAGCGCCATTATTGGTGTCATTGACTACAGCTTTGGCAACTTTAAGCTCCTCAATACCAGCGTTCTACCTGCGGTTACCTCTGGCGGGATCACCAAAGAAGTAACCGCCCTCACCGGATCGACGACCCAGCTCGTCATTGGTGCTGTGAACGTTGAGAACCTAGACCCCAGCGATGGCACCCGGTTTAATGACCTAGCCAATATCATAGTCAACAACCTCAAAAAGCCCGATATTATCAACCTCGAAGAAGTCCAAGACAATAACGGGGCCACCAACGATTCTGTGGTGGATAGTGCCACAACCCTCAATACCCTGATCAATGCCATCGTGGCGGCGGGTGGACCCACCTATCAGTTTCGCCAGATCAATCCTACGGACGATCAAGATGGCGGCGAACCAGGGGGCAATATCCGGGTAGCCTTTTTATACAACCCAGCCCGGGTGACCTTTGTAGACCGAGCTGGGGGCACCGCCACCGCTGCTACTACTGTCAATAATGTCGGAGGGAAACCGCAACTTTCCTTTAGTCCTGGGCGCATTGATCCCAATAATGCGGCCTTTGCCTCCAGCCGTAAGCCTTTAGTCGGTGAATTTCAATTTAATGGTCAGACCATTTTTGTAATCGGCAATCACTTCAACTCCAAGGGCGGCGACAACCCGTTGTATGGCAAGATCCAGCCCCCTGTGCGGTCTTCTGAAACCCAGCGCACCCAACAGGCCCAAGTAGTCAATAGCTTTGTAGATAGCCTCCTTGCCATTGATGCCAACGCCAAAATCGTGGTCCTAGGAGATCTCAATGATTTTGAATTTTCCTCGGTGGTTACGACCCTCAAGGGCGGCGTGTTAACAACTTTGACCGATACCCTGCCCCAAGCCGAGCGCTATAGCTATGTCTTCGATGGTAACTCCCAAGGTCTAGATCACATCTTGGTCAGCAATAGCCTCGTCAGCGCTGCGACCTACGATATCGTCCATGTGAATGCAGAGTTTTCTACCCAAGTCAGTGATCATGACCCCACGGTAGTCCGTCTGACGATCAACAGCGCCGTTGCAGCGCCGACGATCAGTAGCTTCAGCCCGACTTCTGGACCTGTGGGGACTTCAGTCACGATCACTGGGACTAATTTCACCGGGGCAACGGCAGTCACGTTTAACAATGTCAGCGCAACTTTTACGGTCAATTCTGCCACCTCGATCACCGCGACGGTGCCCAGCGGAGCCACCACGGGTACGGTGCGGGTAACGACGGCTGGGGGAACGGTTACCAGCGGTACGAGCTTTACCGTAACTACGGTTGCGGGTCCGGTCAATAACAATTTCAGTAGTGCCACTGCGATCAGTGGATCAACCGCAACCGTAACGGGGAGCAATGTCAACGCCACCAAAGAAACCGGCGAACCCAATCATGCCGGATTTGCGGGCGGCAAGTCCGTATGGTGGACTTGGACTGCCCCCAACGCTAACAGTGTCACCATCGAAACCACAGGCAGTACCTTTGACACGCTATTGGGGGTCTACACCGGAACTTCGGTTGCAGCCTTAACCACCAAAGCCAGCAACGATGATGCCACCAGTTCCGTAACCACGAGCAAAGTGACCTTCACGCCAGTCTCAGGGACTACCTACCGGATCGCCGTTGATGGCTACAACGCAGCTTCGGGGAATATCACCCTCAAAGTTACCCAAACGGCCACAGTAGGGGCACCGACGATCAGTAGCTTTAGCCCCACCTCTGGCCCTGTCGGGACTTCGGTCACGATCACCGGGACCAACTTTACCGGGGCGACAGCGGTTAGATTTAACGGCCTTAGCGCCCCTAACTTTAGTGTGACCAGCACATCGATCACGGCAACGGTTCCCTCGGGATCTACCACCGGGACAGTGAGCGTTACCACACCCAGTGGCACTGCAACCAGTGGCGCTAACTTCACCGTTACAACCACTGGATCTTCACAACTGCTGCTCAATGCTGGTTTTGAAAATGGCACCAACATCACGCCTTGGGTTTCGACCACGGGCGTGATCGATAATAGTGCTTCCCCGGCGGCGCGTACGGGTTCCTGGAAAGCCTACCTCAACGGCTACGGCACGACCTACACCGACAGCCTGTACCAAACCGTCACGATCCCCAGTACGGCGACTACTGCCACCTTGGGCTTTTACCTGTTGATCAACACCGCCGAAACGACCACTACCAGCGCCTACGACACGCTCAAAGTCCAAGTACGTAACTCTAGTGGGACGGTACTTGCAACCCTAGCTACCTACTCCAACCTAAACAAGTCGACGAGTTATATTCAAAAGACTTTTAGTTTGGCAGCCTACAAAGGGCAGACGGTCCGGATCTACTTTGAAGGAAAGGAAGACAGCTCTTTGCAAACGTCCTTTTTGATCGATGACACGTCCCTTACGGTTCAATAGGTTACACGTTACGCAAAGGCCCTAGATCTACATAGGATCTAGGGCCTTTGTTTTAGGAGCACGTAGCAGGGCTAAATATGCTGAACCAAGTCTGCTAGAGGATAACGAACCTTGGGTAGGACCGCGTACTTATCGCCTTCGGCCCGGTAGCCTGCCGGACAAACCACTACCACGGCGTAGCCCTGGAGATCCAAGATCTCGTTGTACTTGGCGGGGTTAAAGCCTTCCATGGGACAGGTATCAATACCCAAAAGAGCGCACCCGGTCATAAATTGCCCTAGGGCCAGATAGACCTGACGGGCTGCCCATTCATTGAGATCCAGGGGGTAGGGGGGTGTGGCAATGAAGCCCTTGATCATCTTAGTCATACCCTGAAGCGAATCTAAAGGAACCTGACGGATCTCAGACATCGACTGGGCATAGCGGTCTACATCTGCGGCGTTAACATCTTTTTTGATCGCAAATACAACCAAATGCGAAGCGTCGACTACTTGCGGTTGGCCCCAGGAGTGTTCCACCAACTGTTGGCGGATCTGGGGGTCATCGACCACAATAAACTTCCAGGGCTGCAAACCAAAGGAGGAAGGGGCCAGGACCATAACCTCTTCAAGGGCCTGCCAAGTAGCTTGGGGGATCTTACGGGTAGGATCAAACTTTTTGGTCGCGTAGCGCCAGTGCAATTGCTGGAGTACCCCTTCGGGCGAAATAAGATCTTGGCTCATGGCAATAATTCCTCTAGGAGCTACTTTATTTTAACGTTTAAGCAAATAATTAGAGGACGAAGAAAGCTCATGCCATTCAATTAACTAACCT
The DNA here is from genome assembly GCA_031398925.1 of Gloeobacteraceae cyanobacterium SOY_34_metabat_371. Classification (GTDB taxonomy): domain Bacteria; phylum Cyanobacteriota; class Cyanobacteriia; order Gloeobacterales; family Anthocerotibacteraceae; genus JANNOF01. The sequence goes on along the minus strand of JANNOF010000228.1, from coordinate 5,864 downwards.
GGGGATCCTCTAAAGAATCCCCAGGCACTTAGTGCTCTAACTTTAGAGCGCAGCCGTTAAACCAATGAACGTATCTAGTCCCTTGTCAATGGGACCGACTTCTACGGCTTTACCGGTGGCAAGATCAATCGCATAAAGGGTAGATCCTGAAACCGCAAAGGCACTGTTGATGCCGTTGATGTCCAAAAAGATATCAAAACCACCAGTGGTACCAAAATCTACACCCAAAGGCCCAACGGTGGTTAGGGTCCCATTATTCGGAGGATTTTGGAGTACCAAGACATCTTGGGCGCTGTCGATATTGTAGAGTTTGGTGGTCAGCGCGCCGAGTTGGGAGTCCGTATAGCCCGCTCCGCTAATGCTGGGATTTTTACCCACGTTAAGATCCGTTGAACCATAGGCCAAAGGAAGATCTACCGTAGTGGCACCGGTCGTTACATCAATACGTAGGTTTTCATCATTATCGCCAATAACCCGCAAACGGTCGGCCACAGGGTTAAAGTCAACCCCAGAAAGCTTACCACTGGTAAAGCTTACCGAAAGGGTAGAAACCAAGGTAGCGACACCCGTGGAGGGCTCAATGGTATAGATCTGATTGTTGCTAGAAAGCCCGTAGAGTAGACCAGTGGCAGGGCGATAATCAATACCGAGCAAGCTGCCATTGACTCCCGTAACGCTGGTCTTTTTGGCTTTACTGGGATTGACCGAGGGAAAGGTGACCAGTACATTATTTTCGGTCAAACCGTACAACAAAGATTCTGAGGCTTGGGCGGCAGGAACAGCAGCCAAGGAAAGGACAAGGGTTGCAGCAAGAAGAGCGTGTGGGATAAAGCGCATTGGAGCATCCAACGGGTTACGCAGAAATATACGCCTATCGGATCAGATTGGATGCAGGGAAGCTAAACTACAGCTTGTCTGGAGGAACAGGATCAATGGCAAATCAGGGATCAAACAGGCCATACTTAGCCCTTATGGGAGCCTTGGTACTGACTTTTGCCCCCCACCTAAGGGCCGCTGAGCCGGACTTTGTAGCCTTAACTAACAAAAATCAGTTGCTGCGTTTTAATGCCCAAACCCCTAGTCAAGTCACGACCCTAGCGATCAAAGGGGTAAAGGGCAGCCTACGGGGCATTACCACCCACCCTACCCAAGGGGTTCTCTATGGGCTGTCCTCCAATCATGAGTTATATATGCTCAATGTGCTAACGGGTATGGCTACATCCGTTAGTAAACTTTCGATCCCGGTGGATGGATCAGGGTTAGCAATGGATTTTAATCCGACCTCAGCCCGACTGCGGGTCATTAGTAATAAGGGCCAAAACCTACGGGTCCATGTGGATTTGGGGGCTGCGACCACGGATGGGGTACCTGCCTACGGTGCTAAGGACCCCAATCAAGGCAAATCCCCTAAAATTGTCGCCACTGCCTATACCAATGCCCTGCCGCAAGCGGCAACTACCCAACTATTTCATCTAGATAGTGGGCTGGATCGTTTGGTTTTGCAAGACCCGCCCAATAATGGACTCCTAAAGACCATTGGTGCACTGGGGGTAGATGTGGGGGCAAATGCAGGCTTTGAGATCGTCAGTGAGGCTAAGGAAAACCGTGCCTTTGCCCTTTTAGGATCGAAACTGTATCGACTTAATCTCTCTACGGGACAAGCAACTGCTATCGGCACCCTGGGCACGGGTGATTACACTGTTTTGGGCCTAGCGGCCCTCCCTAAAAATTGATCCCACATCCAAGCGCGTTTTCTAGGCGTATTGAATCTTGTAAGGACGCTCTAACCATGCGAACCCCTGCCGATCATGCTTGAATCAGGCTCAAGACCGAGTCTTCAGGAAGATATCCGACTCTTTGCCCAGTTGCAACAGGGACAGTTATCGGCACTGAAACCGCTTTATACCCGCTATGGAGGCTTAGTCTATGGCTTAGCGTTAGCCATTTTAGAAGACCGACAGGAAGCCGAAGATCTAACCCAGGATATTTTTTTGAACCTGTGCCGGACCTGTACCTACAATCCAGCCCGGGGAGCACCTAGCAGCTTTTTGATTACCTTGACCCGGTCCCGGTCCCTAGACCGTCTGCGATCCCGTTCCCGCCGCAAACATTTATTTCAGCGTTGGGGCCAAGGACGCTTGACGGAACCTACCGCAATCCTGCCCCTAGAGCAGGCCAGTCAAGAAGCTACGGCCCTTTGTGTCCGTGAGGCCCTTTTAGCCCTTCCCGAAAACCAGCGTCAAGTGCTAGAACTATCCTATTTTAAGGGGCTGAGCCAATCGGAAATTGCGACCGCGCTGGATACCCCCCTTGGAACCGTAAAAACCTGGGTCCGTAAGGGACTAACCAACCTCCGCCAAACCCTCAAAGATCTAACGGATTGAATAACCTCCACCTCCCCGTACGCCCTGATGCCCACTCCTCCATTCCCAGAAATTCCTGAAGCCCTATTGATCGACTACGTACTAGGCGCGTTGGGGCCAAACGAGACCCGTGCCCTGGAAGAACAGTTAGCCCAAGACCCCGCCCTAGCGGAGCGGGTGGAGGGTCTGCAACGCACCTGGGAGACATTAGCCTATAGCGCCTACCAGACACCGCCCGCCCAATTGGGCGCCCGAATCCAAAAACGGGCCTATCAACAGCAACGGCTGCGTACCTTGCCTTGGCTTCCTGTGGGTGGAGCCATTGCCGCTCTGGGCATCTTGGTCTTGGGGCTGGATAACTATCAATTGCGCCAAGAATTGAACCTGATTACTGCCGCCAGCACAACCCTCCAACAGCCCAATGTGATCCTATCTTTTGCGCTACGCGGAACGGGCACTGCGGCCCTAGCCCAAGGGCAGATCCTGATGGATCTGGATACCCAAAAGGCTGGGGTGGCCCTAAACCGCTTACCAGAACCCCCTAGGGGCAAGGTCTATCGGCTCTGGGCCTTAGTTGGGACTAAAAGTATTCCTTGCGGGACCTTACGTATTGATGGGCAGGGGCAATCCCTTAGCCAATTACCCCTACCCGTAGATGCCTATACCGGAAAAGTTGTTCAACTACGGATCACCTTAGAAACGGATCAAAATAGTCTCCAGCCCCTAGGACCAACGGTCATGATTTCCTCCTAAACCCCCCTAGGTCTAGGTGCGATTTGTACCCCATATTCCCTATGAAGTTACGGCAGAGGATCACCCGTAACAGGAGTCACGGTAATAGAATCAAGGGGTGTGGAGGATCTGTGATGTCTGGCGGGCTGTTAATTTTGACCATTCTATTACTGGGTGGGGTGATTGCTGCCATTGGCGACCGCTTAGGCTTTAAAGTCGGTAAAGCTAAATTGAGTATTTTTGGTCTACGTCCCAGAGACACGGCGGTAGTAGCCACGATCTTTACGGGTTTTATGATCTCAGCGGTGACCATGGGCCTGATCCTGTTGGTCTCTGAGCAGGTCCGCGTCGGTTTATTTGAGCTAGATGGCCTATTGGCTGATTTAAATAGGGCTAAAACCGAAAAAAATTTAGTTCAGAGTGAATTGGCCTTAGCCCAACAAGAACAACAATTAGCCCAGCAAAAACGTCAAGCTGCCGAAGCTAAACTCACGGGGATCAATCAAAAACTCCAACGGGCCCAACAACAGCAACAAGCCGCTACACTCCAGCTCAAGACCTTGCAGACGAAGATCCTGACCCTCCAAAAACGTTCAACGGATCTAGCGGCCCAATCGATCCAGGCCCAGAGTCAACTGAGTCAAGCCCAGGCACAAGTCAAAATTTTACGCACCGAAGAAAATAAACTTCTGGCCCGTCAGCGGGGCTTACAAACCCAAAATGCCCAACTCCAAAAATCCTTAGTAGCCAGTCAAGCGGAACTTCAGCGGTTACTTGAAACCGGAACCCTATTGATCCGGCGGGGAGATTTTATTATTCAAGCCCAGGATATTTTAGAAACCGGGATCATCAGTAGTGGGCTCAATGCCACCCGGCAACGGGAAGCCCTGTTTGAGTTGTTGTCTCGGGCCGGACAAACTGCCCTCAAAAAAGGTGCCAACAGCGAGGAGACCTTATTGATCAATCCCGATGCTGTAACCAAGACGCTCCAGGCATTAGCAACCTCGCCCCAGGAAATGATTGTGCAGGTCTTTGCGGCCCAAAATGTCCTCAATCGCGAAGCCGTCCCCGTCGCAATTCGCGTTCTTTCCAACACCATTCTTTTTCAAGATAAGGAAATTCTGGCCAATGCCCAGATCACTTTGCCCTTAGAACACGCTGATTTAGAAGATGCCTTCAAGGATCTCTTTCAAAGGGCTAGCAAGCGCGCCCGTAATGCCGGGATCTTACTGACGGAACGGGGTGATGTGGGATTTTTTCCCGAGGATGCCCTCAAGGAAATGATGACCGACCTCCAACGCTATCGCGGCCCGGTGGAGATCCGAGCGATTACGGAAGAAACGGTCTATACGGCGGGGCCTTTAGCCTTGAGCTTAGTGGCGCTCCAGAACAATAAAGTAATTGCCCGCGCCCCTTGATCCTCTTGTGTAACTATCTACACGATCCGTCTGACATTAAATTCGAGTGATAGATTGTTGGGCCTGAATATTCAGTAGATCCCTCCGACCACTTGCCCCACTTTCGGATTTACCCCCGCAGTCGGATCAAACCTGGCAAGTGGTCGCTAAAGCGCTTTGCGCTGTAGGGGGTGTCGGGGGCTGCAAGCTCCCTGACGCGGAGGGGGGCGGTTTGGGAGGGGGAACCCTAGGTTCCTGCCTCCCAAGGGGTTTTTATTCTTGGGGGTTTCTACCTCCCTCCCAAAGGCAGTTACGCTTGATCTGCCGAATTGATACACGAGGACCACTGATCGTAGGGAATCCGCTTAAAAAAGGTACCTAATCTAAACTATTTTTAAGACCTGTACCAAAATCAAAAGATCCCGGTACATTTAAGCTAGATTTACGAGGCCTAAGGGTGCAGGTCCAAGATTTTGAATGGGATCATAAACGTTATCACCAAACCCGTGAGCGCAATATTGGCGGGGTCGCCGGAACTTTTGATCTAGCCATTGCCTACGTCGTGCTGGGATTGGGCTGGAGTAGCCTGGGCTTGGGGATTATGGTAGGTTTCATGATGCTTTTAACGTAGGGGCGGCCCCCACACCGTAAGATAAGGGGATTGATCGAGTGCGCCTATGCCTTTGCACCGCCATAGTGGGGTATTGCTCCATCCCACTTCTTTGCCGGGACCGATGGGAATCGGGGATTTAGGCCAGTGTGCCCGTCAATTTGTAGATTTTTTAGCCCAGAGTGGTCAGACCCTTTGGCAGATTTTGCCCCTAGGCCCAACGGGTGAAGCTTTGGGTAATTCCCCCTATATGTGCTTTTCGGCGTGTGCGGGTAATCCTTTATTGATCAGTCTGGAAACGTTAGTTGAAGAGCAGTTACTCAAGACCACTGATCTAGACTTCGGATCAGCCTCAGGCCCGGTTGACTTTACCTGGGTAACCCACCATAAATGGCCCCTTTTGCGTCGGTCTTTTCACAATTTTTTAGCTCGGCCCGAACTGCAGCAGGCTTTTACTGATTTTTGTCACGCCCAAGCCCCTTGGCTCAGGGATTATGCCCTTTTCATGGCCCTCCGCCAGCACTACCAAGAGGCCAGTTGGTGTACTTGGCCTTTACCACTGATCCGTCGCGATCCTGAGGCTTTAGCGCACGTAGAAGTACTGCTCCAAAACGAGGTCTTATTTCAAAAATATGTGCAGTATCAATTTGACCGCCAGTGGTTAGCATTGCGTGCCTATTGTCACCAACATAAGGTCCAAATCCTAGGGGATATTCCCATTTATGTGGCCTACGACAGTGCCGATGTTTGGGCCAATCAGGG
>JANNOF010000180.1:0-5046 GCA_031398925.1 Gloeobacteraceae cyanobacterium SOY_34_metabat_371 | reverse complement strand
CCTGCATCAAGTCGATGTACGGCGTTCCAATGATTAAGCCCGTCGGCTACATACGCCGAAACGCCCTTTTCCCGCGCCGTACTGATGAGCATTGGCACAAAGCCGTGATCGCCGTCCCCGTGAACAGATGGTGCAAGGCGGACCACTGAAACGCGCACTCCCCGAGCCGCAAGCGCATCCGCTGCTCCTTCGGAAGCGCGGGGATACGCGTCCGAAACCGCAGGAGGCAGATCCTCTTCGGTCGCAGGCCGACCAAACGCAACGAGCGCCGTTCCGGCGGTTACGATCAAGGGACGTTCTGAGCCGACCAGCGCGGAGCCGAGGGCCTCAATCGCGTACTTATCTATCTCGCAGACCTCCTTAAATCTCGCGAAGTCGTGGATAAAGCCAGTGTGAATCACGCCATCTGACTGGGCAGCTCCCCTGCGCAGGCTGTCCAAGTCCTCAAGATCACCTCGATGCACCTGCGCACCAGCGGCAGTGAGAGACGTGGCGCCTGCATCCGAACGCGTGAGGCCCGTCACCTGATGGCCTGCTCCGATAAGTTCTTTAACGACGGCAGAGCCGACGAATCCGGTAGCGCCAGTAACGAAGATACGCATATTTTATCCTTGGGTTGTTTGTTATTTTATGTATAAGACTTAGGTCCGCCTACTGGCAAGACACGAGCAACGCCTAACGACCTCAAGCTCAGCGACGCGTAAAAGAAGGCGCTGGCCGTGCGAAAGCACGGACTGTGCAAGCTTCGGAGCGTTCACTGCAGCGCTTGGTTAGGCGACGGTTGATCAGACATAGACGCTGCAGTTGCGGAAAACCTATATGCTACTTCTGTGGCACACGGGCGATGACCTTGATTTCGAATTGGAAGCCACCCAACCAGTTCACGCCGACTGCGGTTGCATTGGGAAGCGGCTCACGGGGGTAAGCTTTCCTCATGGCTTCCAACATCAGACCCATGCTTGCCTCGGGATCGACGAGAAACATGGTGACATCAATGACATCTTCAAACGTGCATCCAGCCGCTTGGAGCACCCCCTGTAGACTGTCGAAGGCTAGTTGAACCTGGGCCTTGAGGTCGGGTTCAGGCGTGCCGTCCTCGCGGGCACCTACCATGCCAGAAACAAAAAGTAGGTCACCCGACAGAATGGCGGGAGAGTAGCCGTGCTCTTTGTAGAGAGCGTGAGGGTTTTTGGGAAAGATTGCTTGTCGAGTGCTCACATGGATACAGAAACGCTTAATCTAAAATAACTCAATTCTTTGATTTCAGTGAGCGTGTGACCGAGTCGCCTAACCAGTAATTAGATCGCAGCGCACGCCTCAGCAGAGGTATACCCAACGGATCTGTAAGCATAAACCGCACAGCCCTGCATGTTTGATCTTACGATTGGTTTTTTTAGATCACAAGTTAACCGCACAGAATCTATCAATGAAGAGGTTAAGGTGTCAAGGCTTAATGATCAAACTTGCGGTGGGTCTGATCTACGGATAACGTACCACTGGTAAGAATATGCCTATTCCCAAAACTTGATCCGCTGATTTGTATACAAAAAACCCCTCCATAAAAGAGGGGCAATCGGTTTAACCAAAGGATCTAAGCCCTAAGCCGTGGCAATGGGCAAAGCCGTCTTGATCTTGTTAGGCAATTGGGTCCACTCGGCAACCATCTTACGGAGTTCTTCACCGTCTACGGTTTCCTGCTCCATCAAGCGGTCTACCACAGCATCCATGAGATCACGATGCTCATTCAGCAGGCGGATCGCATCGGCATAGCAGTGGGCAACAATGCTGCGCACTTGATCATCGATCACCGAAGCTACTTGCTCAGAGTATCCTTGGTTGCGCATCATGGCCCCACCCAAAAATACCTCTCCGCCAGGGCTTTCTAAGGAAACTAAACCCAGTTCAGACATACCAAAGCGGGTCACCATGGCGCGGGCCATATTGGTCACTTGGGCAAAGTCGCCACTAGCACCCGTGGTGATCTCATCGCCTCCAAAGACCACATCCTCAGCGGCACGGCCCCCCAAGGCCCCTGTGATGCGAGCTAAAAGACCATTACGAGAAACATTTAGCTCATCTTCAGAGGGGGTAAACCAAGTGAGGCCCCCCGCCCGACCACGGGGAATGATCGTGACTTTTTGGACATCGTCATGATCTTTAGTCAGGGTCGCCACCAGGGCATGACCGACTTCGTGATAAGCGATGAGCCGTTTCTTGCGACCATCTAAAAGCGGTGGGCGCTCAAGCCCTGCCACAACCCGGTCTACCGCGTCATCAATTTCTTTGAGGGTGACTGCTTCAAGACGACGACGCGCAGCAAGAATGGCCGCTTCATTTAAGAGGTTTGCCAAGTCAGCCCCAGCAAAGCCCGGTGTACGACGGGCAATTTGGTCCAGTTCCACACTGGCATCTAATTTTTTGCCCTTGGCATGAACTTTGAGGATCTCTAAACGACCCTTCAGGTCCGGGCGATCAACGGTGATCTGACGATCAAAGCGACCGGGACGAAGTAGGGCAGAATCTAAAACATCAGGACGGTTGGTAGCCGCAATGATAATGATCCCGGAGTTACCTTCAAAACCATCCATCTCCACGAGGAGTTGGTTAAGGGTCTGCTCCCGCTCATCATTACCGCCGCCGATCCCAGCGCCACGTTGACGACCTACAGCGTCGATTTCATCAATAAAGATGATACAAGGGGCGTTTTCCTTCGCTTTTTTAAACAAGTCACGGACCCGCGAAGCCCCGACCCCCACAAACATCTCGACAAATTCGGAACCCGAGATCGAGAAAAAAGGCACCCCAGCTTCCCCGGCAATGGCTTTAGCCAGAAGGGTTTTACCGGTTCCCGGAGGACCAACCAGTAATACGCCGGTGGGAATTTTGGCCCCAACCGCCGTAAAGCGTTCGGGCTTTTTCAAAAACTGTACGACTTCCTGCAGTTCTTCCTTGGCTTCATCGATCCCGGCGACATCTTCAAATTTGATCCCAGTCTTGGCATCCATTTGAAAGCGGGCCTTAGATTTGCCAAAGTTCATGGCCTGACCAGGACCATTACTGTTAGAGCGGCGCAGGAGCAAAAATAAGCCCCCCAGCAGCAATAACGGTAAAAGAATATTGCTCAATAGACCAAAAAATTGCCCATTGTTATTGACGGGGGCAACTTCAACGTTGATCCCTTTTTCATTGAGCAATTGATAAAAGCGTTCTGAGTCGGTGGGAAAAAGATTAACCCGAAAGTTCGTCGCCCGGTCTAGGGCTGGGTCACGGATCAAGGCAATGGCGGCGCGTCCATTCTCGAGAATGTCCACTTTTTCAACCCGTCCAGCCTGGATATCGGCAATAAATTCACTGTAGTTTTTCGGGCTACTGGCGATCCGATTAGTCCCTACCCCTGTTTGTGGCCCACTATTAAAAGAAGGAAGCAACAATGCCCCAATCAGGATCAACGGAATGGACCAAAGAAGCAACATTCTCCAAGAGAATTTCATTGCGTTTACTCGCTGAGCGATTCTTAATCTAACTTAACCTAAATATTCATCAGCCACAACCGTACCCCTTAGCGCCGTACAATATTGCCATGATGCTTTCTACCCCGCAGACCTTAGGCTACCGGATGCCCGCCGAGTGGGAACCCCACCGCGCTACTTGGCTGAGTTGGCCCCACAACTTAGATACTTGGCCGGGAAAGTTTGATCCTGTGCCGGGGGTTTTTGTACACATTGTCCAAGCCCTCGAGGAACCGGTACATATTTTGGTCAAAGATGCCCCCATGGAAGCGGCGGTGCGGGGCTTACTGACCGGGGTTCCAGAGGTTCACATACACCAGATCCCGACGAATGACTGCTGGATGCGGGATCATGGACCCACTTTTGTGCAAGGCCCCCAAGGTCAAACCCTGATCAATTGGGAGTTTAACAGTTGGGGTCAAAAATACGGCCCCTGGGACCTTGACAATCAGGTGCCGCACCGCCTAGCGGCACTTTTAGACTTACCGCAGGTTACCCCAGGAATTGTTTTAGAGGGAGGTTCCATTGATGTCAACGGTCAGGGACTCTGCTTGACGACGGAACAGTGTTTGCTCAACCGCAACCGTAATCCCCAATTAACTCGTTTCGAGATTGAAGCTTATTTACGGAATTTTTTAGGTGTAGAAACCATTCTTTGGCTGGGTGAAGGAATTGTGGGCGATGATACCGATGGGCACATTGATGATCTAGCCCGCTTTGTTGGTCCCCAAACCATCGTGACCACCCTTACCGAAGACCCCCAAGAAGAAAACTATCTGCTCCTTCAAGCTAATTACCAACGACTGTTGCGCCTTGCCCAAGATCATGATCTGACCATTATGACCCTGCCCTTACCCACGCCGCTGTACTATGACGGTGTCCGTCTTCCGGCGAGTTATGCCAATTTTTATATTGCCAACAATGTAGTACTCGTCCCGATTTTTGATGACCCCCAGGATCAGTTAGCCTTGATGACATTACAAAAGTGCTTCCCTGGGCGTCGGATCAAAGGGATTAACTGTACCGATTTGGTATGGGGACTAGGGGCCATCCACTGTGTTACCCAACAACAGCCGCGCTAGATCTTCCAGATCCGAATTTGTCCATCGCTATGGGCGGTGGCGATCATGGGTTCTTGGGGGTGGAGGGCCAAGGCCCGAATCGCACTCGGGGGAAAGGCGGAGGCTTTAGCCTGCATCCATAGTTGGGTGTTTTGGAGGCTAGGGGACCAAAATTGCCAATAGGGATCAATTCCGTAGGTCAAGATCAATAGGGGGTGTTGGGCATGGACCCGCAGATCCGTACATAGGGGGCCTTCACTGTTTAGTAATTGCTCTTGTCCCTCCTGCCAATTCCAAGCAGTCAGCCCGCCCTTGATATCCGCTAAAAAGAGGCGGGGTTGTTGGGGATCAAAAGTCAGGTACTTAATTGATTGCTGCGCACTGCTATGGATCCCTAAGATTTGACCATCTGTAGTACGCCGCACCCGGACCTTGCCATCCATGCGGACTACAGCAAAAAACTCCCCTTGAGCACT
>JANNOF010000138.1:0-12542 GCA_031398925.1 Gloeobacteraceae cyanobacterium SOY_34_metabat_371 | reverse complement strand
CTATGGCCCCCTAGCCCCCATTTCATGGGGGTACAAGAGTTTTGGAGGATAAATCGATCTAGACGAAGATCAGTGCGTCAGCATTTTTGACACCCCCACAATGGGGGGGACGGGGGGCTAATCCTCTACCAACGCTGGTTGAAAAATTGCTTAGCGAGCGCCCAAAAGTTCCACTTCAAAGATCAAGGTGGCATTGGGCGGGATCACCCCACCTGCCCCACGAGCACCATAGCCCAGAGCCGCAGGAATGATCAGTTTGCGCTTTCCGCCGATCTTCATGGTGGCGAGTCCTTCATCCCAACCTTTGATCACTTGACCTTGACCAAGACCAAACTCAAAGGGTTGGTTGCGGCTGTAGGAACTATCAAATTCCTTACCGTCTTCTAGGGTACCCCGGTAATGAACGGTAACAGTTTGCCCGGTTTTGGGCATGGCTCCGGTGCCTTCTTTGATCTCGACGTACTGTAAGCCGCTGGCGGTAGTGATCACGGCTTCATTCGGTAAACTCACGGCTGCATCCTTTTGAGGTACTGGGGCGACGGTCTTGGCTGGTTCGGTGGTCGGCGTGGTCGGGGGCTGACACCCTGCTTGGGCCAATAACGTGACCATACTTAGGGATAAAAGGGTTAGCTTCAAGACAGAACACCAGAGTAACCCCAGTATTCTCCCACACCCTGCCAGCTCAGACCAGATCTTAGTTGGTGGGAACTAAGGATTCTTGATTGGTTTGCAAGTAGGTATAGCCCGTCAGACTATTTTCAAAATGGCGGATCAAAAGACGCGATTGTGCCAGGGTGATCCGTTTTTGCTGAAGCGCTTTTTCCGTTTCGACCCGGACACTTTCTAATAGGATCTCTGGGTCGTACTGCACATAGCGCAGCACTTCAGTCATGGAGTCGCCCTTGACCACGTGCTCTACGCGGTAGCCGTACTCAGTGAGATGAATATGCACAGCATTAGTGTCGCCAAAGAGATTATGTAAGTCACCCAGGATCTCTTGGTAGGCACCGTTCAAAAACATGCCTAGGAAATAAGGCTCGGCATTGACAAAGGAATGTAATTCCAACACCTGTTTCACATCGCGCAGATCAATAAATTGATCGATCTTGCCGTCAGAATCACAGGTCAGATCCGCCAGTGTCCCGCGCTCCGTGGGTTCTTCTTCTAGACGATGAATGGGCATGACCGGGAATAATTGATCAATGGCCCAGCTATCCGGTGCGGATTGAAAAACAGAGAAATTACAGTAATAGGTCGCCGCCATGTCTTTTTCAAGATCCTGCAATTCCTCTGGAATGTACTCTAACGCACGGATAAAACTGAGGATCTTCTCGCAGCACCCCCAAAAAAGGCGCTCTACACGGGCACGTTCCTTGAGGCTCAGGTAACCTAATCCAAAGAGATTAAGGGCATCTTCTTTAAATTGCACCGCATCGTGGTACGACTCTTGAACCTGATCTGGATTGATGTTGCAGTAGGTTTCCCAGAGGTTTTGGATAATACTATGTTCTTGGCGCGTCGCTGGGGCCAAAACTCCAGACGTAGGCTTGCTCACTTCTAGGACATTAAAAACCAAGATCGACTGGTGCGAAGCAATGGCCCGACCGCTTTCGCTCACAATGGTCGGCACCGAGATCCCTTTGGCCTGACACACGCCTTGGATGCCAGCGATCACGTCGTAGGCATATTCCTGCATATTGTAGTTTTTGGAGGCAGGAAAATTGGTTTTCGAGCCGTCATAATCAATGCCTAAACCGCCCCCAACGTCTAGGTAGCGCATATTGGCCCCCAATTGGGCTAGCTCGACATAGATATGTGCTGCTTCACGCACAGCATTTTTGATCACGCTAATGGCCTGGATCTGAGAACCGATGTGAAAGTGCAACAGTTGCAAAGAATCCAACAGATCTAACGAACGCAAAGTCTGGACAACTTCAATGATCTCAGCCGCACTGAGGCCAAATTTAGCCCGGTCCCCAGCCGAATCCCCCCAGCGCCCAACGCCCTTGGTAGTAAGCTTGGCCCGGACCCCCAAAAGGGGCGGGATGTCCAGTTTTTTGGCGGCTTCCAGCACGATCTCCAGCTCATGGATCCGTTCTAGGACAATGATCGGGGTCAACCCCAACTGTTGGGCCAAAAGTGCGGTTTCGATATATTCCCGGTCTTTGTAGCCATTGCAAATGAGTAAGGCCCCTGGGGTCTTGAGGGTAGCGAGGGCGATTAATAGTTCGGGTTTAGAACCTGCCTCTAAACCAAATTGATAGGGTTTTCCGTACTCTAAAAGTTCTTCAACCACATGGCGCTGTTGGTTGACCTTGACCGGGAATACCCCTTTATAATTGCCTTCATAGCTATATTCTTGAATGGCGGTGCTAAAACATTCATTCAGCCGTTTGATCCGGTCAGCCAAGATCCCGGAAAAACGCAACAATAGGGGCAAGGGTAAACCCCGTTGTTGAATATCCTGAACTAAAGAAAACAGATCCACCGTAGGTCCAGCTTCTCCAGATGGGGAGACCATCACATGGCCCCCGCTACTAATACTGAAGTAAGGCTCGCCCCAACCTTTGATCTGATATAGAGCGGCACTGTCTTCGATGGTCCATTCGGTCATAGCTTGCCCCTTCTGTTTCCTGTGCTATTTTACTCGCCTTAGCCCTTGGTCCCCAATTTTTAAGGGATTCTCGTCCTACACGATCAGTCGATGCGTCCCCAACGACAGACTACGGCGCCCCAGGTCAGCCCGGCCCCAAATCCCGCCAAGACCAAAGTTTCCCCTGAGTGCACAAGACCTTGCTCGATCCATTCTGCTAGGGTAATTGGGATCGACGCGGCTGAAGTATTGGCATAGTGGGCTAGGGTTGAAGCAAATTTAGCTTTAGGTAAATGCAAGCGCTCGGCTACCGCATCTAAGATCCGTTGGTTCGCCTGATGTAATAGGTAATGATCAATGGCTTCGGGGGCAAGGTCCGCTCGGTAAAGGGCTTTTTCGATTACCAAGGGGACTTCCGTAATGGCAAAGCGGTAGACTTCCCGACCATTCATGGCAATTGGCGCATACTGCTGTTGCATAACGGCTAAATCTGCCGTCAAGTCTAAGGGGGTGTACTGGGCTTGGAGGGTCAACATAGATGCCCCCGATCCGTCGGAGCGCAGTTCAAAACCCAAGATCTGATCAATAGCACTTTGTTCGAGGACCACAGCCCCGGCCCCATCACCAAAAAGTACACAGGTATTACGGTCTTGCCAGTCCATAAACCGGGTCAAGCCATCGGCAGCGACCACAAGGGCGGTGCGGTAGGCCCCGGTGCGTAGGTATTGACTGGCCGTTACGAGGGCAAAGACAAAACCAGAGCAGGCGGCACTGAGATCAAAAGCCACCGCCCGTTTGGCCCCTAGGGCGTGGGCCAGTCTACTCGCACTGCCAAAAAGATCCTCTGGGGTACTCGTGGCTAAGATCACGAGATCCACCTCCTCCGCAGCTAGTTCTGCTTGGATAAGGGCCTGTTGACCGGCAATGATCGCCAAGTCCAACATGGATTCGTGGTTTTCGAGGACGCGGCGGGATCTAATTCCGGTACGTGAACAGATCCATTCATCTGAGGTATCGATCACTTGACTCAGGTGATCATTGGTCAGGGTACGGGCGGGGGCACATTTACCCGCTCCCGTAAGCTGGACCCCATATAAGTTGCCGTGCTTCATGTTTGGGGCAGCTTCTCCTGAATACGATCAAGGACACGATTATCTACGGCTTCTTTGGCTAGGCGTAGGGCATTACATATCCCTACGGCTTTAGAGCTGCCGTGGGTAATGATACACACGCCATTGACGCCCAAAAGTAGACCGCCGCCGTACTCAGCATAATCCATGCGCCTGCGTACTTTTTGTAAATTCTCCCGCAGGATCAAAGAACCCACGGTCCCGGCTAGCCCCTGGGGGAGTTCTTCCTTGAGGATCTGCATGGCAACCAAACCCACCCCTTCGGCAAACTTGAGCAAAATATTGCCGATAAAACCATCGGTGACGACAATATCAAACTGACCCTGGAGGACATCGCGGCCCTCACAATTGCCCCCAAAGGTAAGCCCGGTACTTTTTACTAAAAGCTCATAGGTTTCCTTGGCTTGATCAGAGCCTTTACCCGGTTCTTCACCAATATTCAAAAGCCCCAAGCGGGGATTGGCAACCCCCAATACATGGCGAGAATACAAATAGCCCATCACCGCAAACTGTTCTAACATTTTGGGACGGGCATCCACATTGGCTCCCGCATCCAAGAGTAATACCGGTTTGCGCGGCACAACCGTGGGCAATAAAGCCCCAATGGCCGGACGCAAGATCCCAGGAGCGGTGCGGAGTTTGAGTAACGCCGCAGCCATCATGGCCCCCGTATTTCCGGCAGAAACCGCCGCTTGGGCGCGCCCGGCTTTAACTTGATCCATGATCAAATTCATGGAAGCTCTTTTTTTAGTACGCAAAGCTCCGACCGGTTCTTCCCCCATTTCAATGGCTTCGGGGGTATCAATAATCTCGATTCCCCGGACCGGGGCCTCATACCGAGACAACAAGGTCTCGATGCGGTCTTGACGACCAATGAGGATCAGCTCAACCCCATATTCTTTTTGGGCCATTAACGACCCTAAAACGATTTCCTCAGGTGCATAGTCGCCGCCCATAACATCCACAGCGATCCGCATCTAGCGATTCCCCAACTGGTCTCGCAGACCTGCTAACCCTTGCCAACGGTGATCGGTGGGGTCCGGGGTGTTTTCAACGGCTAACCCTGGACAGTGGGGTTCACACAATTGTTGCGTGGGCAAGGCTAAACATAGATGTTGATAGATCCAATCTTCAAGATCTAAAACGCCATTACTGGGTAAGGTCTCATAGAGGTCTTCGGGGGTGATCTCTTGTTCTTCAGCCAAGGTTGTTTCCCCCAGCCAAATGACCTCTTGGATCTCATGGCTGAGCTTTTGATTGAACTGCTGTAGGCAGCGATGGCACAACAGCGTAACAATGGTATCCAACGTGCCCTGTAGATCCAAAAAAGTCCCGTTGTGAACGACTTCAATATGTGCCGCCACTGGGGTCAGGGTAGCAAATTCTGGGATATACTCCCGGATCTCTAAGGTCAGTTGACGGGATGGACTAGCGGCTAAGCGCTCAAGATCTACTTTCTTCATCGGGTTCTTCCGTATTCCCTTTGGGTGAAAGCACCAGATAGCGGTCTGGCTCTTTCCCTCGGCTGAAAGTATGCAGATCTACTTCACCACCGAGCATCATATGGAGCTGACGACGCTCCGCTGAAGAACGCAGGGGCTCAAAAACAAATTCTTGACCCGTGGCGCGGACCGCGGCCACCGCTTGCTGGGCCATAGCCACCAGTTCAGTATGACGCTGGGAGCGATAGCTGGCATGTTCAACGGTATAGGCTTGTTCTTGTAGTTCAGACTCCAGATTCATCTGGGTATTGAGTAAAAATTGGATCGCATCCAGGGTGGCGCCATTTTTACCAATTAGAGCCTGAGAGTGTTCGGGTTCAAGGGGCTGAGAATCAATTTCTAGCCAATCATGATTGTCTCCAACTTTTTGACCCATAACTTGGGTATTGATGGCCATCAGGGCCAATAGTTGCTCTAGCCATTGTTGACCAGCACTAGGGGTAACATCTGAAGTGAGATTCATTTTTTCCTTTTGCGTCGTTGCTTTTTTTCAAAGGGTAAAGCTTCTTTAGGTTGGCTGGCTAAGGCCACCTCGGCCTGGAGCTTTTGGATCCCCTCCGGGAGAGGTTCGCGGTATAAAACGATAGATTGGAGAATCTGTACAAAGTTTGAGATTACCATATAAATTAAGACGCCTGCCGGGAGCGGAAAAAATAAAAATGTTCCGCACACTACAATAGGGACGATTTGACCAATCTGTTTTTGTTGCGCGGTCATGGCCGCATTATTACGAACTGAGATCTCTTGGGAGATGAGTAGGGTCCCGCCAAACAAGACGATCATTATGATTACATCCCAATAGATCCCATCAGGACCAGAGATCCCAGAGCGTCCCAAAGCCTCAACAAAGAGAAAACCTTTATCGGCGGCTAGTCCCGGAACCAGGGCCTCCACTTGGGCTGTCCCCTCCTGAAGGGCCATAAAACGCCCGCCTTCGAGTTTGACAATGGTATCCCCATTGAGGATCTTCCAATAAACCTCACGCCCACCGGGCTTTTCCGTAAAGGGCTTTCCATCTTCCTTGAGTACCTGAAAACTAAAACTTTGGCCGATGGGCAAGCGCACTTCGCTAGGGCGTACCAGTACAGGAACGTGGTTTTTGTCGTCTAAATAAATACTGTAGGCTGAGGTCTGATTTTTGGACTGGAGTTGCTCCGTTGCCGGAACGACTGTTATGGATAGAGGATATTTTTGATCCGCAAAGGGGGTGCCTTGGAGGGTAGCAAAAAGGGCAAAAAAGATCGGCATTTGGGCCAAAAGGGGTAAACAACCGCCTAAAGGATTAACCCCAAGTTCTTTGTACATCCCCATTTGCTCTTCTTGGAGCTTCTGCGGATCATCGGGGTATTGCTTTTTAAGTTCTTCTAATCGTTTGTTGAGTAAGGGCTGTACCGCCTGCATCTTACGCATACTGCGGATGCTACCTGCACTCAAAGGCCATAGGGCAAAACGTACAACTAGGGTTAAAAAGATAATCGCTAATCCGTAACTATTCACCAACTGGAAGAAGAAATCCAGGATCGGCAACATAATATTTTTGGTGATGAAGCCAATGCCGAAATCCATTGGTGGGCAACCTAGGTGTACGAGACGCTTGATCCATCTTAACGTTTTGTCACTGCTTTACCAAAAAAATGGGCTGTCCACATCTTCCGTTTAGGCGGACTCCGCGCTCTGTATGGGCAAAAGTACCTTTAATGGGATTACTGAGGCCCTAGAGATCACATGATCTTTAATTTTGGGATCAACCATTTCCGGGTCAGCTCCGTAATATGTCTGAAACCCAGGAGCAATGCTTCATGAAATCCTTACTCTCTTTGCTGACGTTGACTTTGTTGTTGAGTGCAGTGGCGCTACCTGCGACCTATGCCCAAGATGCCATGCAGGAAGGAGCGATGAAAGACGGGGCCATGAAAGACGGGGCCATGAAGGGTGATGCCATGAAAAGCAGCACCAAAAAAGGTGGCTTTACCAGCGTTGATGCACCCACCACAGGTACGGCTACTTTTGTCAAAGAAGGAAACAAAACCTACCTCCAACTCAGCAAAGACTTTACGATAGGCGAAGCCCCAGCCATCCGCGTTACCCTATACCGGGCGGCTGTCCCCCCGAAGAAAACCTATGTCGCAGCCCAGTATCTAGATCTAGGGGCACTCACGAGCAAAAAAGGAGCACAGCGTTATTTGATCCCCACGGGAACCAATCTTAACGACTTCAAAGCAGTGGCGATCTGGTGCAAAAAATTTGATGTAACCCTCGCGTACATGACGATCACGCCGTAGTTTTTGACTGCCCGCCACTCTTGGAGACTCCTATGGACTGGAACGATACCCTCCGTTTGTTACATCCTTTTTTGGCCGTAACCGGGGTCTTTCCCCTCTTGGGAGTGGTGGGTTATTTTGCTTGGCAGACCCGTGCGCGCAGCCGTCAGCAAGCCAAGGGAGAAAAAAGTAAAATTCCCCCTACGAGTGGTACGGATCATGTCAAGATCGGGCGCTGGTTCGCGATAGGGGTGATCCTCTTGACTCTTTTAGGCTTAGGTCGTCCCCTGGTCACCTATGGTTTAGAAAAAAATCTTTGGCAAACCAATCCGGGTTATGTGCTGTTAATGGTGGGGATTTTGGGGGCAACCGTAACGAGTCTAATCCTGCTCCTGCGTGATCAAACTCGGTCTATGCTTTGGGCCGGGTTAACGGCGGCGGGGATCTTGATATTGGGCTTTCAAGAAGGGATCTACCGCCGGGACAATGAGTGGTATATCTCCCATTTTTATCTGGGTATAACCGTTGCCCTGTTAATGATCTTTTCTTTAGCAATCATGCAAAAAATTTACCAAGACCGCACGGGGCGGTGGCGCCGGATCCATGTGGGGCTTAATACCCTAGCCTTAATCCTTTTTGTAGCGCAGGGGGCAACAGGGGTCCGGGATCTCTTAGAAATCCCCCTAAAATGGCAAGAGCCCTATGTATATCAATGCGATTTTACCCAACGAACCTGCCCTAAACCGTGAACATGCCCCCTGGTCAAGCCCTACTTTGGGGTGCGGTGATCCTCTTTGGACTTTCAAATCCGGTGATCCAAAAACTCATGACCCTTGGGGCCGCCTATCCAGTTGCGGGTCAAAATCCCATATCCCTCTGTAACATTCTTTTTGTCGGAAATATTTGTGCCCTGCCCGTGCTTTGGATCCTCCATCGCCAAGAGATCACGCTGCGCACAGTTCAAGCCCTAACGAAACAAGAATGGACCGTCCTACTGGTAGTTGCGATTTTAGGAGGAGCTGTAGCCCCTGCTTTGCTCCTCCAAGGTTTAGGTTTGACCTCGGTAAATAATGTCATCTTGGTGGGACGCTTAGAGCCCCTGTTGCTGCTAAGCGCTTCGGCTTGGATTTTCAAAGAAATGATTTCCCCACGTCAATGGTGGGGGGCTGGGCTAGCCTTTGGGGGAGGACTAGTGGCTTTGGGAGCACCCACCGGGCCGATGATGGGGGGTGGCTTACCCATTGGTCAGGGTGAGGTATTAGTCGCCCTAGGTACTTTGGCTCTGATTTTGGCTACAGTTTTAGGGCGGACTTTTCTCCGTGCTGTCTCCACGGGTTTTTTCATCGTCGTACGCACCCTGATCGGGACCATCATCTTTTTTGGGACAGCTTGGGTTCTTTATGGTCCAGAACATTTTGCCGCGGCTTTTTCGCCCTTGCTGTGGCAGTGGATGATCCTTTATGGGGTGATCATTGTGGCCCTAGGGCAACTCCTGTGGTTCAGCGGTTTGCGCCGATCCACTTTGGCTGAAGCCGCCCTTGCTAACTCGTTTTTACCGATCATTGGCTTGGTGGGGACCTACGGGATCTTGGGTATCTTGCCCACCCCTACCCAATGGATCAGTGTGGCGTTGGTTTTATTGGGACTGCTATTGGCCCAGGGCAGTGCTACTCCGTGGCGCGAACAGATCTCGTAAACTCCCACTACTCCCTAGAATTGTGCTACCGCCGCATCAGGTTTAAGGGCGTTCGTCCAATACTGAAAGGTTTCGCCCCCAATCTGATCGCCATCTTCTTGATAGAGTTGCTGTAGACAGTCATAAAACCCTTGGGCTTCAGCTTTTAACCCTAAGATCATTAAGCATTTCAATATTCGGGTAATCCGCAAAAAATTGTGATCAAACCTATGCAGCCACTCCTGCTTACGGGTTGCATAGTCTTTTGATTTACCAATAACTATCTTTCCTGGGTTAGTTTCGTAGCGGTGTAATCCATAAAATCGCAGCATAACAGTTAACGATTGCTGCAAATTTTTGCTCAAGCGTGGATCCTTGTGAAAGGTTTGAATGATCTGATCATCTACGACTGGTGCATCAGGATTAAATGTACTTTTCTCGGCGATGGGGAATAACCATTGAATGTAATCATGGGCGCACTCTAGTTCTTCAAAATCCCAGGCCCAGATCTCCTGAATTTTCCGCCCTTCCGGATCTGTTTGTACTCCTAAGTAGAACGGTATCAGTAGGGAGTTAATGCGCTGTTGATGATCCATTGATAACCCCGATCTTTTTCTATGGAGATTATTTAACGATGATCTTAATTTATCTCAAATTCACCAGCATTGCGTATAGTTTGTTCTGCCTTCTGATAGTCTGTTGATGAGAGAAAGCAATTCCCGCTATCCATAGGATCAATTCTTCATGTAAGATCTAGCGTGCGCAAAAGCTGGTCAAACTACTTTTTAAACAAAGAAGGAGAACATTAATATAAATTATAATAATATATGGCAGACCCCAAGCCTTGAGCCATTAGCACTCATCATGGACATTTTCTGCCCCCATAGGGTATTCTTTAAAAAACGCTAGGGTTCTTCCTAGACACAATACCTGACATACTCCCGGCATTAGTTGAGAAGTAACGGTAGGTTTAATTATGAGTCTCACCCCGCGTGTTGCCTTAATTATCGATGCCTCTCTCGAAAATCGGGAGCTTTATCGCAGCTATTTAACCCGTGATTGTGAGTATTCTTACACATTTTTAGAAGCAGATTTAGGACAACAAGGTCTAGATCTGTGGCAGAATTATCAACCTGATATCGTGTTATTAAATTATCCACTACCAGACCTGGATGGACTGGAATTTTTGAAACAAGCCTATCTTTTAAACCGACGTCCGTGGCTGCCATTGATCTGGCTAACTGAGGAGGGTCAGGAGGCTATGGCCATGCAAGCCATTAAAGCTGGGGCGCAGGACTATTTGATCAAAGCGCACATGACGCCTGAGTATCTACACTTAGCTATCGATAGAACCCTTGAGAACGTGCGGCTACGCACCCAACTCCAAGAACTAACTACCCAGGGGGAGGGCCGTCGGCTCGAAGTTGAACTTCAAGAAAGTAAAGAACTGCTGCGCTTCGCCCTTGATTCAGCTCGGATGGGAACCTGGGAATGGGATCTCCAGACCGGCAACGTCATCTGGTCAGATAATGTAGAAGCCCTATTTGGCCTGGAGCCTGGGGAATTTAACGGCTTCTACGAAACCTTTGTGGCGCGGATACACCCCGATGATCGCACGCGTGTCATTGCCGCCATTGAAACGGCGGTTGCCACAGGGGCGCCCTATAATCTTGAATTTCGGATCATTTATCCCAATGGCACCATTGGTTGGGCTTTGAGCCAAGGCCAAATCTTATATGACCCTAACGGTCAGCCGATACGCATGACGGGCATTGATACGGACATTACCGAGCGCAAACGATCAGAGGAAGCCCTACAGTCAGCAAATCAGCAAGTTATTAAAGTATTAGAAACCATGACGGATGGGTTTATTGCTGTTGATCGCAATTGGAAAGTAACCTATGTTAACCAGCATACAGCGCATACAAGTGGAAGATCTGCATCAGAGCTATTGGGTCAAATTTTTTGGGAAGCATGGCCAGGAAGCGTAGGTACCCGCATAGAGCAGGAATATCGTCGGGCCATGGCTGAACTAACCCCGGTTCATTTTGAAACGTACTATGATCCCTATGACATTTGGGTAGAGGTTGATGGTTATCCTTCCGATGAAGGTTTAGTCATCTACTACCGTGACATCACCGCGCGAAAACAAACCGAAATAGCGCTACAAGAACAAAAAGAACAGATCCGTTTGGCAACCGAAGGCTCAAACCTAGGGATGTGGTTTTGGGATCTTATCCACGATCAATTAGTGTGGACAGACCGCTGTAAGGCATTGTTTGGGCTCCCGCCTGAGTTACCCATGACCTATGCAGTATTTCTCAATGCTGTACATCCTGAAGATCGTGAACGTGTCGATGCGACCGTTAGGCGCAGTCTCGAGAATAAGACAGATTACGATATCGAAATGCGTACGGTTTGGCCCGATGGCACTGTCTATTGGATTGTTTCTAAAGGGCGAGGTTATTATGATCCTCAAGGTAATGCCCTTCGCATAAGTGGTACTGCTCAGGATATTACGGAACGCAAACAAACCGAGGCTATTCTGCGGCAGTCTGAGGAGCGCTATCGCTTTTTGGCAGAATTGATCCCACAACTAGTCTGGACCGCTGACACGACAGGCGCGTTACTCGATGTGAATCAACGCTGGTTGGAGTTTACGGGATTGAACCTAGATCAGGTTAACGCCACAGGGTGGGCGCACGTTGTCCATCCCGAAGATGTACCTGTTTTAACGCAACAGTGGAACCTAGCCGTACAAAAGGGCTGTGCCTATCAAGCCGAAGGCCGGATGCGGCGCGCGGATGGTGTGTATCGTTGGCATTTACACCAAGCAATTCCTCAAAAAGATGATCGGGGTCAACTGCTTAAATGGTTTGGCACAGCCACGGATATTGATGCCCAAAAACAACTGGAGATGGAACGCGATCGCCTCTTGCAACTGGAGCAAAGCGCCCGATCCGAAGCCGAACGCGCTAACCATATCAAAGATGATTTTCTAGCGGTGCTATCCCACGAGTTGCGAACCCCACTTAATCCTATTTTGGGCTGGACTCAGTTGTTAAAGATCCACACCTTTGACCGTCCTAAAACCCTAGAAGCCCTATCAACGATTGAACGCAATGCAAAATTACAAGCCCAATTGATTGATGATCTACTTGATATTGCCAAAATTCTACGCGGTAAACTAAGTCTTAAGGCTATGCCTGTTAATCTGGCCTTTGTGATCGAGTCAGCGATTGAGACGGTGCAGTCCGAAGCCGATGCCAAATCCATTGTGATCCATCCGGTGTTAGCGCAGGTTGGCAAGGTATTCGGCGATGCGGCCCGGCTCCAGCAAATTATCTGGAACCTGCTATCTAACGCCATCAAATTTACGCC
>JANNOF010000116.1:0-14171 GCA_031398925.1 Gloeobacteraceae cyanobacterium SOY_34_metabat_371 | reverse complement strand
CAAATAAGATCATATGGTATTCCTGAACACAAGAACTGTACCTAGGATCATTTCTAAAAATCTATTTGATCGGGTCTTTTATTTTTCCCTGATACCACTGAGGTAGATCCCTATAGGCTACGCCCCAATCGGGCTGCGGGGTAATATGTAAAAATTGGCGCAGCTCTTGCCAAGCATCCAATAGACTTCGCGGTGAAAGCCAGTGCTTTTGGGCTAGGGCCAACAGTTTGATCCTTGGATCGGCCTGGGTAACGAGATCCAGCACCGTGTCCCAATCAGGAATCGGCACGGGCTGATAAAGTAGATGCACTCTTTGGGGCTGGGAACCACTGATCAACCTACCCTGAGCTGGAGTGGATCAATCTAGCTTTCGGCTACATTATTTTGATCGGAGTGCATCAATGAGTGCATAGACTTCAGTGGTTATCTTTTCTGATTTGAGATCTGACTGTAAGCGTTGGAAGACTAAAATTAAAGAGTTTGGTTCTAAATTTTCCTGATACCAAGGAGCTACTTCAGAACTGATCCACCCCAGTTCTTGAAACTTCGATACTCTTGATTTAAGGTAAGCTAAATGATCGGTTAATGACATCGCAGCTAATTCATCAACTGGACCAATTGTATATCCATAAGGCCAGTCTTTATATCCCGGCAACAAGTCTGCAAGTTCCGTAGGCATCTCTTCACCAATACCCATTAGCCTTAAGTTTCCGCCATGAACACGGGTTCTCACTAAACCTGGAGGTGAGGTAGAATTTATAATAAAATTTACATTCTGACCGGGTCCAATAGAGGTTTTTGAACTATCTAAAACAGCAAAACGTATCCATTTACCCTCACTAAAATCTGGTAAAGTATTACCCATAAATCCGGTATGAAAATTTGTGATTTCTTTTGGTTGAACACTATTACATAGACATTGTATTAAGAAACCTGAGAGTTCCTGACCACTAGTATTAAGATTTTCAACCACATAAGAAAAAACATACTCCGAATTCCCAGATTTTTGGGCCTTTGCTAGCACTACTACATTAATCGCATCTGCTCGCTGAAATAAAATTTGTTTCGTTTTTCCATCCATGCCAACCCAGCGAAACCAGAGTTTACCTGATTTTTTATCTATAGTAATAACTTCGGGCTTTGGATCATATTTAATTTCTCCTCGAATAGGATCCTCTCTTAGTACACCCAAACTATAATCTAAGGGTGATTCTATCTGCACTTCATTTTTTTGCATTGGGGTACGTCTCTCTAGGGAATTTTCTTGAGCATAAGCGCCCATAAAACATTGAAAAATTAAGAACAGAATCATGATCCTAAACCGCATAATGCCTCCTATTCAAATCTGAGGTGCCAGTGATTACTTGAGCTTGTTTCATCTAAAAATCTCGGAGATCCATTATTTATAAAGATGTTAACTAGTTCAGTACGCCGATCTCTAGGAACATTACTCGATGAAACATCACAATTGATGCCAATCCGATGTTCATTATGACTTGAGGCATTCCAGGGGACGGGCGCACTAGAATTACTTACGACTTCAAATTTACCACCGTAAGGGAGACTCATGTCATTAAATTTTAGCCTTGATTGTGCAGGAATGATTATTGGGCCAGGGTAAAACATCTCCTCGTAAGCCGCAGCTATAGCCTGTAAATGAGTAACCGTTTCTGGCGTACCATAATGATTAATTCCGGTCTGGTCATCCCCAGATGGATGCGCTACAGTCCCACCAGTAAGTCTATAGTTAGTTCCTGAAGCAAGAGGCACAAGTCCTGAAACTTTGACCAAAACATCTTTAGACCCTATTTCCTTGTCCTCAGAATTGGCTGAAATTGAGATCTCGCCGCTTGTCGCTGGTGCTGTGTACATAGCTCTAAAAACTCCGTTGATGTCTGTAGTACCTGAAGCCTGATTAAATCCCCCAACTGGAGGTGTTCCTGTATGTTTATCCTCAATATGCCCCCCAGAATTGGAAATCCGATTTGCAGATAAACTTATCATTGAACCTGGGGTTGCTGGGGTCCGGGTAACTTTTACCTCAGCCATACTATATTCAGTAGGCTTGCCCGTACTAGCTGTTCGTAAACTTCCATCAGCAAGAGATTTTTTAGGTGTAACTGTTAGTGTGTAAGTTGGAGGTAATACAGTAACTGTTACTGTCGCAGGTTGAATAACCTCAGTTCCCGAAATTGTAATTAAGTAAGTCCCCTCTGGTGTAGATGGACTAGTCTGTACAATCAATTCGGAAGAGTCATCAACGACAGGATCGGGGTTAAAGTATGCATCAATTCCTAAACTAGAATCCGATGTTGTTTCAGATAAGAATCCTATTTGAGAAGGTGTTATAGAGAGAATTACTAGATCTACCGGTTCAACGTAATTGCTCCGAGTTAGATTAATCGCATATGCTACACTCTCTCCTTGAATAATATTTTGGCTGGTAGGCTGGGCAGAAAGCATCACTTCTGCACAAGTTACTGGTTCTCCAGTCGAGGAATAAATATTGGTAACATAAGTATTTGCGCCTGAGCCTATAGTGTAATAGGGTGTGGGTGAGTCATGAATATAAATCTCAACTGAATTGTATCCTGCATAATTAGTAATATATCTGTAGCTAATAGGTTGATAAGAAGGAGGAAAACTAACGCTAGCTACGAAAGGATCATGACTTAGGTGGGTAAGTTCCGGGAGGTGGATTTTCAGCAAGTATAGGCAGCTTTCCGCCCAAGTATATTAAGCAGAGAAGTAACAAAAAATACCTTATCCAAATTCCAAGGACTGATCCTTTTGGATCAGAGAATAAGGATATATTTTTGCAGATGCTGATATTCAATTTATACTCCTACTTCCAGCTAACAAGTACGGAAAACATAGCATTCCAAATAAGATCATATGGTATTCCTGAACACAAGAACTGTACCTAGGATCATTTCTAAAGATCTATGTGCTCGGGTCTTTTATTTTTCCCTGATACCACTGAGGTAGATCCCTATAAGTCGCACCCCAATCGGGTTGCGGGGTGATGTGTAAAAATTGGCGCAGTTCCTGCCATGCCTCCAATAGACTACGCGGCGAAAGCCAGTGTTTTTGGGCTAGGGCCAACAGTCTGATCCTTGGATCGGCCTGGGTAACGAGATCTAACACCGTGTCCCAATCGGGGAGCGGCACGGGCTGATAAAGTAGATGCACCCTTTGGGGCTGGGAACCACTGATCAACCACTGTTGATGAACGGGAGCGGGAGGCTGGCTCCAAAAGACCAAATCCGTATACTGCACCCCAGACTGAGGGCGGTCATAGTCAACACCTAGTCCTTCGGGACGGTCATAACCATAGAGTAAAACCCGTCCCTGCTCCGCTAGATCCTGAATATAGGCAATGGGATCAGGGGGGGCTATAGCGATCATTTTGGCTTGGGCCAAACGACTGGGCTGGGCCAGGGTCAACCCCGGTTGGGGTGTACTGGGTCGTGCTCCCTCTAGAACCAGTTGTAGGCTCCGTCGCCCCTGAAAAACATTCTCTTGGAGTCGATAGGCCATATCTACCGTGGCAGGTAAGGGTAAATATTCCCCCCAACGCCACGCGACCACTTGAAGCTTAGTGATCCCATCACTGACGGTTAAACGGGCATGGGTTTTATCTTTGCCCATGGTGCGCTGATCGATCACTTGAACCTGCGTACTCCAAAAGACGGGTTCAGGATTCTGCATCCCGCAGGGGTGTAAGCGGTCTAATTCAGCCAAAAGATCTAAAGACAGTTCACTAAGGCTGGCCTGGGCATCGATCTCGACTAAGGGCCGGACGTGCTGGGCTTCTAAAACTGATTGGGCATAGACTTCTAGGGCTTTTTGAAAGAGGGGCCAGTTTTCACGGGTACAGCCAAAGCCCCCCGCCATCGGGTGCCCCCCAAAGTTAGTCAAATGATCCCGACAATGGCTAAGGGCTGCATAGACATTAAATTCCGGGATTCCCCGCGCCGAGCCGCGTACATTGCCTTCTTCGAGCACACCCACAAACGTGGGACAACCCGTGCGTTCTTTGAGACGCGAAGCCACTAAGCCTACGATTCCGTGGTGCCAATGTTCACCCGCCAAGATCAAAATGCGTTGCTGCCGCAGATCAACGTTACTTTGGGCGACTTGGGCGAGGGCTTCTTGCTCCATTGTTGCCAGGAGTTCCTGGCGTTGGCGGTTGGTTTGTTCGCATAGATGCGCGCAGGTGAGGGCTTCTTGGGGATCATCGGTGGTAAACAAGCGTACTACTAGCTCAGGATCGCCAATGCGACCAATGGCATTGATGCGCGGTCCCAAACCAAAACCAATGGACTCTGGTTTGAGTTGATCCGTCAGTCCAGCCACCAACATCAAGCTTTGGATTCCTGGATTTTGCGAGTGGGGCAATAAACTCAGCCCCCGTTGGACCCAGGCCCGATTGACCCCTACCAGAGGAACCATATCCGCTACGGTGCCTAAGGTAAAAAGCTCTAATAAAGGATCCCGTAGTTCTGCACCTCTGCCAAAACGCTGGGCTAAGGTCAGGGCTAAGACATAGGCTACGCCGACCCCTGCTAAGGCCCGATAGGGAGAACTAGGGGGTAAGAGCTTGGGATTGAGCATCGGGGCTACGGGCAATTGGGCCGGTAGATCATGATGATCGGTAATCAGGACATCAACTCCTAATTCCACAGCCAAGGCAATGGGTCCGGGGGCACTCACCCCGTTATCAACCGTGACCAAAACACCATAGCCCTCCTGGGCGATCTCCCGGACCATACGCTGATTGATCCCATAGCCTTCGCCGATGCGGTCGGGGATCTTATAATGGGCTTCTTTGGCTCCCAAGGCCCGTAGTACCCTGAGTAATAGGGCCGTACTGGTCATACCGTCACAGTCATAGTCCCCACAGATGGCGATCTTTTCGCCTTGGGTAATGGCCTGAGCTAAACGGTCTGCACAGACCGTAAGGTCGCTAAATTCTGTTTCAGGATCCGGTAATTGGATTTGGTCCGGATCAAAAAATAATGCTACTTGCTCCCCAGTATTCAGCCCCCGATTGATCAACACTTGTCCCATCAAGGGCGAAAGGTCTAATTCCTGGGCCAGGTCCCGCGCCAGCCGCGCTTGGGGTGGAGCGATGTGCCAACGTTGCGATCCAAAGGGGGAATGGGACATAAAAGATCCACTATGGCTGGACTTGAGTTTACGAGATCTGACTGGAGATTAGCAAAATTTAGCCATAAAAAAGGGATCCGGTTGGATCCCTTGGTGAATATTGAGGCTAGGGCTACATCATGCCGCCCATACCACCCATGCCACCCATTCCGCCCATGCCACTCATATCAGGGCCAGCGGACTTATTTTTTTCGGGCTTTTCGACAATCATCACTTCGGTGGTCAACAGCATCCCGGCAATGGACGCGGCATTTTGCAAGGCCGAGCGCACTACTTTAGCCGGGTCTACGATCCCTTTGGCGAGCATATCACCGAACTCTCCGGCTAGGGCATCAAAACCCATGCCAGAGGGCAGTTCACGGACTTTCTCGACGATCACAGAGCCTTCTAAACCAGCGTTGGTCGCGATCTGACGCACAGGGGCTTCGAGGGCGCGGGCAACAATAGTGGCGCCGACTTGCTCTTCAAAGCTCAGTTCAGCCTTGATCTGAGGGATCAGCTTGGTGAGGTGCAACAGGGTCGTACCGCCACCGGGAACAATCCCTTCTTCAACCGCCGCTTTAGTTGCGTTGACCGCATCTTCAATGCGCAGCTTACGATCTTTGAGTTCCGTTTCCGTTGCAGCCCCGACTTTGATCACGGCTACGCCCCCAGAGAGCTTGGCTAAGCGCTCAAGGAGTTTTTCACGGTCAAAATCGGTTTCGGTGGCTTCGATCTGCTGGCGGATCTGGGCTACGCGCTTGGCAACGGCATCTTTGTTATCCGTACCCGCCACAATGGTGGTTTTGTCTTTGGTTACGGTGATCTTGCGGGCCGAACCCAGCATATCCAAGGTGGTGTTTTCTAATTTCAGGCCGATCTCTTCGGAGATCACATCGCCGCCTGTGAGGATAGCAATGTCTTGGAGCATGGCCTTGCGGCGGTCCCCAAAACCAGGAGCTTTAACGGCGCAAACATTGAGGACGCCGCGCAGCTTGTTGACCACTAGCGTTGCTAGGGCTTCGCCTTCAATGTCTTCAGCCAAGATGATCAAAGGACGACCGGAGCGCGCTACTTTTTCAAGAACCGGGATCAAGTCGGCAATGATCGAGATTTTTTTGTCGGTGATGAGCAACAAAGGCTCGGCAAATTCGGCGATCATGCGCTCGGCATCGGTCATGAAGTAGGGAGAGGTATAGCCTTTCTCAAACTGCATGCCTTCTACGACTTCCAGTTCAGTGGTCAAAGACTTGGATTCTTCAACGGTGATCACGCCTTCTTTACCCACAGCGTCCATAGCCTTGGCGATCATTTGACCGATCTCTTCATCCCCAGCGGAGATGGTGGCTACTTCAGCGATGGTTTTGTTGTCTTCGACTTTTTTGGCAGTCCGGGCGATTTCTTCAACCAGTTTAGCTACGGTTTTTTCGATCCCGCGCTTGATGGCAATGGGGTTAGCGCCAGCAACTACGTTTCTTAGACCTTCTTTGATCAGGGCTTGGGCCAATACGGTTGCGGTGGTTGTACCATCACCCGCCACATCGTTGGTTTTAGAAGCCACTTCCCGGATCAGTTGTGCTCCGGTGTTTTCAAGGGGGTCTTCGAGTTCGATTTCTTTGGCAATGGTGACCCCATCATTGATGATCTGGGGTGCGCCAAATTTTTTCTCGAGGACAACGTTACGGCCCTTAGGACCAAGGGTAACCCGGACTACATCAGCTAGGGCATTAACCCCACGCTCTAGTGCTTGACGGGCTTTTTCATCAAAAACAATTTGCTTTGCCACAGTAGTTGCTCCTTATTCTGCAATTGCTAAAATGTCGCGGTCATTAACCAAGAGGTAATCGCCCCCATCCAATTTGATCTCGGTACCGCTGTACTTGCTGTAGAGCACCTGATCGCCAACTTTGACCGAGAGGGCCACAAGTTCACCCTTATCGGAACGACGGCCTATGCCTACGGCAACCACAGATCCCAGTTGGGGCTTTTCTTTTGCCGTATCCGGTAGAAAGAGTCCACCTGCGGTCCGCTCTTCTTGAGCCACGATTTTGATCAATACTCGGTCTCCCAAGGGACGTACCGAAGCCGCATTCATCGTCAATGTCATCGCCATGATTCACCCTTTAATGCACACTACCCAGTTTTAGCACTCTGGGTCTCTTAGTGCTAAGTGTATCTTATGCCACGGGAAATTACTAGCTTAGGGACCTTTCCAGGAATGGATCAACGGGTTACACTGTAGGAGCAAACCCGCTGAAAAAGCCATTTAGGAATCAGGAGGTGGTGCCCGTGAGTAGTAGTCATAGTACCTTGGGCCAGTTTGGTGGCCAACTGTAAACCAGCCTAGTCTGGCAGTTTGTTAAAAAACTGTGTCCCAGCCACACCGCCCTTGCCATATTTGGTGGGGGCGGATGGTTTTAGAGGCCAGGTAAGGAATAGATCATGCTCCCATATGAAAAGATTGTTTTATACGGACTGAGCGCTGATCCCCCCCACCGGGGACACCTTGCCATACTGCAGGGTTTAGCCCAAGATTTTGATCAGGTCTGGACCTGGGCCGTGGATAACCCACTCAAGACGGAGCAGGCAACGCCGCTCGCCCACCGTCAACATATGGTCGCCTTAACCGTAGCCGCAACCAAGTCCCATCGGATCTTACATCGGCCTGAATTTACCAGTCCTTGGACAGCCGAAAGTGTGGCTTTGATCCATTTTTTGTATCCTGGCTATGGGCTTTGGGTCGCCTTGGGCAGTGACGCCCTACGTGAGATCGAACACTGGGAAAATTTACCGCTTCTATTCGCCCGAATTCAGGGAATTACCGAAGTTGTCCGGGCGGATGCGGCAACCGGCTGGCAGCTAGTCCGAGAGACCCCTATTCAAACCCTGAAGTATCCCATTCCTCCTTGGGCAAGTCGTGAGATCCGATCCCAATTCCACAAACAACAACCTCCAGAAGGGCTTTTGCCGGAAGTTCATCGCTATATTATCCAATCTAATTTATATCCCTGATGCAGCGCGTGAGCCTATTTCACAACTATCTATACTCCCCTCCAAGAAGGGAGGCGTAAAATATAAAGTAGAGGACAAGACTTCTGAGGCTATTTCGAATTTACTCCGAACTAAGTTTTTGTAAGGAGGCCCACGATGTTTCAAAAAGTGTTAGTTGCTTTAGATCGAAGCGCTAATGGTCGTCGCATTTTTGCTCAGGCCCTAGGTCTTGCTAAAAGCCTTGGGGCAGAGTTAACGCTTTTGCATGTTCTATCCATGGTCGAGAACGATATTCCGCCCTCGTCCCCCCGACCATCGCTACCGGAGTGGGATGTATTGGGCAAGGATGACTTTGATCTTTATTTTCAACAATGGGACCGCCTACACCAAGAAGCGCTTCAATGGCTTCAAAACCTAGCGGATGAAGCCCTCCGCGTTGGTGTACCCTGTGCTGTGATCCAACGTCATGGCAGCCCTGGTCGGATCATCTGTGAGCTGGCGCAAGCCTATGATTTGGTCATCCTAGGACGCCGGGGGCGCTCCGGTTTAGGCGAATTTTTGTTGGGGAGCGTCAGTAACTATGTTTTACACCAGTGTCCCTGTGCGGTTTGGGCAATTCAAGGCGTGCAACAGGATCTAACGCTTCCACCGCGGATTTTGGTCGCCCTAGACCGTCCGGCGGGACAGCGAGTAATGGAAGAGATGATCCCTTTGGCTAAGGCGCTCAAGGCCAAACTAAATCTGGTACATATTCTCTCTGGGGAGGAGACAGACAGCCCTAGTCTGCCCATAGCCCCCATTAGTGAGGTGTATGGGTACCCAGAGGAAAGCTTAAAGCTTTATCAGGAAGAATGGCGCGCCTACGAAAAACAGGGCCTTGATCTGCTTACTACCTACGCTGCCCATGGGGTAGCCCACGGTTTAGCCGTAGAGACAACCCAGGTGTTGGCCATGCCTGGCCCTGGCATCTGTGAGCAAGCCAAAAGCTGGAAGGCCGACATGATCGTCATGGGGCGACGGGGCTTAGGCAACTTAGAGGAATTTTTCCTGGGTAGCGTCAGCAACTATGTCGTACACCACAGCCCGTGCTCGGTATTAGTGATCAATCTTCCCGCCCTAGTCACTCCCGAACTGAACGCTGAACCGTTGGCGGAGATCACTCCTTAACAACGATCACATACCTAGGACTGTGGAATCCAAACCGAAACGGAACCCGCGTTGCAGCGAAATTCTGCCCAACCATCGTCATTGGTGGTAATGGGTTCTTTAATATGCTCG
This sequence comes from Gloeobacteraceae cyanobacterium SOY_34_metabat_371, assembly GCA_031398925.1. Lineage (GTDB taxonomy): Bacteria > Cyanobacteriota > Cyanobacteriia > Gloeobacterales > Anthocerotibacteraceae > JANNOF01. The sequence continues at coordinate 4,751 of JANNOF010000116.1, read as the reverse complement.
GTCAGATCAATATAGGTTTTGTTGATCTGACCAACTTCCATCCACTTACTGCCTGCATCGCCGTTACTCATGATGACGGCAATCCCTCCAGAATTTTCCTCGTTGCCGGATCTGGTCCAGCCGACGGTGTTGCTATGGTCGAAGTAGTCAAACTGATCGCCATAGGCGTGGGTGCGACGGACTTCTAGGAATTTATTGATTAGCCATTGGTGACTGTCCATCCAGATCTCATATTCATTACCATCATTCCCATGATCGGTGTAATGGGCGCCATAATAATCAGCATAGAAAATACAGGGATAACCATCCCGACGCAATAAAATGAGTGCATAGGCTAAGGGTTTAAACCAAGGCTCCACCACTGATTCTAAGGACTGTAGGGGTTGCGAATCGTGATTGTCAACTAGGGTTACGGCCAACGCAGGCTGTTGCAAAACCAGACTATTATCAAATATCTGGCGCATATCGTAGCTGTTGCCCGCTTTACTCGCGGCGCTAAAATTGTAGTGTAGCGGCGCATCGAACAACATGACGTCACCACCTGTGACATTAATAAAATGATGCAACGCTTCGATTTCGTTGGACCAATATTCACCTACTGCAAATAAATTTTTCTTAGCTTGCTTACGGCAATGAGTGAGCCACTCAGGAAAAAAGCCTGCCTCAACGTGTTTAACCGCATCAAAACGGAAGCCATCAACATTGGTGGTATCAACGTACCACGCGCCCCAGTCATCTAGCCACGAGCGTACTTCCTGATCTTCCACATCTATGTCACACCCCATAAGGTAGTCAAAAATCCCTTTCTCCAGATCAACTCCCGTACTAAACTGCTTGCCTTTAAAAAGATAAATAGCATCTTTGCCATCGTCGTGGGCGTTATAATCGACCGCATCGAAGTGCCACCAATGCCACTCGGCTGTAGAGTATTTACCCTTGCGCCCTGGAAAGGTGAAATGGGTCCATACTTTAACGGGCTGCATTTCCCCAATAGCTTCACAACGATTTTCGGGATTGAGGGGGATAGCTTCGGTTTCTTCACAAGCATCCGCACCCATCATGTGATTGGTCACTACATCGGCGTAAACGTGCATTCCCGCCGCCTGAGCGGCAGCGATCCCGGCAATATATTCATCTTTGGTGCCATACTTAGTGCGGATCGACCCTTTTTGATCAAATTCGCCGAGATCATAGATATCGTAAATACCGTAGCCGACGTCATAGCCACCCCCGGCCCCTTTGTAGGCTGGTGGTAGCCACAGAGAAGTAATCCCGGCATCCGCTAATGCTTGCGCCTTTTCCTTTAACTCATTCCACAGAGTGCCATCTGGGGTAAGGTACCAATGGAAAAACTGCATCATGACGCCATTTAATTCAGCCACAACTGCCCCCAAGTTTTTTTGTTTTGTATTTGAGTTTTAAAACATCGCAATAGCTACCAAAGCAGGATTGAGCGATGCGTCTTAGAAACATCTATTTAAAGTTTAGGGTAACATCTTTCTATTTTGCCCGTTAATCTCTCTAAAGATAGATCTACTGCGAGCTGCTTCTTGCTAGCTTTGCACCAAGTTCAGTGTACCCGTGCAGGCAAACGTGAAAGTAGCTCAAATCACCCTCCCCGAAAAATCTGAGGCAACAAAGCAGATTTTAGACTCTGTGCTGCGCGAAGTATGTGTGGATGTGCGGCAATCCATACTGCTTCAAGCCCTAGCTGCAAATTTAGATGAATTAATTGCAGCAGCAGAGGAGATGCGACAACAGCACCAAAAATTAATTGCTAGTGAGCAACGGGTTGCCCACGAACGTCATCGCTATCAAGAATTGTTTGAACTCACGCCCAATGGCTATGTGGTAACGGATCTAGAGGGTAATATTCAAGAAATAAATCAGAATGCTGCGCAACTATTTAATGCCTCGCAAAATGTTCTTATTAATATGCCTTTAACAGAGGTGATCAAGGATACACACCTACAAGGGTTTTTAGATTTGCTGGATAAAGCCCGACATCATAAAAAGAAATTAGAAATAGAAACCATTATTCAGCCGCTCAAAAAAGCATCTTTTGGGGCATACCTACGGGTGACCGGGTCATACAATTTATTCGGCGAGTTGATTGGATTGCGGTGGATCATCAATGACCTCACGATGATTAAAAATAGAGAAGCCGAACGGATCTACCGTTCCACCAAAGCCCATAAGGAACAGCTAGAGTTAGAAAATTCTAAACTAATATTGTCAGAGTTAAATAAAGCAGCACAAATTAAGGATAACTTGTTAAGTTCGATTTCCCATGAATTGCGGTCTCCCCTGTGTAGTATAAAACTAGGTTTAACTACTATCAAAGAATGTTTTCCTATCAGTGCTGAAAGTGAATGTTTATTAGATGTCTTAAATCAAGAATGTAGTCGTGAAATACGCTTGATCGAAAATATTTTGAGACTTAAAATAAAAGAAGAAAGACCAGTAGAAAAACAAATGCACCTGCTGGGAATAATTCAGTTAGCTGAGTGGCTACCCCATATAATTCAGCCATACTATGAAAAAGCTAGAAATAAAAATATAGAGCTTATAACTACTATCGAAGAAGGATTACATCAATTTGTTGGCGACACTATTGTTTTAAAAAATCTTCTCATCGAGCTTTTTAATAATGCCTGTAAATACACACCCGAAAATGGTCTAATTACGGTTCATGTTCAGAAAGGTGCTAATTCTTCTTTAACCCGCCCAACCCAGAGTATTATCATTACCAATAATGCTCCTAAGATCCCTACCAATCAGCTATGGCGGATCTTTGAAGCCTTCTATAGAATTCCCACTAATGATCCCTATGTCCATAATGGGCTAGGAATAGGCTTATCCCTGGCGCTTAAATATACCCAGGATCTGGGCGCAACCTTGCGGGTACATAGTTCAGCCCAAGCAACGACCTTCACCATCGAGATACCAGAGCACAATGTCTCTGTATCCCCGATAGAAAACACGAAGGAAGATTTTGAATTTGTCTCAGGAGTGATTTTATCATCCTAGCTATTGATTAGATATCTTGAATGGGTTTATACAAGAGATCTATCAAGTAATTTTTAATGTTGATAAAATTAAAACTCCACTCATGAAAGGGAAATTCATGGGTGGAGTTAAGTTAGTATCGTGTTGGCCCTCAGGACAGTTCTGATAGATGGTTTAACATCTCCAAAGGAACCACAAAACAAGGGAAATGGCGAAAACCCTGTACCACCCATCTATGCAAGCATAGAATAGACTTTTTATGACCCTGAAAGCCATTCTCCTTCGGGTCTTGAGTCAGTGGCAGATCAAACTGTAAAAACTCTGATCTGACAGGAACTGGCAAGTTAGTAATTACTTTCTTGCTGCTCCATATCTTAATTGTAGGTAGGCTTAAAAACAAATCTTCTGCCCGTGGGAATAGTTCTTGAGAAACACTTATTATATGAAATTCGGTTAAGCCATAGATCTTGGCTTCGTGCCCCCTAGTCCCCATTTCATGGAGATATAAGAGTTTTAAATCCCCCCGCATCGGTGCTAATTAAAAAAGATCTGCTCCCCTAGGACTAGCCCTAGGATCCACTCCGCAAATAGGCCGCCCCGTAGGTCATGCCCCCGCCAATGGCACAAAGCAAGATCCGGGAGCCGGGCTGGATCAGATCTTGGTCCAACATTTGCTCTAAACAGAGGGGAATACTGGAACTCGAAGTATTGCCTAGGGTTTCAATATTGCTAAATACACGTTTGGGCGGCAATTTCAGACGTTTCGCTAAGGCTTGCAGGATTCGCAGATTCGCTTGGTGGGGGACTACCCAAGGCACCTCATCCCAACTCAGACCATGACGGGTACGCATCTTGTCGGTGATGGCAGCCATGCGTAGGACAGCGGTACGAAATACGACGGTACCATCCATGGCTAAAAGGCCCGGATCCTTGGGCAGAATAATGCTGTCTTCGTTATCCGCCTCAGCATAGATCTCCACATCTTCCAAAAGTAAGCCAGGACCTGAATTTTTGACAATTACACAGGCTGTGGCCGCATCCCCAAAGAGGACCGAAGTATTTACATCGCTGGGATCGAGCACCGACCGCATTTTTTCGGTGGTGATCACCAAAATAGGCCGGTCTGTTTGAACTGCTCCTTGGGCAATAGCCAGAGCATAGATAAAGCCTGAACAGGTGGCGCTAATATCAAAGGCCGCACAGGTCGAAGCGCCCAAAGCTTTTTGGATCAAACACGCCGTTGAAGGGATCACCTGCTGGGGTGTCGTTGTGGCAACTAAGATCCACCCGAGTTGCTGGGGGGTTAAGCCAGCTTGAGCTAAGGCTTTTTGGGCTGCTTGGACCCCCATTTCCACCACACTCAAACTAGAAACTGGGCGCTGGTGGATGCCGGTACGCTGCACGATCCAATCGGCATAGGGGATCTGGGAAAACTGCCGCAGTAAGTCTTCATTCGTAATCACGGTCGGGGGCACATAGGAGGCGATGGCCACAATTCTGGGGGTATCTGCCGTGGAGGCTTTAACGACTACATTCACTTGGGGTTCTGCGGTGGGGGCTGGCATGCCTGTACGCCCGGCGGAACCGATCGCCCCAAACCAGGCGACTTGCTGATCTTTACGTTTGCTGAGAATGTCATGAACAAGGATGGCACACTCAAGTTTGGCAAAGGCTATTTTGCACATATCACCATCTTCCGCTCGAATCAGCCGCTCGATGACAGCCCAGAAGATAAAGCGGCC
>JANNOF010000112.1:0-2856 GCA_031398925.1 Gloeobacteraceae cyanobacterium SOY_34_metabat_371 | reverse complement strand
CAATCATCGCAGTTCGACCTGCAATCATCTGTCCGGACCCACATTATTTGCAACTGAAATATAAAATTTAGGCCGCCCTCTATTCAAAATCAGCTAAGCGCATAGTCAATTCTCAATAGTCAAGCGGTAAAGGAAACGACCGTTTTCTTTCCCCACCGCACTGACAATTTTTTACAACGCCAAATGGGCATTTCAGCGGTTAATTAACCCGTTCAAATAATCTACGGCAGTCTATCCTTAGAGGTAACGGCATTCTTTACCCTTTCTTGGAGACCTTTATGCTCATCGGCTACGCGCGGGTCTCCACCGATGACCAAGACTTAAGCCTTCAGCGGGATGCTTTGCAACAGGCGGGATGCACTACCATCTACGAAGATCAGGCCAGCGGCACGCAAGCCCTCAGACCAGGACTCGAACAGCTGCTTGCGATGGTTCGCCCGCAGGATGAACTTATCGTTTGGCGATTGGATCGCTTGGGCCGGTCGCTTAAAGATCTCATTGCCTTAGTTGAGTTGTTGGAAGTCCGTGGGGTCGCGCTGGTGAGTTTGCACGAATCTATTTCGACTGCATCCAGTAGCGGTAGGCTCATTTTTCATATTTTTGCAGCCCTCGCTGAGTTTGAGCGTAATCTCATCCGCGAGCGCACCCAGGCGGGTCTAACCGCTGCACGCGCACGAGGCAGAAAAGGCGGTAGGCCCAAAGCCCTCGACCCTGCCAAGCGTCAATTAGCGGTGAAGTTGTACGACGAAGGGCAACTCACCATTGTCGAGATCTGCCGAATGATGGGAATTTCTAAACCTACGCTCTATAGCTATTTGGCAGAGGAACCCTCCACTGCTTTAGGAAAAAAATTAAGATGACACACAAAGTACCAGTGGAGACTCTGGTACAACTGCGGTTGCGGTTAGCGGCACTACCGCCGCGTGCCCAAGAGCGCAGGCTACTCATCGAAAGGACGGCTGCGCTTTTTGGGGTGTCTTGTGCGACCCTCTACCGAGCCCTTAGGGAACAGCACTTCCCAAAAAGTGTGCATCGGGCCGACCGCGGGCGTCCGCGCTTGGTGCCGCAGTCGGAGTTAGAGCGCTATTGCGAAGTCATTGCCGCGATGAAGTTGCGTACGCTCAATAAGCAGGGGCGGCATGTCTCAACGGTGCGGGCGATTGAATTGCTCGAAACCTATGGCATGGACACGCCAACGGGTTTTGTGCAACCCCCCAAAGGATTGCTGACCAAGACAACGGTCAACCGTTACCTTGATGCCTGGGGCTATGACTTGGAAAGACTGACCCGTCAGCCTCCTAGCGTACGGTTCCAAGCTGAGCATAGCAATGAGTGCTGGCACTTTGACCTGAGTCCCTCAGATCTCAAATATCTACCCAAACAGCCCCCTTGGGTCGAGCCAGGACGAGGGAAGCCAACATTAATGCTTTTCAGTGTGGTTGATGACCGGTCGGGGGTTTGTTATCAAGAGTATCGCTGTGTGTACGGCGAGGATGTAGAAGCGGCACTGCGCTTTTTATTCAATGCCATGTCGCCTAAAGATACCGAATTTGGAGGTATTCCGAGTATGCTTTATGCCGATAATGGCCCGATTTCCCGCAGCCAAGTCTTTCAAAATGTTTTGGCGTGCTTGAATATCAAACTGGTGACCCACCTGCCTGCGGGCTCTGACGGCACTCGGATTACAGCGCGCGCCAAAGGCAAGGTCGAACGCGCCTTCCGCACCGTAAAAGAAGCACATGAAACGCTCTATCACTTCCATCAACCAGAGAGTGAAGCCGAAGCGAATCAGTGGTTAGCCAAATACTTGAATCATTACAATGACCAACCCCATCGTAGTGAACCGTATTCGCGAATGGACGATTGGCGGCAACACTTGCCTAGGGAGGGCCTCCGGCAAATGTGCCCTTGGGAGCGCTTTTGTACCTTTGCCCGTGAACCGGAACGACGCAAAGTCGGAGGCGATGCCCGTGTCACCGTCGAGGGGGTGGCCTATGAAGTCGAACCAGATTTAGCGGGGGAGATGGTGGTGCTGTGGTGGGGTTTATTTGATAACGAACTGTATGTTGAGTATGGCGACCAACGCTATGGTCCCTATCTGCCTGTAGACGGGCCTATCCCCTTGCATCGCTATCGCAAATTCAAGAAAACGAGTACCCAAGAGCGCTCCGAGCGTATTGCTCATCTAGCAACCCAACTCGGTTTACCCCGTGCTGCGTTAGAAAAACATGCCGACTTGTCGCACTTAGCTGCCCAAGCTCCTGTTTCTACCTCTCTAGCCGTTATCCCTTTTCACGACTTAGATCCTTACCAAAAGTTTAGTTACCCCACAGCCCTGCTGGCCAAGCGGGCCATCGCCCAAGCACTCGGCTGTCCCTTAGCCAAGCTGAGTGAAGAACAAAGAGCTTTTATCGACACTGTACTCGCCGAGACCCTCAATAAAAAGCAAGTGTTGGAGCGAGTACGGCATCATCTTGCCCACCATCCACCGGGAGAAACTCATGTTGACTGAAGTCATGGAGCACTACCGTTTAGTGCAGGATTTTCGTAAAGCGGGTTATTTTGAGACCGACAGCCAAAAGCAGCTATTTAAAGATATCCGCGCCTCAATTCTGTCGGGCCAGATGGTGGCGCTCACAGGAATTGTCGGCTGTGGCAAAACGGTCACGTTACGTAAATTGCAGGAGGTGCTTGAAAAAGAAGGGCGCATCCTTGTATCCAAGTCCTTATCCGTAGAAAAAGACCGAACAACTCTGGCAACTCTAATAGCGGCGTTATTTTTTGACCTTTCTCCGGACAAAGACATCAAGATTCCCAACCAGGGTGAAAAGCGGGAGCGGGAATTGCGCGACCTCA
>JANNOF010000074.1:0-18178 GCA_031398925.1 Gloeobacteraceae cyanobacterium SOY_34_metabat_371 | reverse complement strand
GGCCTTCTTGAAATAGCCCTGTTTGATCATCAAAGGTGAGCGTACCTGAAACTTGTTTGGTGGTGCCCGTCCAAGCACTTAATACATCACGACTACGGTAGCTGGCCGAAGCCTCAGTGATCGTCAAAAGACGCGGAGCAGCGGCAACTGATAATGAACTTAGCACCACGATCCCCAATAAAAGGGCTATCCCCGTTTGCATCTGGCCCTGCTTAAGTCCGGCTATGACTTTATTTTAGACGCGTTACTTTCAAGCATTCGTGATTTTAACAAAAGACAAAAACTAATCAGGATACCAAAACATCCCCTTGATCCCTTCAGGGTCGCAGATAAACCCTAAGCGCCGGTAAAAATCAATTACATGGGGATCGGCAAATAACGTAATATTGCTAATATCAGCGGTACGCAGTTCATTGACAATGCGATCCATCAAACCCCGCCCCATGCCGCGGCCCTGAAGATCAGGATGCACTACAACATCCCAGATCGTAGCGTTAAAGGCATGATCCGAGGTAGCCCGTGCAAAGCCAACGAGCCGCCTGCGCTCGCCAAACTCTTCATACATGGCAACCACACAGAAACTGCATTCAATAGCTTTTTTGACCTTACGTAGGGGGCGGCGCGACCAACCCACGGCATCACAAAGTTCCTCTAATTCATACAGATCAATGGAACGGTCCGTACTAAAGACGATGCGGCTGTTGGCCTTTTCTTTATCCGTGATCCGGCTATGCTCAGTACCGGGGAACAGTCGCTTCCAAAAGCTCATGACCGCAGCATAAAGTGATACTCCAGTGTACCCTCCAGGGGCGGGGTCTAGCGGGATTTCCTCAGCGTCGTGCGGAGGCCACACATAGACGCGGCAATCGATGCTTAAAGCCACACAGGATCTCCCACGAAATAGTGCCGAGGTGGGCGCACCATGTTTCAACTTCTAGGGTTTTGTCCCCTTGTTTTCCCAAAAAAGTCACGATGTCTCCAGGATGAACCCCCTGAAGATCCGTTACATCGATCACACACTGATCCATTGTAATCGCCCCGACTTGACGTGCTTCTTGCCCATGAATCAAGACCGTGATCTTGCCCGAAAGCGGGCGGGGTAAGCCATCGGCATAACCCAGGGCTACGGTGGCTAGGGTCGAAGGGCGTTGCGTCGTAAATAAATGTCCATAGCTGACCCCGATCCCGGCGGGCACCTGTTGGACCTGAGTGATCCGGGCCTTGAGGGCGAGTACGGGCTGGAGGGGTAAATGATCCACATGGGCCGCCGGGGCATGACCATAGAGTGCGATCCCCACGCGCACCAGATCATAGTGGAGTTTAGGGGAAAGCAAGCAGCCCGCCGAATTGGCTAAATGCACGATCCCAGGGAGGATCCCTGCGGTTCTAGCCTGGGTCACTACGTGTTCAAAGTAGCCCTGCTGCTGGGTGATCCCCTCAGACCAATCGGTAGTCGCCAAATGAGAATATAAACCTTCCACCCGGATCCGGGGCAGATGGCGGGCAAAACGCAAAAAATTTAAGCCTGACTGCCAGGGCGTACCCAAACGGGTCATGCCCGTATCGATCTTAAGGTGGACCCCTAGGGGTTGATCCAGGGTTTCGTTATAGGTCAATGCTTGCCGGGGAGTACACAAGGTTGGTACCAAGTGCCAATGGGCGACGGCTTTGACTTCATCGGGACTATTGGTCGCTCCCATCAAAAGGATGGGGGCTGTGATCCCCGCTTGGCGTAGCTGGACCCCTTCTTCGATGGTGGCTACCCCCAGCCAGGGTACGCCACACCCTAGGGCAGTTTCACTCACCGTAATGGCCCCATGCCCATAGGCATCCGCTTTAACGACTGCGAGCAGATTTACCGGGCCAAGCCAGCGTTGGAGCACCTGAATGTTGTGCCTAAGTGCCTCAAGATCCACCTGGATCCAAGCCCGATGATCCCTAGGAAGCATGGTTAGGGGGAACGGCGACGGCGTAGAAATTCAGGAATATCTAACATCTCATCTAGGCTTCCTGAGCTAGGAGCCGGAGTGCCATTAGCCTTGATCTTGAGGGCATCGGAGCGTTTAGCCGCGTTAGTGGCCCCACTAAAACCAGTGGCAATCACGGTGATCCGCAGTTCCCCTTGGAGGCGCTCATCGATCACGGCACCAAAAATGATGTTGGCGTTAGGATCGACGACTTCATAAACGGTTTGGGCCGCTTCATTTACCTCGGTTAGGGTCAGGTCATGGCCCCCCGTAATATTGATCACCACACCACTTGCTCCCTCAATGGAGGATTCCAGCAAAGGCGAAGAAATTGCTGTGACCGCCGCTTCGCGCGCGCGCGATTTACCCGATCCCATGCCGATCCCCATCAGGGCAGACCCCGCATCCGCCATCACCGCCCGCACATCGGCAAAATCCACGTTGATCAAGCCAGGGACCGTGATGATATCGCTAATCCCTTGGATACCTTGGCGCAAAATATCATCCGCAAGGCGAAAGGCTTCTTGGACCGGGGTTTGCTCAGAAATAACTTTAAGGATCCGGTCGTTGGGAATAACGATCAGGGTGTCTACCCGTTCTTGAAGTGCCTCAATGCCCATTTCTGCCTGTTGGAGGCGGCGACGGCCTTCAAACATAAAGGGCCGGGTGATCACTCCTACACTTAAAGCCCCGACTTCTTTGGCACATTCTGCCACAATTGGAGCTGCTCCCGTGCCCGTACCCCCACCCATACCCGCGGTGATGAATACCATATCGGCCCCAGCCAAGATCTCAAGGAGTTCTTCACGGGATTCTTCGGCGGCCTTTTGTCCAATAGAAGGGTTACCGCCAGCCCCTAATCCTCTTGTAAGTTTTTGACCCAACTGGAGCCGATTTAGGGAAGCCGAATGCAAGAGGGCTTGGGCGTCGGTATTAATAGCCCAAAACTCAATTCCATTAACACTACTGGCGATCATACGGTTAACGGCGTTGCCGCCGCCGCCGCCAACCCCGATTACTTTAATGCAGGCCATTGCACTGGGCAAAATGTCCTCACTTAGATTAGAAGCAGATTGCGATTGCATGGGCCGTTGCGCGGTAGGGCCAGATTTATCTAATCTTAACCGAGGTTGATTCGGTTCACCCTGTTCATCAGGGAGATATTTCATCCAGTTGGGCATGTCGTATTATTTTCCTCGTTGGGTAAGGTTAGGGCGTAGGCACGACAGGCGGGAGGGTCGGGGGACGCTGCCGCAGTTGAGGAGCCAGAGGACTTGCCAGATCAATAAAATCAAGATGATCCTTAGGCACCTGCCGGGGGATGTCGCGGAGGCGATCTAATGTATGTAACTGTTCTTGCAACACATTAGGATCAGGACGACCCAAATGTACCTTTCCCAATTCCGTATAAAGTACTAGATTATGGGCGCTGCTTAAGTCTATCCGATGAATTACCTGGGGAGAGGATACTAATAAAGGATAGATCCCTTGCCAGAACTTTTTTTGATTGTCGGTGTACCCCGTTACATTTAAAGGCAGCGGCTTCAATTTGGGATACCGGTTTAAACTAAGCCAGACCCCTTCTTGATCGATCACCCCTAGTTCAGTATTACGGGGAGCCATCGCTACCGGGATCCGCTCTTGAACATAAACCTCAAGTTGTGGAGGCCAAATTTGACGGCGGACTTCAACTTGATACATCAAGGGTTCCTGCCGTAAAACCCGTTCTAGGGTACTAGGTTCAATTTCAAATACTTTGCGGGGTAAGGACAAAGGTACACGATTGCGGATGTAGGAAGTACTGAGGACGCGATTGCCCCGGACTTCAATTTGATCTAGGCTTTGAATTTCCCAAAGGGGACCCTTAGCTATCCAGATCCCAAGACTTACAAAGGCAATGAGCAGACCATAACGCCAAAATATTTTTAATTTTTCCCACAAACGCTCTTGTCTGATCGCCCGTCTGCGGGTTACCAGATATTGCTTCGTGGGCTGTTGGAGCGAAAGCGTCATATCACACTGTTTTAACAGTAATTGATAACACTTTTTGCCCTTTTGGTCAAGAATTACTGCTTTTTTAGCGTATATATTTATTGAGATCTGGTGTATCCCTAAGGTTGAATATTGAAATAGAAGTAGTCCCTTAGACGAAACAATGGCAGTGTTGTCTGAAGATTTTACAGAATGGCGGAGTGCGCTCTTAGCTTGGTATCGGGCTACTGCCCGTGATCTTCCGTGGCGCCGTAACCAAGACCCTTATCCCGTTTGGATTAGTGAGGTTATGCTCCAGCAAACGCGTGTCGATCAAGCAACTCCTTATTTTGTACGTTTTCTCAACACGTTTCCCCATGTAGAAGCCCTTGCAAGGGCAGATCTCTCCCAACTCCTAAGTGTTTGGGAAGGTTTGGGCTACTATAGCCGGGCGCGTAACCTACATCGGGCCAGTCAACAGATTGTACACACGGGTTGGCCCCAAAGCTATGGGGAGTGGTTAGCCTTACCGGGGGTTGGCCCCTATACCGCCGCCGCCTTGAGTGCCATATTGTTACATGAACCCCATGGCGCCGTAGATGGTAATGTACGCCGGGTCTACAGCCGGATCATGGCCTACGATCTCCAGGGTAAAGCCCTTCAGGACTTTGCCAACCGGGCCGTAGACCCCCATAATCCAGGGAGTTTTAATCAGGCCCTAATGGATCTAGGCGCGACGATTTGTACCCCCCGTCACCCCCACTGTCCCCTGTGTCCAATGGCGCATTTTTGCCAGAGTTTAGCGCAAGGACGCGTCACAGAATTTCCGGTCCAGCGCAGCGCAGCACCCGTCCCCGAGCGCAGGTATTTGGTGATCATCGCCCAGCACAAACAGGCACTCTGGGTCCGTAAACGGCCACCCCAAGGACTTTTAGGGGGCCTGTGGGAATTGCCCAATATAGAAATTACGCAAACTATTGATCTGGGCAACGCCTATCAAGGCTTGATCCCCACGGTATTTCAAGGGCAAATCCGGCATCGCTATACCCACTTTCGCGCCTGCTTTGAACTTTATCAGGGCAATTTGGAAGCCCAGGTCCAGGCCAACTGTCACGCCGTCGAAATCAAAGATCTAGAACACTATCCTTTTTCCAGAGGCTTTCGTAAAGTGCTAAAACTTTTGCCCAAGGACTAAGATCAAGGCATACGATCCGGTTGCCTTATGCCGCTTCAGGGTTCCCGTCTATTGATAGACCGCTATTGCCTAGACCAGCGCTTAGGAGCGTCTGGGGCCAGACAAACCTGGTTGGCTAAGGGCCCAGAGGGGCAGGCGGTCACGGTCAAAGCTCTGTACTTCGGTCAAGGCATGGAGTGGCAGGACCTTAAGTTATTTGAACGGGAAGTCGCTACCCTTAGGCACCTAGATCATCCCCAGATCCCCCATTATTTGGATTCCTTTGGTCTCGAAGAACCGGAGGGTAACTACTTTTGTCTGGTCCAAGCGTATATTCCGGGTCGCTCCCTAGCCGAATTGATCCAAGCGGGCCGTCGCTTTAGTGCCCCAGAGCTAGAAGCCTTGGCGGTGTCATTGCTGGCAGTGCTTATCTATTTGCACGGGCAATCTCCCCCTGTGATCCATCGGGATATCAAGCCCAGTAACTTGATTCAAGGCGCTGATGGTCTGATCTATTTAATCGATTTTGGCTCAGTCCAAGCGCAAAGTGGCTCAGGCAGAACCGTTACGGTGGTGGGTACCTATGGCTATATGTCCCCCGAACAATTTGGTGGACGGGCGATCCCCGCTTCGGATCTCTATAGTCTGGGCATGACCTTGATCAATCTCATGACGGGGCAAAACCCGGCGGATCTACCGCAGAAAAACCTGCGCGCCCTATTTCAAATCAACGGAAGTACCCATTTGCACCAATGGTTAGCGCGCCTCATCGAACCGGATCTAGAGCGTAGGTTTTCTAGTGCACCGTTGGCGCTTAAATTCCTGCAACAGCCAGAGCTTAGCAATACGCTTACACCGCCCCTAGCCCCTAGCCAGCGGATCCAATTTAAAACCAGTGCCCAAGGTTTAGATATCCAAATTCCCCAGCAAGGACAACGCTTTTGGGATGTGGTCAGTATGGGTGCTGGCGGGCTGATTATGATCCCCAGTGCTATCGGAGCCCTAGTCACCCCCTTTCTCCTCCTAGGTGGAGTCTGGCTCTGGCCTTTTTCAATCATCAGTAGTGCTTGGAATCTAGGCCAAGCTATGGCGGGTTGGTGGCTAGTCCGCCGGGGTTATGTGCGCATGTGGGGGCAGAGCAGCTTCGTGATGAGTGGCGATAGCTTTGAAGTCCAGTGGAATCATCAAACCTATCGGGGTCGAATCCGCGATATTGTCGGGGTCGAACTAGACCGCTTTTCCATTAAAAATGGGCAGGCCTGGGATCTGTGTATTTTTGTGCGTATGAAAAATGGCAACACCAAAAAATTTCCCTTCGGTACCGCCCTTAACGATCAAGAGCGGGTTTGGTTACTAAAGACCATCCGTACCTGGCTGACGGATTACGCGAATTCCTAAAAAAATCCCCCCTTTCGGGGGGAGATGGATACATTCAAAAGGCTATTTAGTAGGAAGTAGCAGCCTGGAACTGTTGATAGCTCCATTGATCTTGCCCTGGGGTTAAATCTAGATCCGCAGCATCGATCAGCCGTTGAAGTTGCTGTGCTGCGTAACGCCAACGTCTGCGTTCCATGGTCATTTGTTCTTTACCGTAGCCGTGGGTATTCCACGAAAGGACTAGGGCCCGGACATCGGTACGATTGTCGGCAAAGGAAGGATGATCCATGGCTAAATTGAGGGCTTTGACCCCACGCATGAACATCTCGGTGGGGGTACCTTTTTCGTACAAGCTGATCATGGTGTTAAGGGTACGGAATTCCGCATTGATGAATTTCAGAACCCGGTTTGCCAAGAGCTTACGGGCAAGTTTACGGCCTGCCGTGCTGCCTTCATTAAACAGGTGTAAACCCATGTCAAAGGAAGTGGTGTAGTGACGGGCTTCATCGGTGGCATGACCTTGGACCATCTCCACTGCGGCTGGATCATAGTTAAACTTATCCGCTTCGACGTGAAAATAACTTTCGTTTTGCTTGAGCCGGATGTTGGCTAAATAGCGATTTAGCAGGTACACGCCCCCTACTCCGATGCCCTTGAGCACACTCACGGGAGCGAATTGAAAAATGTTGTCTAAAACCGCTGTACCGTAAGTTTTACTTGCGATCAACTGCTCTAGGGGATTACTGCGTGCAGAGGGGTCTAAAACTTGCAAGGCAGCGTTGCCTGATTCATCTTCATTGATCGACAGCAGGGTCGAGCGACGCTGACCAAAGGGAAGTGTTTTAGCTTTTTCACCTAGGATCGCCTCATAAAAGGCCCGGAAGGTGAAGATATGATCCATCTCTTCAAAAGTTTCTTGAAATAACACCATGTATTCGTCAGACAACGTATCGAATAAACGGGCGGTCATGCACATATTGGTTTTGACCGAATCTAGCTCACGGCTAGCCGTATACTGATAGCTACTCACTAAAAAATAGGCTGTGAGTACCCGCATTTGTTCGGGGGTCAGGCTTTTTAGATATTCGCACTCGTAAATCGGTAAATTCATCATCTCAGGATAAACATAGTAGTTATCCTTGTTTAACCCACCCTGTTTTTTGAACTTAATACCGACGCTCTTAAGTTCCGATGGCTCGGTGTGGGCCCGTTCAAATAGACTGTTTTGGATCTTGACGAATTTTTGATTCAGGGTATTGATAGCCACCGGGTGCTCCTAAGGAACGGAGGTTAAAGACAGAGGTTGGTAACAAAGAAGTTACATTCCTTATCATAATAGTAGAGGATTTGGGTAGTAGGTGTTCACACCGATACATAATCTAGGTCGATTTGCCTAAAATTTCTTGGATTACCCCTACGATCCGTGCGGTAGTGTGTCCATCCGGGGGGCCGCAGAGGCTAGCCACCAATTTTTGGCGACCCATTTGATCTTGAGTAGGGTCGTTAAGATAGCTCTGGATCTGGGTAATGAGTTCTTGGGGACTGAAGGCGGTACGGGTCGCACCACTGGCCAGCACGGGCTGGTAGTGGGTTTCTTGAAGAAATCTCCGACAGCTTAAGGCTTCCGGTAGCGGTTTGCGGTCAAAGGCAATAGCCACAATGGGAATATCTAAAATCGCTGCTTCTAGGGTCGTTGTGGACGAAGTATTGAGGATCACATCGCTATGGCGGACGAGATCCGTAACTAGACTCACCATTCCTGATCCTACGGTCCAGCCCCGTTGATAGGGCGTAGCGGCATCGGCAATTTCCGGGACATTAAAGTGGATGTGCGGGTGGTTAAAGCGTGCCTTAAGTTCCGCGAGTTGCTGGGAATCCCAGCCCGGATGAAGGCGCACCAGCAGTTGTGCTGGGGGATCAAAGTGCCCTAAATGGGCTTGGATCTGGGCAATGGCCAGGTCTTGATCCGGGTAGCGCAGGCGACTTCCTAGAAAGAAACTGATCAGTCGGCGCTGGGGGTCTAGTCCCAGTTGGTGCAAAAAAGCAGTCCGCCCGGATTTATCCCCCCGCAAGGGCCAATAGTGATTAAACTGCGGGATGCCCGTGATTTGGACCTGCGCGGCTTGAAAATAGTGGGGATAAAAAGTAAGCGCTTCTTGGCGATTGACCTCATTCCACACCAAAAGTCTTTGAAAGCCATGACGGATCACCCCTTTAGAGGATAAGTTGTCCCAACTATGGACCATCCCTATGGCCGGGATCTGGGCTTGGCGTACATGGGCCAGTAGACTCTGGGAGCGCCATTCAAAGGCATGGGTAAAGATCACCAAATCCGGGGGGTAGCGTTTATGCAACTCCACGTAATAAGGATGGGCCAAAAGCTGCCAATTTACGGCTTCAGTGAGGGGCCTAAGCCCCGGTATGGTTCTGAGTACCCACCACGCCAGTGCTTGGGCTTGGGCTAAAAGGGGCTGCTCCCGCTTGAGGCGCGCAAATTTTAAAAAATGGGTGGTGATCTGATGCTGATAAGCCAATTCACGGGTCTCAGTCGGGGCAACGACTACGCGGTCCCAGCTTTGCTGAATCAGGCCCCGTAGGGTATTTTTGTCATAAAAAACTAGGGCTTCTAGGGCATAGTCCGGGCTTTTAAATTCTCGCTGAAACTCAGGATCTTGACTGAGGGGCGAAAGAACGACTACTTGATGCTGCTGAGCCAGGGTCTGCACGACTCCCGAGCGCAAAAAATTGCGCGCCGACATGGCATAGGGCAACTCGATCCAGAGGGTTGCCATCTAAATTACCTGGAGGACTCGCGAACCCTGACGGGTGCCCCGACGGGTCATTTCTTGGTGAATGGCGTGCAAGACTTGGCGTTTATCACTCGACCAAGCTGGGGCCAAGAGTAAATGCTTGAGTCCATCCCCGGTTAGGCGATGAATTTCTATTTCCCAGGGCAAGATCTCTAGGGAATCACAGACCCATTGGACATATTCCGCTTGGGTAAACATGGGGATCTCGCCCCTTTTGTACTGCTGGGCCATGATCGAGCCTTTGACCACGTGCAGGGAATGGATCTTGATCCCGGTGACCTTGAGATCCGCCAAATATTGCACGGATTCCAGCATCATGGCTGGGGTTTCACCGGGCAGGCCGTGGATCAAATGGGCACAAATTTCGATCCCCCGTCGTTGGGTACGCGCCACGGCATCGGTAAATTCTTCGACGCTATGGGCGCGGTTAATCTGCTTTAGGGTCTGGTTATGGGCGCTTTGCAGACCGTATTCTACCCAGAGGTATTTCTGCTGGGCAATTTCGGCCAAAAGATCTAACACGGCTTCGGGCACACAGTCCGGGCGCGTCCCAATAGCCAAACCCACCACATCAGGATGATCGAGGGCCACTTGATATACCGCCCGTAAGCGGTCTAGATCGGCATAGGTGTTGCTAAAGGCTTGGTAATAGGCAATAAAACGGCGGGCCTTAGGTCCAAAACGCTGCTGCCAACCGCTGATCCCCGTGTGTAGCTGTTCCACTAAAGGCATGGTCGGGGGGGCGATCTGCGCTGAGGACCCGGAGGCATCACAAAAGGTACAGCCGCCCCAGGCCCGCGTACCATCCCGATTGGGGCAGTTGAAGCCCGCATCTAGGGTAACTTTAAATATTTTTTCGCCAAAGCGCTGTTTAAGGGCTGCGCTGTGTTGGTTGTAGGGCAGGGACATGGATCTACCTTGATCGGGGAAGCTAGGGAGCGGATTGTTCAATGGGGGCAGGGCTAAAGGTTCCACCCCGGAAGTTGATCACTTGAACCAAAAAAAGATACCCCACCGCTAAGGCAATGGAGACAATGCCCGTCACTACAGCCGTCCATTTAGGTCGGTCCATAAATGCGCCCTCAACCCGTAGGATCATTGTGCCATATCCCCTTAGCTTTCCTCTAAGACCGCCAGACGGCTCAACAGTGCCCCCCGATGGACGAGGGGTTGGTGGCGAAGACTCATTACCTGGGCTGCGACAGGGGCATAGAGTTCTTGAAGTACGTGGCCTTGGATCGGATCTACCACGTGGCCGAGACATTGCTGGAGAGAAACCTTAGTACCAAGCTCAACCTGGGGGAGCCACAGTCCTGGCTGGGTGGCTAGGACGCGCGTGACTTGGGCAACGCACTGCACGGGCAGCGGGGCGAGGGGCGGGCCGTGGAGGATGCCCAAATGCGCGGCTAAACGGATCAGGGCCTCATAAAAACAGGTGGCAACGACGCGGTTGGGTTGGTTGCTCTGCCCCCCGACCAAAATTAAATTTTCAACGCCCTGCTGTTTGAGGGCCAGAGCCAGGGTGCCTTGACCGGTACTGGTTATTTCCAGGTCTTGATTGTAGTGGGGTTCTTTACCAGAGCGGGCCCAAACTAAGGGGATCCCCATTTTTTGACTGGCTTGGAGGGCAAAATCCCGGTCTTGAAAGGCCCGCACCTGGGGCCATTCTGCCAACATGCCGCCGCTGTGCAGATCCACACAGAGCCGTGAGGATTTAATTGCCTCAAAGATGATGTGGGCCAAGCGCTGCGGTACTTCTCCGGCCATATAGCCCGGAAACATGCGGTTCAGATCCGTCCGGTCCGGCGGCCACATATGATCCCCCGTGATCAGGGCCAGGGCATTGGCAGCAGGCAGGAGCCGAATCCGGCCTTTGAGTTGATAGGGGGTACCTTGGGCTTCTACCTGGGTCAAAAACTGGGCTAAGCGGGCCCCTACTTCTAAACCCACATATTCATCCCCGTGCAAGCCACTGATGATACTCAGTACCGGTACCCCGGTACCAAATTCCAACTGCTGCAAGCGCAGTTGTCCCCCCATCGGCAAGGCAATCTGACCGATGGTGCGCTCATTCATTTGAGGGGTTCCCTAGCATTCAAGATGGCTTAAGGGCTAAGCTGACAAACGTTTCTCCCGCTAAAGTCAGGGTTTCTAATCCGCTCGGGAGTTGCGCCTGTACGGTTTCACTCAATGGATTCATCATGATCTCTACCCCCCGGCATTTGAGCAGATGTTTGCTCAGTTCTTCAGGGCTAAGACCTAATCCTTGGCGCACCACACTGATCGGTAAAAAAGGATAACCGAATCGTTCTTGATGATCAGTACTCAGACGCTTAAGTTGTTTGAGAAATTCGGCCTTGGTCATAGGTTATAGGGCTGGAACCCCTATTGTGACGTGATTATGGCCCCCTTGGATCGAGCGGATCACATCCCCAGCAATGGTGTGGGTAAATTGTTCTGCGGCCCAGACAATACTGTCGAGTACCCGCCCCCCAGATTGGATCACCGTGCCGTCACCAATACAGCTATAGCCCAAAACTGCGGCCCCACTTTGAATATGGCAGTTTTTGCCGATCAGGGCATTACTCGAAATAATAGCCCCTGGCTCGATGATCGTATTTTCGCCAATACGTGTGCGGGTTGTGGGATGGGTGAGTAGATCCCAGTGGGTATACAGATACTGCCCTAGGGTACCTACATCGGACCAATAGGCATTGGTTTGCATCGCATAGAGGGGTAGGCCCTTAGCCAGCATCAGGGGAAACAAATCCTTGCCAAAATCATAAAAAGTCTGGGCTGGGATCAGGTTAAATATTTCTGGCTCAAGAATATAAATGCCCGTATTCACCAATCGGGATTTAGCTTCAGCCCGTTGGGGTTTTTCTTGAAAAGACTGGATCCGGCCTTGCGCATCGGAAACCACTACCCCAAAACGGGAGGGATCGCCCACTTCCGTAAGGGCCATCGTTGCCATGGCACCCCGTTCTTGGTGAAAGGCGATCAAAGCGCCTAAATCAATATTGGTTACCAGATCACCGGAAATAACAATAAAAGTTCCTTGACTTAAAAAATCTGCTTGATGACGGACACCCCCGGCGGTACCCATGAGTTGGTCTTCCCAGGAGTAGTGCAGGTCCATATCCCAAGGGTTACCATTGCCAAAAAAAGCTTCGATCTGCTCCCCCCGGTAATGCAAGTTAGCTACGGCTTCATTAATGCCGTGCTTGGCGCATAGCTTTAAAATCCGGGCCATAACCGGGCGATTAAGTACGGGGATCAGGGGTTTGGGAATGTCATCAGTAAAAGGACGCAACCGCGTACCTTTTCCCGCCGAAAGGACAAAGGCGCGGATCATAGGCGTGTCCCTCCAAGGCGTAAACTAAAGGGAAGAAGTTTGATCATTAAGTAATCCTACCGCACCTACTAGGATCAAAGTAGGCATGAGGAGGGTAATTATGGTGTAGCTCCTTTATTTTGCTCAAAAAAGTAGCGATCCCTTCTATTTAGTCTGGTTAGGGGAGTCTTTAACGGGGTCTAGGGCCCGTTCTAAAAAGCTAAAAGCCTGGGAAGAAGCAAGGGTCAAGACCAGATAGACCAGGGCTACGGCACTGTAAATTTCAAACGCCCGGTAATTTCCGGCTACGATCAGTTGCCCCCGGCGAAAGAGTTCTTCATAGCCAATGACCGCAACCAAACTGGTGTCTTTTAACAGGGTAATAAACTCATTGCCTAAAGGCGGCACCATGCGCCGCAGGGCCTGGGGGAAGACCACGTATTGCATCGTTTGAACGGGGGTCATCCCCAAGGATTGGGCCGCTTCTTTTTGACCGGGATCAATAGATTGGACGCCTGCCCGGACGATCTCGGCAATATAGGCAGCACTGTTGAGGGTCAGGGCCAAAACCGCCGCTAAAAGCCGATCAAAACTAAAACTTAGCCCCAAGCCCTTGATCAAAGCTGGAATCCCAAAATAGATCATAAAGATCTGTACCAACAGGGGCGTGCCGCGAAAGAAATCTATATAGGCACGGGCGGCGAGGGCCAGCCCAGCTCTAGGAGAAAGGCGGGCTAGGCCCAAAAGGGACCCCAAGATCATGCCTCCACCCACCGAAAGCGCCGTGAGTTGTACGGTGATCAAAGCCCCCGCCAATAGGGCAGGAAGCGCAGCAAGCATGATCTGTAGCGCTTCAGGCATACCTGTGCCCTAGATCAGGGGTGCTTTTTCAGGAAGCACGGGGGGTTCTCCATCAAACCATTTCTTATAAATCTCCGCATAGGTGCCTTCGGTGATCAATTGGTTTAGGGCGCTATTGATGGCTTCTAGATTGGGAGAGTCTTTTGGGAGGGCAATGCCATAAAATTCTTCGGTCACCAGGCTTTGGGTGATCTTTAGCCCCTTAAGATTGCCGCTTTTGATGGCGTATAGCGTAGCTGGGGCATCGTTGATCACTGCGTCCACATTACCGTTTAGGAGTTCTTGCAACGCTAGGGGCGCCGAGTCAAAGATGCGTACTTCGGCTCCAGCTACGGTTTTGGCGGTACCCGCCCCCGTAGTCCCGATCTGGACAGCAATTTTTTTATCTTTGAGGTCTTCTAAAGTATTGATGGTGGTGTTGGTGTCTGCTATGACAATCGCAAGACCTGCTTTAAAATAGGGCCGCGAGAACGAAATGGTTTTGGCCCGTTCGGCATTGATCGTAATGGCACTGATCGCTCCATCAACGGTGCCCGCTTGGAGTCCAGGAATGATCCCGTCAAAGGGTAGACTTTCAAATTCCACCGTCAATCCTGCTGCTTTGCCAATGGCACGCATTAAATCAATATCAAACCCCTCTAGATCCGTTGCCCCTTTAGCTTCAAAGGGCGGGAAAGCAGGTTCGGTGGCAACTTTTAGGGTCTTGGTGGTAGTGCTGGGCGTACTACAGGCACTTAAAATTAATACACTCCCCCCTAGAGCCAAAAAGCTCCGTCGTCTACCCATTTCAATCCCTCCCCAGGTTTAATTCGCTATATCATACAAGCCAAGCACTACTGCCTAGGATCTTTTATGGCCCCAGCCCTAATTTTTGATCAGGTCAAAAAAAATTTCGGTTCCCTTGAAGTCCTGCGGGGGATCAGTGGCGAAATCAATGTTGGCGAAGTGATCGCCATTATTGGCTCCTCCGGTTGCGGCAAAAGTACGTTATTGCGCTGTTGTAATGGCCTTGAAACCTTAAGTTCAGGACGGATCATCATTAATGGCAAAGATCTAACCCAAATGGGAGGCCGCTTAGAACAGCTCCGCGCCGAAGTGGGCATGGTATTTCAACAATTTAATCTCTTTCCCCACATGACTGTTTTGGAGAACCTTACCCTTGCCCCCCGCAAAGTCTTAGGACAATCACGCGCCGAAAGTATTGAAAACGCACGACTGTATCTTGATAAAGTCGGTCTTGATGAAAAAGCCCATTGCTATCCCCAGCAACTCTCGGGAGGTCAAAAACAACGGGTCGCCATTGCCCGTGCCCTCTGTATGCAACCCCAGATCATGCTTTTTGATGAACCCACCAGTGCCCTTGATCCAGAACTCGTGGGTGAAGTCCTCACCGTCATGAAAAATCTGGCCGCCGAAGGCATGACCATGCTGGTAGTCACCCATGAGATTCAATTTGCCCGTGAAGTAGCCCAACGGGTGATCTTTTTAGAAAAAGGCCAAATTGCTGAAGAAGGACCGGCGCGTCACGTGTTGACCGATCCTAAATCCGAACGACTCCAGGCTTTTTTAAGTCGGATGACTTTTGCGGCCTAGAGGCCCGGCGCTTGACGCTGCGGTTAAGAGAACGGTAATGTGACATGGCATCAAAAGCACAAATAAAACATTTAAGGCCCCCCATGACTGAGCATCTAAGCGGATCCTTATCCCTAAGCAAATTAGTACGCCGACTTTCAGTAGCAAGTTTTTTAGCGTTAGCCCCGCAGTTATGGCTTACTCCAGCCGTACAGGCCCAAAGTACCTTCGATACCGCCCAGACCTTTACGGTGGGTGACCGGCCCCGCGCTGTGCCCGCAGGGGATCTAGATGGAGATGGCGATCTGGACTTGGCGGTGGCTAACGCTGGCTCCGATAGTATTTCGGTCCTAAAAAATAATGGCGATGGAACCTTTGCGCTGGCCCAAAACTTCGCCGTCGGTGATTTTCCTAATTCCATTGCTCCAGCGGATCTGGATGGGGATGGGGATCTGGACTTGGCAGTGGCTAACTTTGTATCTAACAATATCTCAGTCCTAAAAAATAATGGCGATGGAACCTTTGCGCTGGCTCAAAATTTCACAGCAGGAGATGGTCCGAGCGAAGTCATAGCGGGGGATCTCGATGGCGATGGGGATCTGGACTTGGCTACTGTGAACAATCGCGCCGATAATGCCTCTGTCCTTAAGAACACGGGAGACGGGACTTTTACCACGACGCAGAACATCGCCGTAGGCACTGATCCTGAATCCATTGCGGCGGGGGACCTCGATGGCGATGGGGATCTGGACTTAGCTGCCGTGAACCGAGGCACGGATAATATCTCCGTCCTTAAAAACAATGGGACCGGGAGGTTTGCGGCGGCGCAAAACTTCCTCGTGGGCAATGCTCCCTTGTCCCTACTATTGGGGGATCTCGATGGGGATGAGGATCTAGACGTTGCGGTAACCAATAGTCTGGCTGATACTGTTTCAATTTTAAAAAATAATGGCGACGGCACATTTACGGCGGCTCAAAACTTTGCGGTGGGAGATTTCCCCTACCCGATCACCGGGGGAGACCTAGACGGGGATAATGATCTGGATTTAGTTACAGGTAGCTTTACCACCTACAACGTCTCGGTGCTTGACAACAATGGCGACGGCACATTTGCTACGGTACAGGACGTTCTCGCCGGAGATACGACGATCGGGGTCACGGTAGGTGATCTTGATGGGGATGGAGATCAAGATGTGGTTACGGCGAATTACGGAGCAGATAATATCTCGGTCTTGAAAAATATCACAGCACCAACTCTGGGCAGCTTTACACCCGATAGCGGTTTAATAGGTAGTTCTGTCACGATCACCGGAACTAATTTTGCTGGGACCACAGCAGTGCTATTCAACGGCATCAACGCAACCTTCACCGTCAACTCCGTCACTCAGATCACAGCCACCGTTCCTACTGGCGCTACTACCGGGCCCATTGCGGTAACCATTGCGGATGGTACGGCCACTAGTTTGGATAACTTTATTGTTATTGTGCCCACGCCTGAAGTGATCTTGAGTGCAACGCCAAGTACACAAACGGTTATTCAAGGTCAAAGTACAACCTATAGTATTGATCTTGACCGTAATGGGTTTACCGGATTGGTAGATCTTGCCGTCAGTGACCTACCCCTCGGTGCCACGGCTAGTTTCAGTGCTGATCCCACTACAGATACTACGTCAACCCTGACGATCACGACTTCAGCGCTTACGCCCTTTGCCACCAGTACGCTCACCATAACGGGAACAGCCAGCGATGCCACGGTGACCAGTACCACCGTTACGTTAACCGTGACGACCGATCCTAATGCAGACCCTGAAGTGGTCTTGAATATAACGCCAAGTGCCCAAGCGATTAATTTAGGTCAAAGTGCGAATTATGCCCTTGATCTAACCCGGACTAATTTTACCGGGCCCTTGGATCTAGTGGTCACAGGCTTACCTATGGGCACTACGGCAACGTTTGATGTCAACCCCATACCCGAAGGAGTTGATACAGCAACCTTGACCATTGCAACCAATAATACGACCCACACGGGAGCCTTTGAACTCATTGTGACGGCCCTTGCTCCGGGGGTAGCTTCTACCCCTGATCTGGTTCAACTGACCCTTAAGGACCCTGTGGCCGTAGACCCCTTAGCCACACCCCTAAGCTTAACCAGTAGTGGTCTCATCACTATCGCTCGTTTGCGTCAACAGGTTACCGTCGAAAATACCGGGTCCACAGCCTTAGCAGGACCCGTGTATTTAGAACTTACCGGACTCACCCCAGGAGTGGTGTTACAAAGTCAAATTGATGGCGTCCAAAACGGCGTTAGTGTCAATGGCAATCCTTTGGTATTGATCTAGTCTGTGGGTGAAACCTTTGAACCAGGCGAATCCATTACCTTAAACCTAGAGTTTGATAATCAAACCCCGCAAGTACTTTCTTTTGAGCCTCTACTCGTCACTGCCTCCGGTCAGCCCCAAGCAGGAGCTGTTACCCTAGGGGGCTTAGTCACCGTGAACTTGTCCAGACAGCAAGTTACGATCACCAATACTACTGCGCTCACCCAATCCGGCCCCCTTTACCTGAGTATCAATGATCTAACTATTGGGGCAACGCTCAACAATAGCACCGCGATCAATCCGAGTAATAACGCCCCCATGATCGGTTTATTAGCCGCAAGTCTTGATCCTGGATCAACCACTACGGTGCTTTTAGAATTTGTGAACCCTACCCCCCAAGTATTGAGCTTTACGCCAGAATTAGTCCAGGGCGCGAACTCTAAACCCCGGCTTAATGGGATCAAAAAACGACTCACGATCCAAAAGATGGGAAATTAAGGAAAGGCACATCACAAAAAATTGAGCAGTTGGTATCCCGGTGCAATGGCGGGTAACAGGGTGGGCGTGATCGAAGGATCAAGGCCCAAGTGTCTCTCTAGAATCGTGGCATATACACTCAAGAAATCCATACCCGGAGTGGTGGTCATATTATCTTTGAAGGGTTGGACATCAATATTTTGAATCACCCGCGACAGGTTAGCGTAGGCCCCATAGATGCCGCCGCGTACATTGCCCCCGAGAACCAAAGAAGTACCTGCTAAGCCATGATCTGTACCTAGGGCAGAATTTTCAGC
>JANNOF010000060.1:0-5849 GCA_031398925.1 Gloeobacteraceae cyanobacterium SOY_34_metabat_371 | reverse complement strand
CTGGCAACGGTGATCCCCCCAGGGATCTCGAGGCGTTGTGAAGGATAATAGGCCCAGGTATCAATGATGGCGGCGTCACCCCAGCTATTGCTAAAGCTGTGGGCACCAGTGGCCGAACTAACCCCTCGTAGGGCAGTGAGTGGGTTAGGGCCAGTACCCCCACTAATGCCCGTATCGTTGTAGTAAACCGTAAAAGGATCAGGGGTAGGGGTTGTCGCTAAAGCAGGGTCATTTTCACGCTTAAAGATCAGACCAGTGGGATTATTTTCAGCATCTATAAGCGGGAAATGTATTTCTCCAGCATAGAGCTCGACGGCGGTTTTAAAGCTAGAGGCATTGACAGGAGCGGGATTGCCAACGTTATCTAAGCCGTCCCAAAAGATACTATTACTACCGGTCACCGACGTTCCCGGTATGACCCGGTCAATGCCATCACCTAAGATGTTGTTCTGGTTGAGGTCTAAGGTAATTTGGAAAGATCCAGGGCTGCTCGCGTTAAAGGTAAACGTTCCCCCTAAACCCGCCCCGGCTTGACCCGCAGTACCATCAATCCCTGTAAATGTAAGATTTGAAGGAGTTGGTGGGGTCACAGGCAGTTGGTATAACCAAGTAGATCCGCCGCTGATCGATGCCGTGGCAGGCATGGTGGTATCGGGTATATTAAAAAATAGTTTATGGGTATTATTGGTCGTGGTGATGTCATTAACGCCGATCGTGGGTGATAAGACACCCCGCCCACCAAGGGTGGCATCTTCAAAAGATTGAAATACTGAATTAAGCGTTGCGGAGTTAAGGGTTCCGGCGGGGTTTTCAATCCCGGCGCGGTTGGCAAAAAGGATAAAACCAAAGGGATCTAAGCCATTGCCATCAATGCTATACAAATACCCATCACGGGTTTGAAAATAAACTTTGGAGCTGAGAGACCGACTATTCCCGCCCATATTCATGGCAATGTAGTTGGTATAGGTACGCCCTAAGATCGCAGTTCCCCCACTATTGCGGACAGTTACATCCCAGGCGGCAACCCAACCGACATTATTAGGTTGGATCGATCCCCCAAGTGCAGGAATGGTCCACGTTGAGTTAGCATTGCTTTCCGTTCCGGTAGGCGGATTGGTGGCACTATTTTGATCGGGGCTAACAAAATCAATGGTCCAGATCCCGGTTTGGGTAACGTTTACCGTACAAGGGGTATAGCCCCCTGTATTGGGGAGCGGACCAGCTAATTCTTGAACATTGGTAAAGATTCGCCCCACACTGGTGGCGCAGTTGGTAGCGGTACCCGTAGGACTGGTGTAGGTGATCACCCCCGCCCCCAAGTTCGTAGCTGAAGACCCTAGATTCAGGGTTTCGCCCGATTGCACATAGACCCGGATTATGGTCTTCCGTGGGATCCCTGAGAGTAAAGTGGGGCGGTATTCTAAAAAAGGCCGTTGCCCTCCACTGGCAACCAGCTCTTTACTGCCTTCGGCCCAAACAGAGGTCATGAGGGCGAGTAGGCCTAAAATTACGGTCGAAAAAAACTGTAGGGTCTTCAGCTTCATGGCTGTACCCCTGGATATAAGGCCTGGGATGAGGTTATGGTTTGCGCCAGATCCACACGATTTAGGATGGATGGGGGAAGCTCACTAAGTTGTTCCATGGCTACAGGTACAGGAGTGGGGGGTAAAGAAGCGGTTGGGACCGGAGCCGGATCATGGAGTCCCATACGGTAGATCACAGGGGGATCAACCGTGGGTGCTTTAACAGGCTGTAGGGCAGTTTGATCCGGGGGCGCTAGTTGCGCCGAGGGAAATTGCTGAATACCAAATCCCCCTAGAAGTTCGTTGATCTTATAGCTTAGATTTAGATAAAATCCGCCATCAACAATGGCGCTATTTTTATCTTGATCAATGGCCCCAAAACTATAGCCCCCGGCCAAGCGCAGATCAGGGGGATAAATAATATCCCACTTCTACAGTCCCGCCCAGTTCGCCGTAACTTGCAACGCTTTGGGTGATCGCCCGGGCTTCGGCAACGAGATCTACGTTATAGCCCAAGCGATAGGTTGCCCGACCCTGGACGAGGCCAATGGTACTTGCACTGGTGAAGTCTTGGGCAATTTGGGTTGTGCTGGTGCGCAGGGCTAATTTACCGTAAAACTCCCATTGCCAGTCTGGAGTATATAGTGCTTCTAAAGCTAAGGTATGACTGGTATTGCCCGTACCACTACCCAACAAGATCGTATCAGGAATCGTAGAAGGGTTTTGACGGTATTCATAGCGCAAAAGAGCATTAAAGCGGTCCTCTAGGGGATCTCGAAAAGCGATGCCCAATTTGAAGTTAATCGTGTCGCCTAATCCCACCAGTTGCTGATTGGAACTATTGGCTTGATCGTATTTCAGTAATCCCGTTAAAGAGGGGGAAAGTTTACCCACAACTCCCGATGAGATCACGGTGTTTGATCCGCCCCCAGAGGTGCGATGTTCATAACGGGCTGTGGCTTTTAGATCATCGCTAGCTAAATATTCAAAGCCAATACTGTAGCTATCGCCTCCTTCTAAACCCAAGGAAGAACTAGCTTGCCCAACGGCAAAAGGTTGGCTATATTGTGCCCCAGCACCCGTACCTGTGAAAATACTGCCAAATAAGTGCTCATAGCTTAAGTCGATCTTTAGGCCCGGTGAAACGGTCCATTTGTGATTTAGCCCTAAAGATCCTTGGCCTTTAGGACCACTGATCCCCGAAAGGACTGAATAGCGGCCCAAAAGAGTGGTGTCTGCGCCTAGCTTATAATCCCCAGCCAGATCTAAGCTCGTAATAGAGTTAGCCGCATAGGTTGAACTAGAAAAGAATTGATGATTAAGTTGTAGACTTATGCCGGGCAACACCGCCCAATCTAAACCGATCACCGTCCGGTCTGGGTAGACAATATCGGATTCTTTGGTAAGGGTCAGTTCGTTTTGCGCCCTTAGCGTCAATTTATCCGCTAAGGGATAGGTAAAGCGGGAACGTAGCTGACTAGAGTTAGTAGTAGTTTCCAAGATCCGGTCTTGGCGCTGGCGCTGAATATAGTCTAGTTCCAATGTCGCTTGGCCCAATTTTTGAAAGATCCCCGCGCTGATCGTTGTCAAGCTATTATCCACGCGACTACCTGGTAAGGCAGTTGTGCCGGGGTTAAACAAGTCAACTTTATTGACTAGGGGTTGGGGCGCCGTTCCATTGTTGTCTTCATGATCAAAGCTGGCCCTCAGGTTGGTTTCTGGGCTAAGTAGGGCCACTAGATCAAAACCATAGCGGGTTTGACCCGGCACAAAACTGGTGGTGGCATTGTTACTAAACCCGGTATCCGCATGACGCCAATAGGCTCTGGTGCTTAAGCCTGTACCAAACAGTTGTTTTACTTCTAGACGATAGGCGGCGCCACTAACCGGACCGACAACATCAGAATCATTATTAGAATGGGCATATTCCGCAATCAGTTGGCCCCCAGAATCCCAATTGAGCAACAGATCGCTGCCATACAATTGAAATTGACGGACCCCTTGATTTTCTTGAATATAGGTCATGCCTAGGATCTTCTCTTGGCCTGATTCACGGGAAAAATGATACTGGAGTCTGCCGCCGTAAATATTGGCTCCTTGGGCCCCTTCATACTGATAGGTGGCGATGATCCGGCGCACTAACACTGTGCCATATTGATCAATATCGGTTTTGAGGATGGGCTGGCGAAATAAGACCGTACCCCGGTCATAGTCAATGTCATAATCTACGCCGCGACTGTAGGTTTGGCTATCGATCACGGTACCGGGGCGCTGAAATTCTTCCAGCTCAATTGTGATCACTTCACTGCCCGGAATGATCAGCCTGCGGGAAAGAAAGTAATAGCCACTCGTTCCATCTGGAGCGACGGCATCGCGCTGAAAGCCCTGGACGTTATCCCCATAAAAAGCCGTGCCTTGGAGATCACCCAGATTATAGTTAGCCTTAAAGCCGTGTAACCTGCGGGTGATCGCGGTAAATTTTTGGGCTTCGGTGGCAAATTCCTTGAGGTCATAATCCCCCCACATGACATAGTCTTTATTGCGTTCTAACCGCAAAAAGACATAATCCCGCGATTCCGCCAAGCGCTCAATGCTAGAGCTATCGCCATAAACCGGGTAGGATTCGTCGCAGGTTTGGGTTTCTTGGGAGAGTTGGGCCGTACCATTGCAATCTTGGTTTAGGGAGTGGGTATTGTTGTAGGCTCCGGTAAAGAGCCAGTCGCCCAAACGCCCGGTGGCAAAAACCTTACTTTGAACGTCTAAGTTAGAAGCACTACGATGCTCAGGGTTGAGAAAATCCTCAAAGGGGCGGTAATAATCTAAGCCTTTGGCCCCTAAGCGCACATCGATCACCCCGGTTGCCACCGAGGGGCGTAGGTCCGTAAGCAGTTCTATTTCGGTTATGGTAGCCAGTTTATAGGCGCTCGCCTGGATCCGGTTGGTCTGGGCCTTGATCCCGGCTTGAAAGGTAGCGTTAAATTGACCCTCTGTGGCTTTGACTTGAAATCCGGGTTGGTCTAGATCCGCATCAGCCCCCACAAAGCTGCCCGTCTCCGTAGTTAGGGTCACCAGCGACTCGCGTTGACTACGATTGCCTAAAGCATCGGTGAGTTCGCCCTTTAGGGTCGTGGTCGCCCGTCCATCAGCGGAAATTTGCGGCTGATCGGCCTTGAGGATCAGAGTTGTAGGCAGTCCCCGCACCTCAACTTCAATGGCGACCGGTTGCCCTCCTCCGGCTTGGGCGGTGATCGTATTGGTCCCTTTGGCTAAGATCACCCCATACCAAGTTTGGGTCACTAAATTGAGCGTAGTGTTGGTTTCGGTCCGGCCCACTAAAGTTGCCGAAACAGGGATGCCATTGGTATTGAGGCTAACCGTACTGCCCAAGGCGTACTGGAGCGTAATGGCCGTGGCCTCGTGATCCACTAGCCCTGGTTGAGGATCAAGAATTCGTACTTCATTGGGGGCTAGCAGTTGCTCGGCTTCGATGGCGGCTACGTCCCTAAGGCCACCAGCGGGATCAGTAACGGGTTCTGCCTGAAGACTATGGGTGAGTAGCGTTAGTCCCAAAGTACCCGCTAGACAATGCAAAATGATCCGGGGGAAACGAGAAGTGATCATGGTCGCGCTCCTAGGCGCGGGGTTATGGCAAAATTCATGCGTACCAAGCTCCCTGGAGCCAGGTGTACCAGTCGAGATTGACTATTGCGTTCGATAAAAACGTAATTGGGAGCTAGGGTATAACCGCTAATACTGCTGAGGTCTAAGACCCCGGTACGATAACCGGCCAGGGCATTGGGAACTGAAAAAAGTCCCTTTGGATCAGTGGTAATTCGGGTGCCATCGTCTAGGAGAATTACGGCATTGGCGACCCCCAGCTCACCGGATTGTTGCTCGCCATCGAAGTTTTGATCAATAAAAACGCGACCCAGGATCGTTCCGCCACTACTAAAGATGCCGGGTTTGAGGCGCAAGGTGTAGATGACCGGGCCCGCTTGGGCCGGGCCCGTAGGACCCTCAGCTTCTACGACGGCTGTATTTTGTCCACTGCCGCGCAGGCTATTGGGGGTGATCAGGGTTGCATAAACCAGAATCAAGGTTTCGCGGGGGGGAATATCTGCACTAGGGGTAAACGTTACGGTCTGGCCCCGCTGCTCAGTCCGAATCTTTACTTTTTTGCCACTCAGTTCTCCCCGCACTGAATCGGGGAGCAAAGTAAATCCTAAGGGCAGTTGATCGGAAATTACCGGATCCTTGAGGACACCGTTGGTTAAAAGATTCGTTACGGCGACGCGATATACGACGGTATCGCCAGGCTGGGCTTCA
>JANNOF010000037.1:0-9398 GCA_031398925.1 Gloeobacteraceae cyanobacterium SOY_34_metabat_371 | reverse complement strand
TCGGCATCGCGCTGCTTCGCCGCGAGGATGCGGTCAACGAGAGCAACAAACCGCTTTTGCTCTGATTCGCTCGCTTGTTTGATTCTCAGCAGGCTCACGGGTTTCGGATAATACTCGTATCTGTAGTCCATTAGCTTCGCGTAACTCTTGAAGTGATAATCGAGAAGCCGCGAGTTGAGCAGTGCCAAGAGATACTTGGTTTTGACGGATCAACCTAGGCAAGCGGTCCGCTACTTGATATTAGGCAGCTAATCTCCTTTTAACAGATGGGCGGCTTCACGAGATCCTCGGTCGTACCGGGCGGGCAGGATTACCAAGACACAGCATCATCGGGGGTAGGTCTTTAAAAACGCTACTCCGCGCGCCCACAACTGATCCCCGGCCTACCCGTACCCCTGGTCCAACAAAAACATCGGTACAGATCCAAACTTCTTGTTCTAAAACCACAGGGGCACTGTAGATATCAAAACTAGGGACGCTATAGTCATGGCTGGCGGCACAAATATAAGCCCGTTGCGAAACTACGGTATGGGGACCGATGTCAATTTCACCAAGGCTATAAAGCACCGCGTGATCCCCGATCCACACATAATCCGCAAGGGTAACGTTCCAGGGATAGGTAATATGGGCCGAGGGACGGATCAACACATGATTGCCGACTTTGGCCCCAAATAACCGCAATAACCAGCGGCGCCAAGCATACATAAATTGCGGTGAAGGGTGAAAAAACAAGCCCTCAACGATCCACCAGAGTTGGACATAGGCACGGGAACGTCCGCGAAAATGAGCAGGGACTTGATGTAACGAAAGGTCTTGAACGGAAAAGCCCTCTTGATCCATAGGGCTAGGCCCGCCCCATCACCTGACGGATTCGGTCTATCGAAAAACTTGCATGGGTCCAGATGCCCAGCCGTTTTTTGACCGACAGCAGCATGAGGATATTTTGCATCGCTACTACAGCCGAAGAAGTAACAGCGATACCCATCAACCCAAAGTTTGCCCCGGCCCACAGGCCCCCCAGGATCAACGTAGCACCGCTCACGAGGGCAATATTCATCCGGGGGATCTGATGACCGGTCATGATCAATAAATAGCCACAAGAACCGCTCCAGACATTGACCAGTTGCCCAATACTCAAAACGATGAGGTAAGGGGCCCCCACACGATAAAAGTCGCCATAAACCAAGCCCAAAATGGGACTAGCGCCCACCACCAACACGATCAGCGCTAAAAGGGCCGGGATCCCGGAAATCGTCGCTACCCCGCGCAGGGTTTTTTCGAGGTCTTCTTTTTTGCCCTGAGCATACATTTCAGCGATTAAGGGCGGTACAACGGCATTGGCAATTAATAAAGGCGTCGTGATCAAAAAGATCAGACGGCTGACAGCACCGTAAATAGCCACATTTTCTGTAGGACCAATGTACCCGACCAACCACAGATCCCCTTGGGTGATTAAAAAATGCGCCGCACTGATGACCAGCATGGGCCACGCCATCTTCCAGATCTGGGCCAATGAGATATCTAGAGGTTCACCCACCGTGGGCATATGGGCTAAAGCCCTAGTGCGTAAAAAGAGTAACGTTCCCCCTACGAGTACCGAAAGTAATCCCGCAGCAACGGCAAAGGTTAAAACCAACTCCACCGATGTTTGTTGGGTGAGGTACAGGCCACCGATGGCTAACAGCAAAAGAAAGCTAGATCCTACCCCTCCAAAAAGAGCGGCGGCCGGAATACGATGAAAGCCCCGGAAGACTTCGGCAATCAACTTTTCTAGGGTACTGATTGCGATCCACAGGGCGGTTAAGCCTGTCACCGCAGCAAAACCAGGAGATTTGAAAATTTCAATGGCAATCCAGGAACCAGTCAAATAGTAGGTCACCCCCACAAGACTGGAACCAACAAAAGAAAGTCCAAAAATAAGTTGAATTACTTTGCGGGCGCGTTGGGGCTGATTTAGGCCCATGCTCTCAGCCACAAAGCGCACCGCCGATTGGTTAAGCCCTAAATTACCGATTAAAGCCCCAAAAGTAAGAATATTAAAGGCTAAAAAGTAGATCCCCACATCGCTAGGGGGTAGGAGGCGCGCTAGGGCAAAGTTGATACCCAAATTTAAGAGGACAATTAATATCATGCCTAGTAAAGCAGCAAGACCGCCCGAGCGGAGACGTTCTTGGATCGATTTGGCGGCTTTGACCATATCTGGCCTCGTTTTGTCCCATCATGCCCCAAATTGCTTCCCTAGTCCTAAACTGGGATCACCATTGGGGAGTTAGGGTGTTCAGTGATAAGCTCAGCCATTCTATCGAATTGCATCAAAGTTTGCTATGTGTAGCCCTAGACCCAAATCCAGAGACGCTCCCCCTCCGGTATCGGGAGGCTGATCTTGTAAATGCCCTAAAGACTTGGTTACTCGACATCATTGAACAAAGCCAAGATTTAGTAGCCGTGTATAAACCGACCTTGGGCTTTTATACGGCTTTAGGTAGTGGCGGAATGCTGCTATTGGAAACCATACTCCAGCGAATTCCGCCCACAATTCCGGTGATTTTAGACCTTAAACATAGTGATCTGGCAACCAGTACTGCCCTGGCGCGGAGTTGTTTTGAACACTGGCAAGTAGATGCCGTTACCCTTAGTCCCTACAGTGGACAGGATCAATGCACCCCTTTTTTGGTATATCCCGACAAGGCTGTATTTATTCTGTGTACGACTACGAACCGTACAGCAACTGAGATCCAAGGCTGGGGCGATCCACCCCTATTTACCCAGGTAGTCCAGGCAGCGCGGACTTGGGGCACTGCGGATCAATTGGGTTTAGAAGTGGGGGCGATCCCTGAAATGCTCTCTACCGTGCGGGATTTAGCCCCGGAGCGCTGGATCTTGACCCGTAATCTTTGGTCCGAAGGTACTAATTTAGACCATGCCCTTGCGGCGGGACTCAATGCCAATGGTGAGGGACTCTTGCTCCCGGTGTCCTTAGATCTATTACGCAGTGACACCATACATAGCGAACTTGAGGTTTTGCAAGAACAGGTCAATCAAGCCCGTGCCCGACCCATTCGGCAGTGCCGTCTTTGGACCCCTGATGTCTGTCTGTTGGAGGCAAAACCCCAAGTAGACCTGATCTTGCAACTTTTTGATCTGGGCTGTGTTCTGTTTGGGTCCTATGTCCAGGCTTCAGGGGCGACTTTGCCCTACTACATTGATCTGAGACAGATTATTTCCAATCCCCAGATCTTTCATAAGGCCCTCGATGCCTATGCTCGGATCTTGCAGGAACTCCACTTTGACCGCATTGCGGGAATCCCCTATGGGTCTTTGCCCACTGCGACTGGCCTTGCGCTCCGGCTCAACCGCCCGATGATCTTTCCGCGTAAAGAAGTCAAGGCCCACGGAACGCGGCGCTTGGTCGAAGGAACGTTTCAACCGGGGGAAACCGTAGTGGTGGTGGATGACATTTTGATCACGGGCAAAAGTGTCCTCGAAGGCGTAGAGAAATTAGAATCCACGGGGCTTGTGGTCCGTGACATTGTGGTGTTGATCGATCACGGGCAGGGGGTACGCGAGCGGGTTGCCCAAAAGGGCTATCGGGTCCACGCGGCGTTAACCCTAGCGGAGATCACCCAGACGCTCTATCAAGCAGGACGGATCAAAGAGTCTGAATTTAATGCCTTCCAGGCTCACCTGGAGGCGGCAGATGCCCAGCCCGTCTAAAAATTGCGTATCCTAGATATGCTGCCTGTTTAGGCTCCAATGCACTCCTGGCAACTAAAAGATTATGTTTTTGCCGCCTTTATGTCCATTGGGACCCTTTTGGCGGCGGTGATCACCCAAGGTTTTGCTTTGATGATTCCTCTGCCTGGAGCCAGAGCAATTCTTTGGGCACCCTTTGCCGGTGTCTTTTTGACCTTAGCTATGGCCCGTCTTAGACACGTGGGCGCAGTATTTTTGGTCATAACCCCTGTGGGCTTACTGCTGGGGTTGATCAATCCCATTATTCCCATTGTGCTGATCAGTGCGGCGGCGATCACTGAGGGGGTAATGACCCTACGTAAGGGCTATGGTGGTTCCTTTAACCGTTTTTTAGGCAACGTAGTCTTTTTTGAAGGAACGATCCTACTGAGTATGCTGGCTGCTGTAACGGGGTTAACCCAAGCCTTGGGTTTGACGCCCCGCGCCATAAATCTGCCCCTGTGGCTCGCTGTACCTGCCATTGGGATCGGGGCTTTGATGGGTAGTCTCGCTTGGTGGCTAGGGGAACAAGTAGTGCGGCAATTGGTAAAGGCGGGCAAACTTGATGAAGACCTTTAGCCCGATCCAGTTACTGCTGCGGGTCAATCCCCTTTTAAAGATCGCCTTTACCCTCCTTGCCCTGACCCTGGCCTTTGCCATCAAAACCTTGGCGGGAATGGCGGTCTTAGTGGGATTTTTACTCCTTCTGTTGATCCTCGGGGGACGGGTTGTGCCCTGGATCTGGCTGGTCGGTGGCGGAGTCTTACTGCTGATCACTGGCGTAAATTTTTATTTCACCCAAGACCTGACCTACGCCCTACTTACAGCGAGCCGAATCGTGGCGATCTTGCTCCCGGCCCCCCTGCTAGCCAGTACTACGGCACCTGAAGATTTGATCCGAGCGCTGCAAACCATACGCTTACCGGCCTATGTAGTGCTGGGGGTGATCTTGGTGTGGCGCTTTTTGCCCCTGATCCAAGAAGAAGCGAACCGTATTCGCGAAGCCAATTTACTCCGGGGGGTAGACCTAGGCTGGGAACCCCAAAAACTTTTTTCTGGACTTTTTGTACCCCTGGTTTTTCGGATGGTGACCTATGCCGATGAAGTCACTATTGGTCTTGAAACTAGAGGCTATGATCCTTTAGCTCCGCGCTCCTCAGCGGTTCCCTTGGGTTGGCGGAAGGAGGATTGGGGCTTTATCGGCTTGGTTGGTCTGTTATTGACCGGGATCTTGGGCTGGGAAACGGGGTTGATCACATAAACGTTGATTACAAAGATCTGGGCGTGGTGTATTAGGCCTCTTGGATAAATATTCCATAGATCCCTCCGACCCCTTGCCCCCACGTTAGGATTTACCCCAGCCATAGGATCAAACCCGGCAAGGGGTTGCTAAAGCGCTTTGCGTTGTCGGGGGTGTCGGGGGCTGCAAGCTCCCTGACGAGGAAGGGGGCGGGTTTGGGAGGGGGAACCCTAGGTTCACACCTCCCAAGAGCTGTTGCTTTACTGTATTCCTGCAATTGAAGGTATAGACTATTTCTTCACGAATTTCAGGGTCATGCGGTCACTTTCTCCGATGGCCTGATATTTCTCTTTATCCTGCTCCCCCTTAGTCAAAGTGGGCGGTAGGGTCCAGACCCCATCGGGATAATCTCTGGTGTCTTTGGGGTTGCTGTTGATCTCGGATTTACCCGCGAGTACAAAACCAGCTTTTTTAACTTGGCTGATCACATAGTCTTCAGGCACATAGCCAGATCTGGCGATCTCGGCGGTAGTACCCGGTTTGGCCCGATGCTCTTCTACCCCAAAGACCCCACCGGGTTTGAGGGCTTTGTAGGCTGCGCTATAGACTTGATCGGCAAAACCCCCACCCATCCAGTTGTGGATATTGCGGAAGGTCAAGACCATATCCATGGAGTTATCCGCACCCAGGCTTAACTGATCTGGGGGGGCAATTTCGATCACTTTAACTTTGCCGTAGACTTTAGGATCACTGGCAAGTTTTTTAGCTAGGGCTTGGGCGGCCCGGGCCATTTGCCCCTCAGGCTTAAAGCCAGTCACATACAGTTGACCCTTATCCGCTAATACGGGCGCTAAGATCTCGGTGTACCAGCCGCCACCGGGCCATAGTTCCACCACCTTCATGTCGGGCTTGAGGCCAAAAAAGGCCAAGGTTTCGGCAGGATGACGATAGCGGTCCCGGGCTTTGTTCTTTTCAGACCGGTGCGGGGCATTAAGAGCGGTCAAGAGGGCTTCTTCGGCATACACCGGGCTGATGGCCCATAGACTCGCCGCCATGAGCAAAGTTCTACGCTGCATCGGATACTCCTTGAGGTCTAGATCCAACATATACGCAAGACGCTACGCTAGGTGCATGGGAATTTATCAAACCTTAGTCCGGCCCCTAGTTTTTCAACTGGATCCAGAGTGGGTCCACGGGCAAAGTATGGGCCTTTTGGAATTTATGGCCCAACGGCCTGTTTTCCAAAGACTTTTAAGCCCCTGTCAATATCAAGATCCGGTGTTGGCCCAAAAACTCTGGGGAATCAACTTTGCCAATCCCCTGGGTTTAGCGGCCGGTTTTGATAAACACGGTCAAGGGGTGGGTATTTGGGAAGCCTTGGGGTTTGGCTGGGCAGAGATCGGCACGGTGACTCGATATGCCCAACCCGGAAACCCCCCACCGCGACTGTTTCGCCTGATCGAAGATGAGGCGGTGATCAATCGTATGGGCTTTAATAATGCGGGGGCTGAAGCCTTGGCTAAAAAATTGATGACCCGCAAAAGCCGCGTACCCCTGGGGATCAATTTAGGAAAATCAAAGAGTACCGATTTGGCCCAAGCCCCGGAAGATTACGCCTTTAGTTTTCAGAAGCTTTATTCCTATGGGGATTATTTTGTCATTAATGTCAGCTCTCCCAATACGGCGGGGCTACGTGATCTACAAAAAAGCCAATTTTTAAGTGAGATCTTTCAAGCGCTTCAAGAACGCAATCGGGATCAAAAACCACTTTTAGTCAAGATTGCCCCGGATCTCGAAACGAGTGATTTAGAAGCTATTGTCCGCTGTGTCCAAGATTTTAAATTAGCCGGGATCATTGCCACCAATACGACCATTCAACGGCCCCCCAGTTTAAAAAGTATGACCCGTCAAGAAACCGGCGGATTGAGTGGCGTACCTTTGACCCAACGGTCTACCGCAGTTTTGGCACTCCTTTGGCAGATCAGCAGGGGGACAGTCCCCCTAGTGGGGGTGGGCGGGATCACGACGGCTGAAGATGCCTGGGATAAGATCATTCATGGCGCCAGCTTGCTTCAGATCTATACGGGCTGGATCTATCAAGGCCCTTTAGTGGTGCCGCAGATCCTACGGGGTTTAGCAGCGCGGGTCCAGCAAGCGGGACTAAGTCAGCTTAGTGAGGCTGTAGGTATGGCCCATCGTTAGTCAGACGAGTGGCTTTATTTTGCCGCAATGGGCATATGCCAACCTGTTCCAAAAGCGCGGTCCGTTACTTTGATCCCTGGAGGGATCTGGCGACGTTTAAACTCAGCTCGTTTGACTAAGTACATAATTTTTTGTACTAAACGTTCAGGAAACCCCGCCGCTACGATTTGATCTAAGCCTTGATGTTGCTCGATATGACGCTGCAGAATGACATCTAAAATTTCATAGGGCGGCAAACTATCTTGATCCTTTTGATCCGGTCGGAGTTCGGCGGAAGGGGGCTTCGTGAGAATAACCTCTGGGATCACTGACTTTTGATCATTTAACCATTGGGCAAGGACATAAACTTTAGTTTTGGGCAAATCGGCAATGACGGCTAAACCGCCACACATATCCCCATAAATAGTACAGTAACCCACCGCTAGTTCCGA
Organism: Gloeobacteraceae cyanobacterium SOY_34_metabat_371; assembly: GCA_031398925.1. GTDB lineage: Bacteria > Cyanobacteriota > Cyanobacteriia > Gloeobacterales > Anthocerotibacteraceae > JANNOF01. The sequence continues at coordinate 1,793 of JANNOF010000037.1, read as the reverse complement.
TTTGTTTCCTGTGGTGAGCAATAAAGCACCGTATTTGTTAGAAAGGGCCATGAGCAGATTGCCCCGGATCCGTGATTGGATATTTTCCTCGGTGATATCCGGCCCGTAGCTGGTGAATGCCTCCCCTAAGAGCTGGTCGTATATGTCCATCGCCGGGCCTATGGGGATCGTTAGGGTTTGAATGCCTAAGTTTTGGGCTAGATCTTGACTATCGGTGAGGCTACCCGCACTGGAATAGGGGGAAGGCAGCAGCACGCCCAAGACCTGATCCGCTCCTAGGGCAGCTACGGCAATGGCACATGTCAAGGCCGAATCGATCCCGCCGGAAAGCCCTAACAGCACCCGTTGAAAGCCGCATTTATGTACATAGTCCCGGGTACCTAAGACCAATGCTTCCCAAAGTCCTGCGGGTTCTGCTAAACGTTCAGCGACGGGGCCACCCTGATCATCTACGACCAGGGTGGCTGGAACAAAGCCGGGAGCGCGGGCCACCAACTGACCTTGGGGATCAAACATAGAACTGTAGCCATCAAAAACCAAGTCGTCATTACCCCCCACCTGATTGACATAGACTAGGGGCACGTTGTGTTTACGGGCTAATTGACCCAACATTTGCTCTCGGAACTGCTGTTTGCCCAAGGTATAGGGTGAGGCCGAAAGATTGATGATCCATTTAGCTCCAGCTTGAACCAACTGAGCCACCGGATCGAGGTGGTAGCGGGGTTTAGCCCAGTAATCTCGGTCATTCCAGAGGTCTTCGCAAATACAGACCCCCACCAACGTCTCGCCGATCTTGAGGACTTCCACGTGGGGGCTGGGTTCAAAGTAACGGTCTTCGTCAAATACGTCATAGGTCGGCAGCAAGGTTTTATGAATCGCCCGTTGGATCTTGCCCTCATGGAGGAGTAGCGCACTATTAAACAGGGGCTTACCTTCCTCTGCGGGATTGATCTGCGGAACCCCCACCAGTACTGGAGCATAGCCCTTAAGATCCGTAGCTAAAAGCTGAGCTTCCGCATGCGCCCGTTGAATGAACGCGGGTTGCAAGAGCAGATCACGGGGTAAATAACCCACTAGAGATAGCTCTGGCGTGATCACCAAATCGGGTTGCGGTGCTAGCGCGTGGACGGCCTGGAGGATCAGCCCCCGATTACCAACGAAGTCTCCGACGGTGGGATTGAGCTGGAGTAAGGCGATCCGCATGGTGAACACAATTGAGTTTATCCAGTATCCTAACGTTCAAATTTAGTGAAAGCGAGTTTTGGTTATGACGGTCTAGGGGGCAGGATCTCTAAAACTGCCAAATTTATCTATAGTGGATCGCAGTGATAAAAATACTAAGGGGGTACTATGCAAGTAAGATCCATAGCCAGGGGAAGCGTATTAGTCATCAGTCTTATCTTTTTAACATCTTGTGTGGATCTAGCAGGTGAGATCGTTAGTTGCGGATTACCTCCACTATCACCATTCCCTGAAGCAATAGAAAATCTTAAAAAAATTCAAGATGCTCAGGAAGCCTATTATAAAATCCATGGTCATTATGCAGATGTTGCAATGGTAGATGCTCCAGATTCATGGTTTAACAATCCAAGATATTCTACTCAGGCACTTCCATCTAAAACACTTAAAATTCTTAAACGACGTAAAGGAACTATAGCAGTCGCCATAATTATTAGGACGCTAGTCGTAAGATATTCTCCATTGCATCTCGTAAACTCTCGGAGCGCTTAAGTTGTTTGCGAATGCGATTTTTTAACCAAGACCAACATTTCTCAATCTTGTTAAGATCTGGA
>JANNOF010000035.1:0-1562 GCA_031398925.1 Gloeobacteraceae cyanobacterium SOY_34_metabat_371 | reverse complement strand
CAATTCACCCGACAACTCGATGTTGACTCGCACCATGAAGCCGCGTCTGGCCGTCGCCTTCGTCGATCACTCGCCGCGCCATTTCAGGCCGCGAAACAACTTCCTGGCACGCGCGCTGGCAAAGTACTACGAACTGGAATTCGCGGACGATCCGCACGTGCTGTTCTACTCGTGCTTCGGCCAGGAGCATCGCCGCTTTCGCTGCTTGCGGGTGTTTGTGACCGGCGAGAACTTGCGGCCGGATTGGGGGACGTGCGACTACGCCTTGACCTTCGACCGCATCGACCATCCCCGACACTTGCGGCTGCCCAACTATACGCACGGGTATGGCGATCTGGCGGCACTAGTGAAGGGGGAAGTGGACGCGGACGGCGTGCTGGCCGAGAAAACGCGGTTTTGCAATTTCATCGTCTCCAACCGCGGCTGCCGCGAGCGGGTGCGGTTTTTCGACAAGCTCTCGCGCTACAAACGGGTCGATTCGCCGGGCAAGGTGCGAAACAACATGGCCGGAGCGATCGGCCCACGCTATTGCGGCCCCCAGTCGTGGAAAGAGAGCAAACTGGAATTCATCCGGCCATACAAGTTCACGATTGCGTTCGAAAACGCGTCGCATCCCGGCTACACCACCGAGAAGCTGCCGCAACCGATGTGGGCCATGAGCCTGCCGATCTACTGGGGCGATCCGGTCGTGCACGTCGATTTCAACCCGCGGAGCTTCCTCAATTACTTCGACCATGGCAGCCAGGAGGCACTGATCGAGCGGGTGATCGCCGTCGATCGGGATGACGACCTTTACGCCGACTATCTGCGCCAGCCGTGGTTTCATGGCAACCGCGTGCCTGAGGCGCTCGCGCCGGAGCGGCTGGAGGAGTTTCTGGTGCGGATCGTCGAGACGCCGCACGTGCCTGTGGCGCAGCAGCGGCGGCGGAGTTGGTTTGGCGGGGCGCTGGACTGGCTGCGCGGTGAGCGAAACGAGGCGGCGTAGATTGTCCCGGGCGCTACCAGCCCGGACCTTGGCCGATGCGCTGACGGTCGCGCTCGATCAAGCGCCACTTGTCGCGCTGCCGCTCGAGCATGTCGTCGAGCTGTCGCTGTTGCTGGCGCTGCATGTCGGCGAAGGGATCGTTGCCAAAGGGAGCGCCCGCTTGAAACGGCTGGTTCGGAGGGCCGGCGTGGACGGTGGCGAACCGCGACAGGAAGATTCCGCCGCCGCAACACGAGAGCATGAGGATGGCAAACGTGCCGAGGGCGGCCACAACGCACCCGCCGCTGCCCGAACGAGCCGGTGGAGCGGGCGGCATGGCCGGGTCGGGCCATTTCGGCGGAGCTGGCGCTGGCGCCGCGGCGAACGGCGGCGGCGGATAATTCGGGGCGGCAGCAAACGGAGAGTCACCGCCGACCTGCATCCCCGGCGCTAGCGGCGGCGGATAGGGCGACTGCGGAAACTGCCCCTGTGGATACATGGGCTGCGGAGCGGGCCGGTCGAGCATCCGGGCGACCACGATCCAGCCGATCAAGTAAGTCACCGCGCCGACAACGATCACGACCCCTGCGGCCAGTGG
>JANNOF010000360.1:0-7737 GCA_031398925.1 Gloeobacteraceae cyanobacterium SOY_34_metabat_371 | reverse complement strand
CTGACGCTGGTGGTGTACATGGGCGTGCAGCGCCTGGCGCTGATCCAGGCGGGCCTGCTCGGCACGCTGGCGGCAGACATGAACTTCGATCCCCCTAACCGCCAACGATTTACAACGGTACCAGATCAATATTACAAATCGGGGTTCGGCGATCCAAGTCCCCTTCGCGGGGGAAGGCATTGTCTTTGCCTACAATCCCGAAGGCATGAACTTGCCCAATGGAACCCTAAAGCTTTCCCGCGCAACGTATTGTGCTATTGCTGATGGCGTGATCACCAGGTGGGAGGACCCAGCGATCACCCGCGACAACAACAATATTCCCGTCCGTACAGGGCCGCTGACCTTTGTGCGTCGGTCCGATGCCAGCGGCGAAACCCTATATTTAAGCAATCATTTGCAAACAGTCTGTACCGGTCGGTTCAATTTCCCTGCCCCCTATAAAGCAGCGCCCTATCCCGCAGACCTATTGTGGAAACGCGGGGCGGGGGCGACAAGTGAAGCCCGCGGCCAAACGGATACCTTAGCGGATACCGTGGATTGGCCCGACTCCTTCCTTGCCGTCCAAGGGGGGGATGATGTGGTAGTGCGAACGATCCGTAACCAACAAGGGACTTTAGGTTACGTCGGAGCGGCCTATACCAATTTATCGATAGACCGACGCAGTGGGCTACCTGCGGCCCGGTTACAAAATCAGAGTAACTTAACGGCGATTGCCCTCAACCAAGCATTACCCCAGTACTATGCGGCGAGTGCTCAGGCCACAGGCTCGGCCTTGAGTAACAGCGTTTTGGATACCCCTTTTGTGGACGCTCCCTTCGTCCGGGAAGTCGCCCTCAATAGCTACAGCAATCCTACGGGTAGCTCTGATTATCCGTTGGTTTCCGTGATCTATGGGCTGTTTTATGAGCACTATAACCAGCAATTAGAAGTCGATCAATGCGGCTGTTTTGGGCTGTGGGCACTTCAAAATCCCTATCCCGACCCGGTCTTTAATTTTGGGAGCAACCCTAATCCCAATCCCATTGCCCAAAACCGTACCTATGGGACTTTATCGGGTCCCCTCAAAACTGAGGTTTTGGCCATACTCGCTGAGATCAAACTCAGTAGCCAGTTTGCCCTACGTCCGGTCCCCCGCCCTCCGATCCAATTGGCGAGTACCTCCCTCCAGCCCTATCCCCTACTAGGGCAGAGTAGCAAATGTCGAGATTTACGCTAAAGTTACTAGCTGGGCTCTGGGTCGCGGGACTGCTCACGGGTACAGCCGTAGCCCTGCCGGATCAAGCTACGCCCTGGGCATCCCTCACCAGCGAGATCGAACAACTCAAAGAGGCAGGGAAATTTGAGCTGGCACTGCCCTTAGCAGAGCAAGTACTTGCTCTTCAGGAGCAATCTTTGGCCCCGGATCATCCCGATTTAGCTAAGGGTCTACTACGCATTGCTTCGCTATTGAAAACCCTCAAACGATATGCACAGGCAGAACCCCTCTATCAACGGGCTTTGATCCTACGGGAAAAACATTTTGGCCTTACCCATCCTGAGGTAGCAGAGTGTCTCAATGGCTTGGCGATCCTATACCGCGTCCAAGGACGATACACGCAAGCTGAACCCTTGTATCTACGGGCCTTAGCGATTCAAGAAAAAGTGTTGGGACCTAATGATCTGGCCTTAGCCAAAGTGCTGAATAATCTGGCTAATCTCTACTGGGAGCAAGGCAGCTATCTCAAAGCAGAAAAATTACATCAGCGGGCGCTAGCCATTTTGGAAAAAGGCTTAGGGCCAGAGCATCCTAAGGTTGCGGTCGCTTTGAATAATCTGGCGGTGTTATATGAAGATATGGGGCGCTATCCTGAGTCTGAGGTTTTGCATCAACGAGCCCTTAGTATCCGTGAAAAAAATGTAGGCAGTGCCCATCCTGATGTCGCCGACTCACTGCATAATTTGGCAGATCTCTATGTTAAACAGGGGCGTCTCGCTCAAGTAGCGCCTCTATACCAAAGAGCTTTGGAAATTCGTGAAACCAAACTTGGCCCCAATCATCTAGATGTCGCCTTGAGTTTGAGCGGTTTAGTGCGTCTTTATCGGATCCAGGGTCGCTATAGCCAAAGTAGGGTCTTGCACCAACGGGCATTAAAAATTTTGGAACAGACCCAAGGGATCGAACACCCCGATGTGGCCAAATCGCTCTATGATCTAGCGCTACTTGAACTCGCGGCGGGGGGGCTATCTGATGCGCTTGGGGCCCTGACGCGCAGCGTAGAACTTGAAGAACGTAATTTAACCCTTTTGTTGCTCACGGGATCTGAGCAACGCAAACAAGACTATCTAGCGACTCTTGGCAAGACTACGGCCCTCGCGGTATCGCTACCGCTACAAGCAGCACCCCGTGATCCTGTGGCGGCCCAACTGGCTTTAACTACCCTCCTACGGCGTAAAGGCCGGGTGCTGGATGCAGTCAGTAATAATTGGCAGACCTTACGGCAAAATTTGGGTTCTCAAGAACAAGCCTTGATCGATAAACTTAATAGCACCCGTGCACAGGTAGCAACACTGGTTTTTAGCGGGCCTGATGCGGGGGACATTCGTGCCCACCAAGCGGAGATCATGGGGCTACAAACCCAAGCCGAACAGTGGGAAACCGCGCTTAACCAACGTAGTACTTTGTTTCGGGCGGAGTTTGCTCCTGTCACAGTTACGACAGTCCAAAAAGCACTCCCTCCTGATGCAGCGCTCTTGGAATGGGTATACTACACTCCGGTTGATCCTAAAGCGGCTGAACCAAATTATCTGGGCAAACCACGCTACGCCGCCGCTATTCTCAAAGCCTCTGGGTCGCCCCAATGGGTAGATCTGGGAGAGGCCGAAAGTCTAGATCGTTTAATTACTCAGTTCCGTCGCGATTTAGGCAAACCTTCTACCCCGATCAAGCAGATCCAGCGCCAATCTCGCCAACTAGCCCAAAAACTGCTACAACCCATATACCCCTTGTTAGGCAATATAGAGCGCTTGCTCATAGCCCCTGATGGGCAATTAAACTTACTCCCTTTTGCAGCGCTTATAGATGATCAAAATCGGTACTTATTAGATCGCTATACAATTTCTTATTTAGGATCAGGCCGCGATCTGATCCGGTTACAAAAAGATCTGCCTGCGCGTCAACGGCCTTTACTAATAGTAAATCCTGACTTCAACAACGCAGCCGTGGTCAAAGAAACGATGCCCACGCTCCAACGGGCGGGCGATCTTAGACAACTAGCCTATACTCCTCTGCCTGGAACGGAACTTGAGGGGGCAATGATCCAACGCTTATGGCCTCAGATCCAGTTATTTAAAGGATCTGAGGCTACGGAGAATATTTTAAAACAAGCCCGTGGCCCCCTGTTAGTGCATATTGCTACCCACGGCTTTTTTCTGGCCCAAAAGCCCATTGCTGCCCCTGAAAATCCCTTATTGCGTTCAGGGTTAGCGCTTGCGGGCTTTAATACCCGCACCAGTGCCGGAGAAGATGGGGTACTTACAGCGCTTGAGGTAAGCGGCTTAGATCTCCAAGGGACAGAATTGACCGTACTGTCAGCTTGCGATACTGGAGTTGGCGAAGTTCTCAATGGTGAAGGGGTCTATGGATTGCGTCGGGCTTTAGTGATCGCTGGGTCACGCAGTCAATTGATCAGCCTTTGGAAAGTAGATGATCTGGGCACCAGTTTTTTGATGGAGCTATATTATCAGCAACTTTTAGCAGGGCAGGGCCGTAGTGAAGCCTTCCAACAAACGCAAAAAAAATTATTAGCTGATCCGCGTTATGTGCATCCTTATTATTGGGCAGCTTTTATTCCTTCTGGTGCCTGGCAACCCATGGTCTTCTCTAGAGCTGGGCAAAGACCGTGAGGTTGAGGGATCATCTGGAGTTGAGGAATATTATCTGTATGACCCTAATAAGAATGATCTTGGCTCCTAAATACGGCTTACTCAAGTGGGCGTTCAAGATCCAAGATGCTAAAAAAATGGCTGCTACGAAGCTCCAGGAATCCCCTTAAATACTGCCCCTCCCTACAGGCGATCTTCTAGAATTAAGGCGCGGTAGCAAAAATACGGAGCCTTTTATGAAGTTTAGATTTATTTACACATTTAGCCCAAAAAATTAAGTATCCTTACTAATTAATTCGCTGTTTTGCGAAAATACCCCCTACGTAGATCCCCCACCATGAGCACTTCTGAATTACCTGTCTTGGACGAGCACTATGCTTCTTTAGTAGCGCTGTGGGCTAAGAAATATGTCCAGTCGGTAGCTAGCCCAAGTTCTGAACGGACTCATGAAGCGCTACTCCAACAACAGGTAGCTACCAAAATTATCAAAAGTCTCCCCTTTGCCATGGCTAGGGGATTGGCGCACACAGAGCAGATGTTAACCCAGGAGTTACATCACCAAGGAATTCATCCCAACCTGATCGATGGTTGGCAGATCAATGAAGATTGCCGGACGCTGTTTACCATTGTGAGTGACGCGCTCCAGCAGGGTAAATCCGCCGATAGTCTTTCGGCGACCGGTAGCCGGATCTTCAAAAAAATTCGCCGCCGCTATACCCAAGAAGATGGACGGATCTTAGGATTTGTCACCCTCCAGATCCACATGACCAGTCAATTTTTAACCGATCACTTTACCCCCCAAGAACGGGCCTGTTTTGCCCCCTATCAAAAAGTGGTGGATGATCACCTCTATATGCCGATCTACGAGATGTTGGATGCGGCGGCGCAACAACCTACTGGGAGTATGCCGCTCCGGGCAGTGGAGGCTCTTTTGCCCCAAGTCACTACCTTTGCGCAGCACTTAGTGAGTCATGCCCAAGACTGCTATCCCAAACATCGGGTGTATTCGGGTCTCCTGCTAGATGAGGGTGTAATGCGCTCCAGTCTCCGCGACGCGGAGATGTTTCAGATCTATTTGTGTTTATGTGCCCTGCAACATTCAGCCCAAAGCATTTGTCAGGAGCTGTTTCCCCTTTGTGTCATGCTTTACCCCCGGCTCAATGTCTCCTGGGAATTAGTGCGCTCTATGCTCGAAGAACTAGACCGAGTCCTTGAAAGTGAGCTAGACCCCGAGCATTACTCAGTTTTTGTGCCTCATCTGGATATGTTTCACGAAGTCTTTAGTCAAACCGTGGTGATCTAAGCCCCATCGCTCATTAAAAAGATCCGGGGGCGTTCATCCTCATGGGGGGTCGAAGCCCAATAACGGATCAAGATCTGGTAGACCATCAGACCCGTTTCCCCTTCACCCCAGAGCAGAAAGGCTAGGGATTGGGTGGTCATATTTTTGCGGGTCAAGCCCAAACAGATTGCCGTGGGCTTGATCTGTTCGCTCAGGTAGGCAATGGTATTGGCAATAGCTACGGCACCACCCACTTCGAGGGTGTAATCGGTGCCCACTTTACGTACCTGAATTCTTAAACCGCCCATGAAGTCACTCCGGTCATCGAGGAGCGTGACATGCATAAAAATCAGCGGTTCATGGAGGGTATAGTGGGTGCGGATCTGTTGGGTTTTGCGATAACGGGCCTCGGGATCAATGCTGATCAGGGGCACCAAGCAGACCTTTTGGGCCACCAGTTGATCCCATAACCGGATCGACTCCTCATCGCTAAAAATGGCTTCTTCAACCCGTAGTTCCGTGGCCCGTTGCCAGCGAGAGATCGTACTAATGATCACTACAGCCAAAATAAATCCGGTGGCAATAACTACCCCGTCGGGGCGTTCTCGAATATTTTCGATTAGGGTATAGCCAAAAACCGCAGTTAAGAACCAAAAGTAATAGCTCTTCCAACGGGGGGCTAGCCCCTCTTTAACTTCCTTAGTCAAAGCCAAAGCTACGGCTACCCCAGCCGAAAAGATCAAGACTAAAACTCCAGTGGCGTAGGCTCCACCTTGGGCTTCAACGGAGGCATTAAAGATCCAGGTCACCCCAAGATTAATGGCGAGCAAAACAAAGACCAAAGGCCGGGGATAGCGTACCCAGTCCGGGGCCATGCCAAAACGGGGTAGATAGCGGGGGATCAGGTTGAGCATAGCCGCCATTGCTGAGGCCCCGGCAAACCAGAGGATCGCAATGGTAGAAATGTCGTAAATAGTCCCGAAGACATTGCCTAAAAGTTCATGGGCTAAATAAGCCAAGGCTCTACCAGAGGCAGGTCCATTGACCGCATAGGCTTCGGGGGGAATCAGCAGGGTGGTGACCCAACTGGAACTGATTAACAAGACACTCATGATCAAGGCTGCGGCGGTTAACAGCCGTTGGGTACCTTTGATCCGGTCACCCCGCACCAGGGGCATCATCGTAACCCCAGTTTCAAACCCACTGAGCCCCAGGGCCAGTTTAGGAAACGTCAACCCTGCCACCAAGAGGATCATCGTCCAGTCCCCGATCTGGAACATCTGTCCCTGCCAAGCGGTGATCCGCTCTGGTTGGGTTAGGATTTCTTGAAAACAGCGCACCACTACTACGCCATTGAGCAAGACGTAGGGAATGCCTACCACAAGGGCGATGCCCACGGCCTCAGAAAACCCTGCTAAGAACACCAGGGCTAAAAGGGTCAACAATAGCATCGTAATGGGCAGGGCATAAGGCTCTATATACGGCTTTAAAAAAGGATTATGTACCAAATGCTCTGCCGCATCCGAAGCCGACAGGGTCATGGTGATCACAAAATCGGTACTGGCAAACCCTAAAAGAATCAAAACAAAGATCTTACTCCACCAGCCCGATAATAATTTTTCGAGCATGGCAATGGAGCCTTGCCCCTGAAAAGACCGCTTGGCGACTTCGGCATAGATCGGTAAGGCTCCGCCCAACGTTACGATCACCAAAAGGAAGGTGGCAATGGGCGAAAGCGCCCCCGCTGCCAAAAGTGCAATTCCTGGTTGGTAGCCCAAAGTCGAGAAGTAATCTACCCCAGTTAGCCATAAAACTGCATACCAAGGCTTCTTCTCATGCTGGGTATTGGATTCTCCACCTTCGCTCAGCCATTTTCCCGCCGTACTTTTAAGCTGCGGAGGTTCTGGTACCAGATCAGGAGAAGGGTGGATACCCATAGGGCCTACGAAGATGTATTCACTAGTCTAGCGATCTGGAGTGCTTTCAAGAAATTTACCCACATAAATTACAGGTTTCTTTAGAAAAGAGCAGTCTATACGCGCCTATTTCTTAAAGAATTAGGCAAGAACCATAGGGATGGTGGGTTGCATCAGTTCCTGGATAAGCCACTTGGAGCCCAATCCATGCTTGAGCTAGTAGATGAATTGGCCTGTGCGGTACACTAAGCCCTTGAGCCGGGGCCAAAGGAACGCACAACCAAGGTAATGCGTTAGGTCTTTTGGGACTGGTTAGGGGATCTTAATTTGCCTAAGCCCCTAATTTCGACTATCTTTAGTGGACTACAGTGGAGGCGTTTATGAGTAGCGTTTTGCTTGGCCCAACCCTGCGGTAGTGTGGGTAGCGTTTCTTCAATCACTTAGATAAATGTCACAAAAACCTTAAGTTGACAATAAAATATCTAAGGTTGACAATATAAGATCAGCACTCAAGGAGGCTAAGAGCATATGTCAAGTGTTCGACAACGTGGTGAGCAAATTCGTCAATTTATCTTGATGAACATACAAGCGCATCCTAAGGATGTTGCCACGTTGACAGCTCAAGAATTCGGTATTACGCGGCAAGCTATCAATAAGCATATTCATTGTTTAGTTGGC
>JANNOF010000310.1:0-2358 GCA_031398925.1 Gloeobacteraceae cyanobacterium SOY_34_metabat_371 | reverse complement strand
CTGGCTGTTCGGGAACCCTGGCTTCTGCCGCTTGTTTGCGGCCCGGATCCCTAACCAACCCAGGGCGACCCTTGTTTACCAGTGATGCCCAAAACGTTGATCAGTTTAGTTTGACCGCGCCCCTTGTGGTGCTATGGAGTGATATTCCTCGGATCGTGACAGGATAGAACGATGCAACGCACCTTGAGTCAAAGAAGATGGGGCTTTTCTACGATTGAGGTTGTGGTCACCGTGATCATCGTAGCGATCTTAGCCGCGATAGCAGGACCGAACCTCTTTGGATTTTTGCAAAAGCAACGGTTGGCTGACACCAATAATAAAGTTTTTGAGGCTTTAAGGGATGGACGTTCCCGCGGGATCCGAGCCGGTCGGACCGTACGGGCTGAATTTGCCCTCTGGAATGCGGCTGCCAACCCCAACTCCTACCGGGTTTACGATATTACCCAGGCGCCGCCCGTCTGGGAAACCCTCCCCTTTGGTATTGAGTTTGCTTCCTCAACCTGTGCCTTAGTTACGGCCACAGGTAATCCGGCGATCCAGTTTGACTTTCGCGGGAATGTCACAGATGCTACAGGATTGAGTTCACAGCCGGTCAATTGTACGATTTGTACCCGCTGGTTACCGGATCCTACAACCCCTGGGGTAAGGCCCGATGCGGCAGCCTGTGCAGCCAGTACCCCCAATGACACGATTAAAGCCGTAGTGCAATCTACGCTGCTTGGGAAAATGCGTAAAGTTGAGTAGGAGGTCATAGTTATGGTGCAGACAAAAAAAAGGATAAGAGGTCAACAAGGCTTTACATTAACTGAGGTCTTGATCGCCTCAGTAATTGGTACTTTGATCGCCTCAGGTTTAGCCGTAGCTGTAGTGAGTTATCTACGTTTTTCAGTGGCTAATATTACCGCTGGAGAAGTGCAATCGGAAATACGAAATGCCATGGATTATATGGCTGCGGAATTAAAGGAAGCTCGCTATATTTATCGTGAACCAGGCACGGGTTGTCCTGATATTCCCGACAATCCTGATCCCATTATAGATGTTAATAATTGTGCTGTAGATATCACTCAAAATAGCTATACCCTACCTTCAGGAATTGGGGGCGGTGCCATACCGGTTACGCCCCTAAATTTAGGAGGGTTCCAATTAGAGGCCGCATTTTGGATCCCGGCGAAAGTAGGTGCTTTTGGTTTGAATACCTGTGCCCCGGCGGGCGTGCCAACGGGTGCCCGCGTCTCGGTATCAACGGTTTTTCCGGCGACCGGAGGTTGTGTCACCTTTGGTAATGAAAATACCCTTCCTGGCTATGTTTTAGTGGTGTACTACACCCGCACACCAACGGCAATCTTTCTTGGTCCTCGTGTTCTTTATCGTCAGCAATCCGAAGTGGTTGGGATCTCGATCACAGACTTTGGTCAAGGAATTGTAGACAGTGGCACCATCGGAGTACCTAAGAATGCTGCCGTACCCAAGGGATTTGTGACCACTCCACCGGCGTTAGGCGGCGCATTAGCCCTAGCTGATCTGTTTGCGGACGATGCCACCATCGGCAAACCCACTATCAGTGTGCGCAACATTGATCAAACCAATGGGCAGACCCGCTTGCTCCGGTTTATTGGTAGCTACGAAGGGGTTGATTCAACGGCGCGTTTGCCCTTTAGCCAAGGGGATTTAGACCGCCTAGAATATACCACCACGGTCATAGCGCGAAATGTATGTTCGGCGGGGGGTGGTTCGACCACAGGTACGGGTGATATAACCCTTTGTGCCCCTGATCCGCCTTCCTCAAGAGCGGGAATAGATTAGACAGGAAATAGACAGTTTGGGACAGTTTAATGCCTTTGCTCAAGACAGTTTAAGTGTGATCTAACGCACAAGAAAACTGGGCAAAGTGTAGGGTTAAGGGGAAACACTGATTTTTTGAATTATCTGGTTATGCTAATCTTAATTGGGATTGCATATGTCTATAACGTTTGGAGGATAAGATGCTGTACATGAGAAGAGTTGCTGCTAGGCGCCGCAGTGGAGCAACCTTGCTCACGGTGCTCTTATTTGGTGCTGCTTTAACTATTATTGGCGTTAGCTCCTTTGCCATCACAAGCCGGGTTTCCGAGCGCTCTACTACCTCACGGGATGTGGCAGAGGCTTTTCAAGTGGCTGATGCCGCTTCGGAACTGGTGCGTTCTAAATTGATCCAGCATCAAAAAGCGGTGCAGAATACGATTGGTGACAATGAACGCCGTTGGACCCAGAAGATCGCCGACTCCAGCTATTTTAATGATCTAGCAAATACCCCAGCCCAATATCGCTCTGTTTTGGCCCTAAGTAATCTTCCCGTTGGCACTACTACTCCTTCTAATG